>NZ_CAXBDN010000331.1:0-3860 GCF_963974375.1 uncultured Marinobacter sp.
AAAGAACAGGCCAAATCCGGCAAGCGCCTCGCCGAGATGGGCCCAGCGCCGGCCGGAGCCGGCTATCCGCAGCACCACGCCCACCGTGAGGATAGGCAAAGCCAGCGCACTGATCTTGAAACCACTGCCCACCAACGCCACCAGCCAACTGGTAATGGTGGTGCCGACGTTGGCACCAAAGACCACGGCAATGGCCTGAGCCAGGGTCAGCATGCCGGCGTTGACGAAGCCGATGGTGGCTACCGTGACCGCACTGGAGGATTGCACCAGACCGGTCACCATAATGCCGGAGGCGAGGCCACGGAGGGGGGTATGAGTCCATTGGCTGAGCAGGCGCTTGAGGCCCGAGCCGGCGAAGGTTTTCAGGCCATCGGTCATCATCCCCATGGCCAGCAGAAACAGGGCAAGACCACCGGTGGCCTGGAAAAACACGGTCAGTTGCAAAAGTGGCCTCCCGGGCTGACATACCCCGGGTCCGGGGTTACCTCCCGACCGCAACACCGGCTGACAGAAGATCAGCCGGCGGTCGGGCATTCAGCCTAGATGTAGTAGTCCTTGAGCGGCGGGAATCCATTGAATTCCACCGCGCTGTAGGTCGTAGTATAGGCACCGGTAGAGAACCAGTACATCCGGTCGCCGATGGCCAGGTTCAGGGGCAGTGGGTACTTGTGGTGCTCGTACATGATATCCATGCTGTCACAGGTGGGTCCGGCTATCACCGAATCCTCGCATTCACCCTGTTTCTCGGTGTAGACCGGAAACTTGATGGCTTCGTCCAGGGTTTCGATCAGGCCGGAGAACTTGCCCACGTCAGTAAACACCCAGCGGTGCAGGGCAGTGCGGGATTTACGGGAAATCAGCACCACCTCACTGACCAGTACGCCGGCGTTGGAGATCAGCGAACGGCCCGGCTCGATGATAATTTCCGGAGCATCATCACCAAAGTCTTCACGGATAAATCGTTCAATCTCTTCCGCGTAGGTTTTCAGATCGTTGGTGCGGGTGATGTAGTTGGCCGGAAAGCCACCGCCCATGTTGATCATTTTCAGCTCGATGCCGTCTTCTTCTTTCAGGCGTTCGAAAATGATCTTTACCTTGCCCAGTGCCGCATCCCAGGCGCCGATTTCCCGTTGCTGGGAACCCACGTGGAACGACACGCCATAAGGCACCAGGCCGAGATCACGGGCCAGAATCAGGAGATCCATGGCCATGTCGGTCTGACATCCGAACTTGCGTGACAGCGGCCAGTCAGCAGTCAGGGTGCCTTCGGTCAGAATACGGACGTAGACCTTTGAACCCGGTGCAGCCTTGGCGATGTTGCGCAGATCAGCCTCGGAATCCGTAGCGTACATGCGAACACCCTTCTCGTAGAAGGTGCGTATGTCTTTCGCTTTCTTGATGGTGTTGCCATAACTGATCCGGTCACCGGTTACACCCAGTGACATCACCTTGTCCAGCTCATAGACCGATGCGATATCAAAATTGGCACCCTTGTCCCGCAGCAGGGACAAGACCTGAGGGGCTGGGTTGGCCTTGACGGCGTAGTAGACACTGGCGTAAGGGAACACTTCTACCAGTTCTTCGTACTGCCGGTCGATGGTCGCGGTATCAATGACGACAAACGGCGTTTCCCTGCCGTCAGCAAATTCCTTGATGCGCTTGAAGGTATCAGCATCGTAATAGTCGGAAATCTGGATATTGGAGTGGTCGGTCATGGGTGGTGTGTCCCTCCACAGGGTAATCAGGCCATAAAAAAAGGTGCCTCAGCCTGGCTGCAGCACCCATAAGATTTCGCGATCATCAGGCTTTTTCGCCACCGCTGGTATGCGGATATCTACCCATGGGGCGCGCCGGATCAGAGCCAATTCTGGCATATTATTTGGAGCCATTCGGCAATCTGCGGCTACTTCCGGAAAAACAGCAAAAACGCGCCTGCGGCTGCCGCTGCGGCACCACCGATCAGATACCACATGGTCTCATCGGTGAACGTACCGGTGAAGGTTTCGGTCACCTGCTCACCCACTGACTGGGAGGCATTAAATCCGAAGAACAGCAGGATGACGCCAACGACAAGCAGTACGATTCCAATAATCCTGGGAAGTGGCATACAGATTCTCCATTGCGGTTCAAGATGAGCCTTTACCATAGTCGGCATTAGCTGCAGACACAAAGTATGTTTCCGGATTGTCACGGTAAGGACAGGCCAAGGGCAGACCAGAGACCCGGGTAAGCTTCAGATTGTCTCCCGGAACCGCGCCGGGGTCATGCCTTCCCAACGCCGGAACGCCCGCACGAAGGCGGTCTCCTCGGAGAATCCGAGGCTTTCCGTAATCCGGGCCACAGCCCGGCCAGCCCGAAGCTGCTCACAGGCGAGCCGATGCAGCTCCCGCTCGCGCAGCACCTTGAACGACACTCCCTCCTCGGCCAGCAAACGGTTCAGGTGGCGCCCGCTGATCGCCAGATCTGCCGCCACCCGCTCCTTGCCCCAACCGGGATGTTCCCGCACCAGACGGCAGATCTGAGCGCTCAGGCTGTGGTGGCCCAGCTGATCCATGGTGTAGTCGGCCAGCTGCCTCAGGTGGTCCCGCAAGGCACTGTTGGCCTGGATCAGCGGAAGGTTGCCCTGATCACCACCAAAACAAAGGCCATTTCGGTCGGCACCGAAGACCACAGGCATTCCCAGCCGGTCCCGGTAACTGGTTGCGTCCGCCAGCGCGCGGTGACTCAACAGCAAGGTATCCGGGGCGAAAGCTCCTCCCGTGGCCCAGCCCGCCAGACGGACCAGCGATGCCATCACCGCTTCCACCCGCTCCGCCACCCGGACCTGATAACCGGGCTGGTAATACAGGCAGAGCAGATCGCCCTCCTCAGACAGGCTGAATTCACCGCCATCGCCGATTACCGGTGCGTACTCTACAAGTGCTTCAAGACCCTCTCGCAGGGTATCGCAGCTCACCAGCAGCATGCCGGCACTGTCCAGATGCCCGATCTGCAGGGCCAGCCCGATCTCAAGTCCTGACAGGGGCTCATCCGCTAACCGGCAATAATGGCCCCACAGCTCGTCCTGCACCTCCAGGGGTACCCGTTGACCCGGCACCAGCCGGTCACAGACCGAGGCGGGCAGGGTAAGGCCGCGACGCCGGGCGGCCTGAAGAATCGCCTGGGCATACAGGTGGGTTACACTGGGAGTAGAGTCGTTCATGGCCCGAATTGTCGTGGTTTTGGTCCTGTCCGGTCGGGAAAGATCACAAGCATTTGCCTACTATAGGTAACTTCAGAAAACGATAACAACAAAATCAGGACTCACCCCATGTACGCAGTGATCGGTGCCGGCCCCATGGGCCTTGCCTGTGCCCGTAATCTCCAGCAGCAGAACATCCCTTTTACCGGCTTCGAGCTTCACAGCGATGTCGGCGGCCTGTGGGACATCGACAATCCCCACAGCACCATGTACGACACCGCCCACCTGATTTCCTCAAAGCGGATGACCGAGTTTGCCGAGTTCCCGATGAAAGACCAGGTGGCCCAGTACCCCAGCCACAAGGAACTGAGAGCCTATTTCAGGGATTTCGTGGACCACTTCGGTCTGCGGGACCACTACGAATTCAACACCCGGGTCATCCGCATGGAACCGGATGGCGACCACTGGCTATTGACCACCGAGTGCAAGGGGGTCCAGCAGACCCGCACCTTCACGGGTGTGATGATTGCCAACGGCACCCTGCACACCCCCAACCAGCCGGCGCTGCCCGGTGAATTCGCGGGTGAGCTGATGCACTCGTCAGAATACCGCAGTCCGGAGGTTTTCAGTGGCAAACGGGTGCTGATCATCGGCTGTGGCAATTCCGGCGCTGACATCG
>NZ_CAXBDN010000332.1:0-3821 GCF_963974375.1 uncultured Marinobacter sp.
GAAAACCGGACAATCTAAACTGACAAAAAGCGGTCAGAGTTCACCGTTGTTGACAAAAGAGGAGATTGTGACCTGCTCCCGTACCTCTCTAGGAGAGCTTGTGGTGTCCTGAACCCATGCTGCTTTCCTCAAGGTCACTCGGTGAGAACGGTGTAATGCCTTTGAAGATACCGGTCTTTTTCATTGACCGATTGAGAAGGTGGCCGGTAAAAACTTCGGTAGGGTCGATTTGGCGGAGCCTCTCGAAGTCCACTGAGGCCCACTGGTCCCGGTGCATTATCACGCTGATGATGTATTGGTCCTCTGCATGACCATTCGATGAATTGATGGTCTCCCGATATCCGGATATCAACACGTGCTCCACTGTGGGGAGGTGTGCAAAGATCTCCCCAGCGACTCTCATCATGACCGAGTGAATGTAGTCACGGTAGATTTGCCGTCTTTTAGTTGCACTCACTGTCTTGGGTGAGAGCTTGTATTGGGTAGCAGGGACAGACCACTCCTTGTCGGGCATCTCGTCTTCATCAGGGAACTGGATGTCGAGAGCCAGTGTTGTATTGTCCTCGCCCAGATCAAAATCAATGGCGGGCTCCTTGGGCCACTCAATACCCCCAAGATATGTTTCAAGTACCCGCTCCATAGCGGTAATGTCCGAGAAGACCAAGGTTTCCTCAAGAGCCTTCCGTTCCTGCTCACCCTGGTCATGGGCAGCTTTGGCTGAGCGCCAGTCTGCGTGATCGCGGTTCAGCTTTCGACGGAATGGAGGGAATATCAGCGCCCAGACTTTGGCAAACAGGCTGGGGGTTGGTTCCTGCACCTTGAAAAGGGAAGGTATGTATTCAGGCTTATCGGTGGGCTTCGGGATGCGATGATGAAAAGTAGTGATTGACCGGAGCATCTCATTGCGACGTTCACAGACCTCTTCCATGAACGCTCTAATTGCTCCGCCAGCTCGTTTTCTGACAGCAGCGGTCTCCCGGGTACTTAGAGGCTCCCCGGTAGGATATAGGAGGGTAACCAGGCCATCGTCATCAATGCTGATGTTTATATTGCCCTGCTCGCCTTGTGCCCCTTTACGGCCTCCTGTGCCCCCTTTCTGGGTCTTGTTCAGCTTTTCTCTGAAGCTCAGCCCGGTGCCCGGTACACCCACGTTTCCATAGACACCGCGTCGACCCACGCTCATGGTCGCGCCTCTGGGCCCTGCAGAAAGCCCTACGCCTCTTTTGCTGACATTCAGGCGAATACCTGGGGCAATCTTGATGCGACGCTGAAATCGAAAAGCCATGAATTACTCCGAGTTTTGATCTGTTTCCTGCCGGGCTTGGAAGGCATCACTAAATGCAGCAGCAAGTATCCCGGTCGGCATAGCGACAATGCCAATACCGGAGATGGCAGTAAGACCCGCGAAGAACTTGCCAGCAGCGGTGATTGGTGTGACGTCTCCGTAGCCCACGGTTGTTAAAGTGGCCACGCTCCACCAGAGAGCACGGGGAATGCTTCCAAAGTCTTCAGGTTGCAGCTCTGCCTCGAACAGATACAGAAATGCACTGGAAACGAGCAGCAGGATAAAAGCGATGGAGGCACTCATGAGCAGCTCGAACTTGCGTCTGGCTGTAGCTACCCAGAGCAGGTCCCAGGCTTGTGTGAAACGACCGAGTCTAGATACCCGAAGTATCCTGAAGATGCGGGTCAGCCTGATATAAAAGGCCAGGGAGTTTGAGACGAAAGGTGCGATGAACGATACCAGCGCCAGTAAATCGAAAACAGCCCATCCGGATTTCATGTAGCGGAGCCGCCCGAACGCACCGGAGTATTTTGGATTTTCGGGGGCAACATATATCCGGAGGCCATACTCAATGACAAACAGCACAAACAGAATTCGCTCTGATATCAAAAAGAGATACGGGTAGGCCTCTCTGATGGGGCGTTCGGTCTCAATGACGGCCAGCAAGACCGAGACGAGAATAAGTATGCATATTGCCAAGTTGAAAGGAGATAGCCCTTTTTTGTTCCAGGCTGTGGCATCAACATACCTGTAGAGAAGCTGTCGCATCGATTGTTTCCTGCAAACATTGCGCGGCGCTCCAAGCATAGCTGCAAATCTGGTTAGAGTCCTAACATGATTGCCGGGTGTTCGAAGTTTGCGTTAGTGAGCGAGGCTCAGGTTTTGGTTCTTGCTGGTGGGGAGGCAGTCTTTCGAGTTTTTACGAATGAATGTTTAGGGCTGGCAACGACGGTATCAATAATGATACAGCTGTGTTTATAACAGTATCGCGTTATGAATTACTTGGAAGAGTATTTTCCGAGGCCATTCCAAGGAAGGAATGGTGCCGAGGAGAGGACTTGAACCTCCACGGGGTTGCCCCCACTAGCACCTGAAGCTAGCGTGTCTACCAATTTCACCACCTCGGCAGGTGATTTGCAGCCTTTGATGATTTGTCTGGCCCGGATAAGCTGTTGTTATCCATTGAGAAGCCTTTCATTTCTGCTGCCTGTCAAGGCATTTGCCTCAACCGATGGCGCGTACTTTAATGATTCGCCTATAAGCTGTCAAACACTTTTTTTCGAATTATTTGGGCGGTTGTTAGGCGGCTGACCGGTGGTGGCGGTATACTCGGACCAAATTCACCCGAGACCTCTGGAAAAGTGCCCCTTAAGGCTGTTTTTCAGAGGTCTCTGTGCCGGCATTGTTGCTGGCCGGGAACGCCGAGAGAACGAATGTCCGATAAGAATACCCCCCGTGATCCTCACGCTGACCGTGAGGCACAAAAGTACGACAACCCCATCCAGAGCCGGGAATTTATTCTCGATCATTTGCGCCAGCGCGGTGCGCCGGCGACCCATGAAACCCTCTGTGAAGAACTGGGCCAGTATTCGCCGGAGGGCATAGAAGCCCTGCGCCGCCGCCTGATCGCCATGTGTCGCGACGGCCAGATGATCTGCAACCGGCGCGGCAAGTATCTGCCTATAGATGAAGCGGACCTGGTGACCGGCAAGGTCTCTGGCCATAAAGATGGCTTCGGGTTCCTGATGCCGGATGATGGCGGTGGTGACCTGTTCCTCAGTGCCCGCCAGATGAAGCAGGTGTTTCATGGTGATCGGGTTGCTGGTCGGGTCGAGAGTGTGGATGACCGGGGGCGTAAGGAAGGTGTCATCGTTGATGTGCTGGAGCATCGCACCACCCAGACCGTCGGACGTCTGTTCCGGGAAGACGGCATCGCGTTTGTGGTGCCGGAAAATCCCCGCATCAACCATGAAGTGATGATTGCCGAAAGCGATTGCGCCGAGGCCCGTCACGGCCAGTACGTGGTTGTTGATATTCTGCGCCAGCCAACCCTTCGCACCAAGCCTACGGGCAGGGTGGTTGAGGTGCTTGGTGAACATATGGCGCCGGGCATGGAAATTGATGTTGCCATTCGCTCTTACGATATTCCTCACGAATGGCCCCCGGCGGTTACCCGTCAGGCGGCGGATATTCCGGAAGAGGTCACCGACGCTGACAAGGCAAACCGGGTGGATATCCGCCACCTGCCGCTGGTGACCATTGATGACGAGACCGCCCGGGATTTCGACGATGCTATCTATTGCGAGCAGCGTCCCCGGGGTGGTTACCGGCTGATCGTGGCCATTGCTGACGTGTCCCATTACGTGCGCCCCGGCACACCACTGGATGACGAGGCCCAGAATCGCGCTACGTCGGTGTATTTCCCGGATCACGTGGTACCGATGCTGCCGGAGAAGCTTTCCAACGGTTTGTGCTCCCTTAACCCGGGGCTGGATCGGTTGTGCATGGTGGCGGATATGACCCTCAGTGCCGCCGG
>NZ_CAXBDN010000333.1:0-3783 GCF_963974375.1 uncultured Marinobacter sp.
GACATAACCACCAGGCAGAGCAACCGGGAAAGAGTGGAGAGCAGCGTGATGACTGTTTTTCTCGCTCCTGATCATTACCGTCAGTTTTGTGCCGGTGTTTGCCCTGGAGGCGCAGGAAGGGCGGATGTTTTCTCCCCTGGCGTTCACCAAAACCTACGCCATGGCGGCGAGTGCGGCCCTGGCGGTGACGCTGGTGCCGGTGCTGATGGGCTATTTCATTCGCGGCAAGGTGCTGCCGGAGCACAAGAACCCCGTGAACCGCCTGCTGGTTGGCGTTTATATGCCGGTGCTGAAGCTGGTGTTACGCTTCCCGAAAACGACGGTTATTGTTGCGTTGCTGGCATTGGCTGTGGGCCTTTGGCCAGCCACCAAAATCGGCAGTGAATTCATCCCGCCACTGGATGAAGGCGACCTGATGTACATGCCCACCACCTACCCGGGCATCTCCATTGGTAAGGCTCGGGAACTGTTGCAGCAAACGGACAAGCTGATTGCCACCGTACCCGAAGTCGAAACCGTGTTCGGCAAAGTGGGGCGGGCGGATACCGCTACCGATCCGGCTCCATTGACGATGATCGAGACCTTCATCCAGCTCAAGCCGAGGGATCAATGGCGGGAAGGCATGACCACCGAAAAGCTGAAGCAGGAGCTCAATACTCTGATTCGGTTCCCGGGGGTAACCAATGCCTGGGTTATGCCGATCATCACGCGCATCGATATGCTGGCAACGGGTATTAAAACGCCGGTGGGCATCAAGATTGCCGGTCCGGACCTTACCGTCATCCAGAACATCGGTAAACGCCTTGAGGAAGTCATGGTCGACATCCCCGGTACAGCCTCCGTTTACTCTGAGCGAGTCGCTGGGGGCCGCTACATCAAGGTGGATATTGATCGTGAGCGTGCCGCTCGTTATGGGCTGAATATCGCTGATGTTCAGCAGGTAGTGGCCTCCGCTATTGGTGGAATCAACGTTTCCAGAACCATCGAGGGACTTGAGCGGTATCCCATTAATCTTCGTTATCCGGAAGACTACCGGGATTCGCCCGAGAAGCTGGAGCAACTGCCCATCGTGACCGCATCCGGCCAGCGCATTGCCCTGGCAGATGTGGCGGAGATCGGCGTGGAGGATGGCCCGCCGGCCATTAAGAGTGAGAATGCCCGCCTGAACGGCTGGACCTTTGTGGATATTGAGGGTGTCGACGTAGGCACCTATGTTGAACAGGCCATGGTTACCGTGAGTGAAGAGCTGGATCTACCTCCCGGTTATTCAATCAACTGGTCTGGTCAGTATGAGTACATGCTCCGTGCGAAGGAAAAACTGACCTATGTGGTGCCGTTAACGCTGGCCATCATCGTCATCCTGCTGTTTCTTAACTTCCGCCGTTTTGCCGAAGTGGGGATTATTATGGGCACGCTACCGTTTGCGATGATCGGTGCTATCTGGCTGATGTATCTGCTTGGTTATAATTTTTCGGTAGCCGTCGGTGTCGGTTTCATTGCGCTGGCCGGCGTTGCGGTAGAGATTGGGGTGATCATGCTGGTGTATTTGAATCAGGCTTATAACGCAATGCTGGAAACGTGTGATGACAAAGGGCTGACGCCAAGGCGAGAAACCCTCCGCCATGCCGTACTACACGGTGCCGGTATGCGGGTTCGGCCAATCATGATGACGGCGGCCGCCATTATCGGGGGGCTTGTGCCCATTATGATTGGCACCGGTACAGGGTCGGAGGTGATGGGCCGGATTGCGGCACCTATGGTGGGCGGTATGATTTCCGCTGTCATTCTGGCGCTGCTGGTGATTCCTGTGCTCTTTTATCTCTGGAAACAGCGAACTCTTGGTGAGTAACGCCGATAGCAAGGTGCCAAGATTCGGCCTGGCACCTTGCTATCACGTCTTTACCGGTTATCACGATCATTCGCAGAGTGCCTACCCGTCTACTGCGCATATTCCAAAATCTATTTGCCTGAACGTTCGCTTTGCGACCTTAGCGAGCAGTCGATTTCCTCAAGTTTAGTCTGACCAAACGGGCGAGAGGTACGGCTTTAAGACGCAACGGGATCTATGTCTCTCATGTTTCATGATTCCATCGAATTTGAAACCTATATCACCCCTGTGAACCAGGGCACTGACAGTGCCTTCCCTCCCAATTCACAGAGGTAATTCCCAATGTCCGAACAATGTCCCAACTGCCTGTCCCGGCGGATTGGCAAGAACAACTACGGCAAGAAAACCGCTGGTGTGGTCGGCGCGTCTGCCGGTACCTACGGCGGCTATGCGGCTGCCACGGCCGGAGCCCAAGCGGGTGCTGCCCTCGGTATCGTTGCCGGTCCTATCGGTGCGACTGTTGGCGGTATCGGCGGTGCCGTCATTGGTGCGCTGCTGGGTGGTGCCACTGGCGCTTCCGCTGGCGTGATTCTGGGCGATGTCCTGGATGACCGTGTGCTGGACAACCTTCGCTGCCTTGATTGCGGCTATTCCTTCAGTACCGATCCCGACTCCCGCGACGATATCCGCTGATTCCACTCGCAAATTCCATAGGAGAACAACAATGGCTCATCTCATTGAACAAATGGCCTACGTTGGTCAAACCCCCTGGCATGGCCTGGGGAACGAACTGACTTCGAATCAGCCCTTGGAGGTCTGGGCAAAACAAGCGGGCTTGGATTGGCAGATTCAGGAAAGTCCTGTCCGCTTCGTCACCAATTCCAGTGGCAGCTTAGGTGAAATCCTGTCCTACCCGGATTCCAAAGTGCTTTACCGCTCGGATACCAAGGCTCCGCTGTCGGTCGTCGGTAACCGCTTTAAGGTGGTTCAGCCCGATGAGATTCTGGAGTTCTATCGGGATCTGACCGAGGTGTCTGGCTTTGAGCTGGAAACAGCTGGTGTTCTGAAAGGTGGCCGCAAGATGTGGGCTCTGGCCCGCACCGGCCAATCCGGCATGCTCAAGGGCAACGATCAAACCAATGCCTACGTTCTGCTGGCCACCGCTTGCGACGGAACCATGGCAACCACTGCCCAGTTCACCAGTATCCGTGTGGTTTGCAACAACACGCTGGCTGTTGCGCTGAAGGGCTCTAATGCCAACGCCGTCAAGGTGAAGCACAACACGGCCTTTGATGCGGATCTGGTGAAAAAGCAGCTTGGTATTTCGGTAAGTGCCTGGGACGACTTCATGTACCGCCTGAAGACCCTGAGTGAGCGAAAGGTCAAGACTACTGAGGCCAGGAACTACTTCCTGAAGGTGTTCACCGATGATTCCGGAAGTGGTGTTGGCAAAACTAACGAGCGATCCATGGCCAAAGCATTATCCCTCTATGAAGGCGGGGGCATGGGAGCCATGTTGGCTTCATCTGAAGGTACGGCCTATGGGTTGCTGAACGCGGTGACGGAATTCATCGATCACCAGCGCCGTGCCAAAACTGTCGACCACCGCCTGGATTCCGCCTGGTTCGGTACCGGTGCTGCCATGAAGAACCGTGCATTAGAGCAGGCCATGTCACTTGTGGCCTGAGCCAACCTTACAAATCCCAAAACCGCCATAAAGCCCACCGGAGCCTGGTGCTCTGGTGGGCTTTTTTATGTCTGGAGAAAACGCCATGGGCATGAGTGCAAACACAATTCAGAAACAGCGACCGGCATTGCGCCTGGTCTCCAACAAGGGTCTCAGCCGGGAAGAATGGCTGAAGGTACGGAAACAGGGCATTGGCAGTAGTGATGCCGCTGCGGCTGTTGGCATGAACCCTTATCAATCCCAGCTCGAGCTCTGGATGGTCAAAACC
>NZ_CAXBDN010000334.1:0-3780 GCF_963974375.1 uncultured Marinobacter sp.
ATCCGCCACGCAGTGTTCCCGTCCGCCGTTCTGCCAGCACTGGCGCTGGTGCCCCATGACCCAGGCCGGCACGATGTGTTCCCACTCGATCCGCTCGGCGCGGGCCTGCTGGCGGCGAACTCCGTAATCACAGCCGGCAAGATCTGCCCGGCCCCCGGAAGCACCGGTCCACTGCCACTGGCAGCCGCAATAGAGGGTGCCCTGAGCGGACTGGTTCTGGTCGTAATACACCTGCTCCTTGAGCAGGACTTTAGCCTGGGAGAAATTCGCGGGCTGGCCAACAGCCACCAGCGCGTAACCCCAGACCAGGAGTAGCAACAACGTTCGTGTGATGAACATGCAGGGCCCGGTCTTACTGTGAGCACCGGTCCCTGGTGGTTAGAAATACGATATGTCTTCGGAGTGGAAGTATAAACTAATGAGGCTGTAACGGTACCGGCGGGTAGGGTGATGGCGTTCTCCAGCTCAACACAAATCTCTATGCACAGAAATGTACCAGAAAGAGGTTCAAGCTATTGATTCAAGAGAAGGAACTTGGTTGTGGTTTTACCCATAACTTTTCCAAATTTTGAAGCATAAATTTTCCACTACAGATCCAACCCACGTTAAATAATGATGCAACTATGGTCTGGCGCGAGCGCCCAGATCTTGGTGAGGCACGTTTCTGAATACTGCGGCCTCAAAAAGCACGCATTATAAACAAAAGCGAACATTCACGCGCTCGCAATCTACTAGAGGGCTTGGCACCACAGGAATGTTTGGCGAAGCTCTAAAACACGGAGAACTTTAAGCCGCGATGCAACTGAAAAAGGGAGGTTTACAATTGACCTCATAGCTGATTGAGATCGTCTGAATCCGTTGGAAGAGGCGATGCCTTTGGAGCGGCGACACTGGCTTGCAGCTCGGGTTGCTTGCGAAGGAAAACGAAGGTCGGCCATAACGTCAGACAGGTTATGGCAGCCATTAGCCACCAGCCAATCCGAAAGGCGGAGAGCTGGTCCTGCATGGAGGTTTTCGTACCGACGATAGCCACAAAAATTGCCACACCGATTGCGATCGAAGCTTGGCGCAGCATGTTTATCATTCCAGAGCCCGTAGCGAACGAGGTCGGTGGCAACTCCTGAGTGCCCGTCCCCATGAGCGAGGGGAAAATCAGCCCGACACCGATGCCATTCAGGAGCATGCCAGCGACAATAATGCCGGTGCTTTCAGTCAATCCGATCAAGAGCGCCCATAACCCGAAGCCCAACACTACAAAACCAACGCCAAGTGTCACCGTCATGGCGGCCCCGCAACGCGCTATCAACCGACCAGTCAGAAAAGTCGACGTCAGTGGTACCATCAACGGTCCCGGAATAATGGCCAGACCGGCCTGTAGGGCAGACCACCCCCAGGCGGATTGCCCCCATAAAGCAACGGAGAAGAGCATTGCACCAAAAGTTACGGAGTACGGAACCATCGCCAATGAAGCTCCGCTGA
This sequence comes from uncultured Marinobacter sp., assembly GCF_963974375.1. Classification (GTDB taxonomy): domain Bacteria; phylum Pseudomonadota; class Gammaproteobacteria; order Pseudomonadales; family Oleiphilaceae; genus Marinobacter. The sequence goes on from NZ_CAXBDN010000334.1 coordinate 1,480, forward strand.
ATAACCTGATTCTAAAAAGACTGGGGCTGAATAGCGGGTTGGACGACCGCACGCAATGCATTACGAAAAGCGCCAACAGAACGGCGGCAACAAATGCACTGGCGATAATGCCGGGCGATTGGAACCCCCAACTGTTTACCTTGATGATCGAAAAAACGAGGGCGGCTATACCGAAAGTTAATAGAGACGCAGCAACAACACTCGGCCGCTCTACCGGGTGACCTGGAATGCTTGGCAAAACGCGCCAAGCTACGATCGCCGCAGTCGTCCCCAGCAATGCGTTGGCCAAAAAGACCAAGCGCCAGTCGAAAGTTACCAGTAACCCGCCAACAATCGGTCCCAGAGCTGCAGCAAAGCCACCAATTCCGGCCCAACCCCGTACCGCTGAAGCGCGCCTCTCAGGAGGAAATGTCGCCAACAGCAAACCGATAGAGGTCGGTGTCATGAGGGCTGCGCCGAATGCGGCCGCAGTATGAAAAAGCACCAAACCCCATACGCCGCCGGCCAGGGCGCACCCTGCAGAGGCAATCGAAAAAATCACGATGCCGAGGATGAAGCTCCGATCACGGCGATAACCTTCCGACAACCTACCGAAGAATACCAGCAAGGCCGCATAAGCAATGGCGTAACCATTGAGGATCCATGAGAGATCACTGAGTGGCACCGAATCAAACTCAGCTGCGATGCTGGGCAAAGCGATGTTTACACTAAACAAGTCCAGATTCGGAAGGGCAGTCCCTACGCAGGCTACGGCAAACACCCTTGACGATAATGAAGATTCACTCCGAGTGATGGAGGTTGATGTCCGCGTACTCATCCAAATATCGCCACATTTTGAGTGGCGACCAAAATAGGTTCACCATCGGGGTTCCAGATCACGGTCCTTTGCACCGAGTACCCAGACTGAGACGTGTCTGCTTCGCATCGAACTAGCCACCATCCAGATGAGGAAGTCGGCTCAGGTGCCAGCATGTCTACCGCCCAGGTCATGGTGCTAATAACGGTAGGCTCTCTTGACATAATGAGGGACGACGGAGGCAGCGCATCTGCCAGCGCCAAGAGGCGGACGGTTTCCAGCCCGTTCCCCGAGTCAATATGTCTGAGCCATACTGTCATCTCAGGCGCGCTGCCTGCGGTTCTAGGCCGTTCTCCGTGCACCAGCCGTCCTTCGAAGTGGCTCATGAAGTTGGGACGGTTAGGCCAAGTGTAATAACTGGGACAGTTGTCTGGTTCCGGAACCACTGGCATGTTCAAAGAGTTATAGTTGTGGGTCGACTCTCTTCCTGCACCAAAACAAAGCGTAGACCGGACGGCGATCCCGCTTTCTCCGTCGAGGCTCGCCCCAACGACTACCGTCGACTTCCCTTTTCGCAACACACTATTGGAAACCCGCAACTCACCTGTCGCGGGACCAATGAAGCAAAACTGAGCCGATCGCAGTGGAGGAAGATCCTTCTCACTTCTATAGATGGCTTCAAGGGTCATAGCGGCTGATAGCCCACCGTACGCCGTGCGCCCCTGAAGCCAGTCATCAGGCACAGTGATTAAGTGTGAGTCACCATCGTCAAGCATCGCAGCGGTTAACGCTGAAAATGGCGTCATCAAGCCACCTGCTTAAGAGTTGAACTGCGAGAAGTCGGGTTGCCGACGTTCAGCGAACGCACTAAACGCTTCACGCGCCTCATCACTCTTGAGCCTCTCGCCAAAGACTTTGCTTTCTGCTGCCATATGCCTCAGTACCGCGTCGGTGTCACGCATCAGTTTCTTTGTTGCAACCAGTGAGCCGGCAGGCTTCTTGACAAGCATTTGTGCAGCGGTTCTGGCAGCGGGAAGGAGATCCTCCCAGGGAAGCGCCTTGTTTGCGATACCAAGTGTGACAGCCTCCTGGCCAGCGAGACTTTCGCCAAGCGCAAAAAGAGCAAACGCACGCACATAGCCAATACGAGCAGGCATGAGGAAGCTGGATCCGGCCTCTGGCACCAATGCCAGATTCACAAAGGGTGCAGAGAGTTTTGCATCATCGGCGACATAGACAAGGTCGCAGTGCAGAAGCATTGTCGTACCGACACCAACTGAAATACCCGGAACAGCCGCAACAATCGGCTTCTCCGCACGTGCAATAGCGTTGATAAAAGCACTGGCTTGCGGCTCTTCACCTTTACCCTTAGAGGCATTCGAGAAATCACCCAGATCATTGCCGGCAGTAAACGCCTCGCCCTCTGCTCCAAACAATATGACCCGAACTGACTTGTCAGTCTGAGCGCTTTCCAGCGCCTCTCGGGCAGCACGATACATGTTGCG
>NZ_CAXBDN010000335.1:0-3767 GCF_963974375.1 uncultured Marinobacter sp.
GTTTCGGTGTCGTCCACGGTCTCTTCGGGCGTCTCTTCCCCCATGAACGGCTCGGCATCGTCCGGATCGAGGAAGCCGGAAACGATGTCGCTGATCCGGCCTTCATTCTCGATGATCCGGTCGTAAGCCTGGATAACGGTGCCAGCAGTACCCGGAAAATGAGCGATGGCCGCCATCACATCCCGGATGCCTTCCTCGATGCGTTTGGCGATCACGATCTCGCCTTCGCGGGTCAGCAGCTCCACAGTGCCCATTTCACGCATATACATGCGGACCGGGTCGGTGGTGCGGCCGGCGTCGGATTCCACGGCGGCCAGGGCGGCAGCAGCTTCTGCAGCGGCGGCTTCGTCGGCGGTGGAGTCACCCTCGGTCATGATCAGGGTATCGGCGTCGGGAGTTTCCTCGCAGACCTGGATGCCCATATCGTTGATCATGCGGATGATGTCTTCTACCTGATCCGGATCCGCGATATCCTCTGGCAAATGGTCGTTGACCTCGGCGTAAGTCAGGTAACCTTGTTCTTTACCTCGGGCAATGAGGTCTTTCAAACGGGATTTCTGAGTATTGCCTGACATAGACACCCTGTGAACGTGATGATCGAAAGGAAAAAAGGTAAACAGCCATTATAGCTGTCGTGTAAAACGACTGCCACCGGATGGTTAGATGGTGATCAGTCGCTTCAGTTTCAAGGTCTGGCATCGAGGATCTGTTGCCTGACCCGTCAGTCGTGTTCTGGTTCGTTGTTGGCCGGCGGGCGACTCAGGGCCTCCCTCAGCTTCTGGCGTTCTTCCGGACTCAGCTGGGACAGGCTGAGCCCCTTCAGGGCGCGGTGCTGCTGCTTCCTGGTGGCTTCCTCGTTCGGATTGAGCATGTGCCTGGCGCTGGCCATGGCCTCGTCTCGTGAGGGCAAATGCTCAATGCCATCAAACAGACCCCGGAACTTCACCTGTACCTGCGGCGTTGTGGCAAGTACGTACAGAAGTTGCCGGCGGCTGCGAATGTTTTCGCTGATGATCCACTCGGCAAAACGGGCACTCTGGTCAAGGCCGCGATCCTGGCGACAGAATTCTTTCATCTCCTGGGCCATCTCCGGCGATTCGAGCAGTGCCAGACAGATAACGTGGTTCTTGCTCAGCTTTACATCCACCGGTTCCGGTGGCGTGCCCGTGGTCCGGTCCCTGTAAGCTGACTTGTTCTGACCAAAGCCTGCGCGGTTGTTCTTCCGGTAATCCTCCCAGGGTTGCCTGGGCGGCCGGCACAGACGCATCATTTCATGCCACATGGCATCCCGCAGCGTGCCTTTGGGGATGCGATTAAGCAGCGGTTCAACCCGTGCTCTCAGCTCTCCCCGGTGCTCCGGTTGCGCCAGGTCCAGCCCTGCCTGTTGCCGGTCGAACAGGTAACGGGACAGGGGTACCGCCTTGGCAATGCGGGCCTCGAAGGCTTCTGCGCCTTCTTTACGGATCAGAGTATCCGGGTCCTCGCCGTCCGGCAGCATCAGGAACTGCAGGTGAAGACCATCCACCAGCATTTCCAGGGCATTATCCATGGCCTTGTCTGCTGCTCTGTAGCCCGCGGCGTCACCATCAAAGCAGAATATCAGATGCCGCGCCTGCTTCAGCAGGGCCGTCAGGCTGTCCTGATTGGTGGCCGTGCCAAGGGTCGCCACAGCATAGTCGATACCGTGCTGGGTCAGGGCAATGACATCCATGTAGCCTTCGACCACCAGCAGGCGGTCGATCTGCCGTAGTGCCTGTTTCGCTTCGTACAGGCCGTATATTTCGCGACTTTTGTGAAACGCGTCGGATTCCGGCGAATTGATGTACTTCGCCTTGTCGTCGCCCAGGGTGCGACCGCCAAAGGCCACGGTGCGACCACGGGTGTTGCGTATCGGAAACATTACCCGATTACGGAACAGGTCCCGGGGCCGGCCGTACTGATCGGACACAGTCCGGGTTTCCAGCAGTGGCCCCTGCAGCTCGCGGCTGGCAGCGCTGAACAACGCTGCCCCGCTGCCAGGGGCATAGCCAACCTGGTAGCGGGCGATGATCTCGGCGTTAAGGCCCCGCTCGCTGAGATAACTGCGCGCCAGCTCACCTTCGGTACTGGCCAGCCGCTCCTGATAGAAACGTGCGGCGAAGTCCAGCGCATCAGTCAGCGATCGGGTCTGCTGCATTTCCCGACGTGCGCTCTGATCGTAGGGCACTTCGAGGCCGGCTCTTCGTGCCAGCTCCTCTACCGCTTCGGTAAAACCGAGGCCTTCAAATTCACGGATGAAGCTGATGGCATCTCCGTGGGCGCCACAACCAAAACAGTGATAGAAGCCCTTGTCTGGCCGAACGTTGAAGGAGGGCGTTTTCTCGTCGTGGAAGGGGCAGCAGGCCTTGTAGTTGGCGCCGGCTTTCTTCAGCGTGATGCGAGAGCCAATCAGCTCGGCGAGATCTGTCCTGTCCAGCAGGTCCTCGACAAAGCGCTGGGGGATCAGTCCGCTCATGCTCACTCCTGACGTGCCGGATAAGCCCGAAAGGCTTTCGGTTTAACGCTACAACAGGGCTGATTTCACAATAGCCAAAAATGCCGCCGAAGCCTGACCTCGGCGGCATTTTTGAGAGCCGGTTTCCGGCGGGCAATGCCCACACCGGATCGGCTGAGGCGCACTTAGACCGTGAGGCCCAAGGGCTACGCCCTTAGTACAGACGCTCGAACTTGCGCTGTTCCCGCTGAAGCTTCTTGAGATGACGCTTGACGGCAGCTGCAGCTTTGCGTTTGCGAACGGATGTCGGCTTCTCGTAGTGCTCACGACGACGCACTTCGGAAAGTACACCGGCTTTTTCGCAGGAACGCTTGAAACGACGCAGGGCTACGTCAAACGGTTCATTCTCTTTCACTTTAACAGCTGGCATTAAAGATCACCTACCTATGAATTCGGTTAAAGAATCGCTCAAAGCGCGACCAGTGCTATTTAAGGGCGGCAATGATAGCGCCCGGTGACCACCAACGTCAATCATCTGGTGAAACTATCGCCAGCGTTTCTGGTAGAATGCGGCCCGATCGGGCTTTCCAACCGCGTAGTATGACATGAGGACCCCCCGGATATGCTGATTCTGGGAATCGAAACATCCTGTGATGAAACCGGTGTGGCGCTTTACCACAGCGAAAAAGGGCTGCTGGCGGATGCCTTGTTCAGCCAGATTGATCTGCATGCCGATTACGGCGGGGTGGTGCCGGAGCTGGCCTCCCGGGATCATGTCCGGAAGTTGTTGCCTTTATGTGACCAGGTGCTGGCCACTGCAGGGTGTCACCGCAAGGATCTCTCGGGTGTGGCCTACACCGCCGGTCCGGGACTTGTCGGCGCACTGATGGTGGGGGGAGCTGTGGCCCATGCCCTGGGCATGGCGCTGGATATTCCCGTGCTGGGAGTTCATCACATGGAAGGCCATCTGCTGGCCCCCATGCTGGAGCCGACGCCTCCGGCCTTTCCCTTCGTGGCGCTGCTGGTCTCCGGTGGCCATACCCAGCTGGTCCAGGTCGAGGGTATCGGACGTTACACCCTGTTGGGCGAATCGGTGGACGATGCCGCCGGTGAGGCTTTTGATAAAACCGCGAAGATGCTTGGGCTCGATTATCCGGGTGGCCCCCGGGTGGCGAAGCTGGCGGAACAGGGGCGTCCGGGGCAGTACCGTTTCCCCCGGCCAATGACCGACCGGCCCGGACTGGAATTCAGTTTCAGTGGCCTGAAAACCTTTACCCTGAATACTGTAAATGCC
>NZ_CAXBDN010000336.1:0-3748 GCF_963974375.1 uncultured Marinobacter sp.
AGCCATGTGGCTACCACGGTAGAATTCAACAATGTTGTACTCATCTATGGAGCCCCAATAGAAGCCAAAGCTGTTATCAAGGTCGGATACTATGAAGGGGTCAGTTGCACCCGCAGGGTTGTTGGTGCTGCTGGTGGCGATTGTTTTCTGCGAGGGCCAGCCCAAGCAGCAGCCAAAAGCCACCCACAAGGAATCCGGCAGCAATATCACTGGCATAGTGCAGGCCCAGCAACATTCGGCTGAAGCCGATAAGAATGATGAGAACGGCTGCCCAGTAGACCACCTCGAAGCGCTGGCGCCGTGTCATAAGATCGCTGGCAATGACATAGGCGATGAAGCCATATAATGCCATGGCACTTGTTGCATGGCCGCTGGGAAACGATGGCGTAAAGGCACCAATATCCGTAACAAACTCCGGCCGTTGTCGCGCAAACAGGTATTTTCCTGCATAAGTGGTGACTTGCGATCCAAGAATGGTGAACCATAGAGAAGCAATGATTTGCCTGCGGTGGTGTGCCCACAACAAACCGGTGGTCACGAGTGTTACCGCTATCAAAGCGGCTGATCCACCGAGGTCAGTAATCCAGGAAAATACGGTGATCACACTATCCGTGCGAATCGTATCCAATCCCTGATTTATGTTTTCATCGAGGCGAACAAGCTCGTCCGCTTCCATCAACTCCTCGACCAGTCCCCCAAGTAGGGCGGCGATGTAGAGCGCCGCTATCACCGTCAGGGTCAACGGTAGGCCGATGTAACGGCTTGGTGTCAGCCTGGCCCGCAGAATGCGGGTCATCCCAGGAAATGACGTACTGATTCTCACGCCAAGATCAGAAACGTCCTCCCGAGCCAGGATTTGATTGAGGGCCGTGGTGGACTTGCTGAACAAGCGAAAGTGTAGGATCAGCCCCCACCAGGCAGCTTGCCGTAGCACGATGGTTATCACGACCATTAACAGTAGGGGCATCAATGACCAAGTCATGAATTTCTCCCATGAGGCATGAGGTGTCAACGCTGAGCCGGCAGTGCCCAGAACTGGCCGTATTCCAGACAGATTATTGAATCCCGCTGGATCATATTTGGGAATGCCTGGCTATGCCATGCTACCGTGATTGGCTAAAGTACGGGCGCTTGTATGGTCGGAAGATAAAGAGCAACAGCGCAAACGATAGCAAGATAGTTGCAATACGTGCCATTCACCCCGATATTAATCGATTCTGCAGACACATTGGTCATCGAAAATGATTGAAACTCTCCTGGCGTCAGTCTGACGGAAAGTGTTTCTATGGTTCCGAAGACTATATGCATTCTTTCCGCAAGCCTGAGTAAGGCCCGCTGCGTATGGAAACGAAGGGTAGGGCAGGTTGAGGGGGCTTCATTTGCACCTGCCACCGGCAAAGACGTCCATAGATGTTCATGTTTAACCATCGATCCCTCAGCCCGTGATGCCGACGTTTTGCTTCACACGGCTAGCGATTCGAGCGGTAATCCCTGCACGCAGAGGGCGTTAGTTCAAACACTTTCACATCTTCTCGCTCGGGGATGTCGTATCGGAAGGTTAACCGGTAATTTGACCGGTTGCTTAGGATAGGGCTGGCACAGTTGGCGAACACAGAGCTATGGAGTTGGTCGTGCAACTCTGCGCCTGTCGCCGAAGCCATTTCGGTGCCTTGAAGATTTATTGTATAAGCATACTCAATCCGATTATCCGGGTGAGAGGCCACTGATTCCCAAACAGTGTTGGCATCAAGGCGCCGGGGCAACTCATTAGCGGAGACGGTTGGTACCACCAAAGAAAACAGAATAAAAGCGATGTTGGTTGATTTCATAGCTGGGCTTGTGAGCTCATTGGGTGAGTAGTAACGGGATTATTCTTTACGTACTACTGCCGTGCAATCAGCGAGTTGTAAACAAATGCAATACCGCTTGCCGACGTCAGATGCCGACGCCAGACAGGCATGCAAAGCTCCCCTGCTTTTTTACTGGCAGAGGCGGTTGCTAGCGTGCTGAGCACGCCTGCAGAAGAGAGGGCCTGAACTGGCTATTGACCGCTTGAGCTGTACCTGGACGGGTTTGCTTCTTTGGGAGTGCTATGGGAGTGCCTGTCTACGATCTGCTAGATAATGGAGAATTGGCCCCCGGGGAGGTAAACCGGGAGGCTTTTTTTGCATTCAGATCGCCTGAATAACCTCAGCAAGCGAATCCCTGACTTTCCCGGCAACCTGTTTGAGCTCGTCATTATCAATGGCGATCATGGAAGCAACGGGATCCACGGCACTTACCTCAATGCCTTCCGCAACCTCACGAAGAATAACATTGCACGGCAGCATTGCGCCTACACGAGGCTCCAGCCCGATCGCTTCCCACGCCATGCCTGGATTACAGGCGCCAAGAATCAGATAGGCAGGCATATCCTTATCCAGCTTTTTCTTCATGGTGGCCTTGACGTCAATTTCCGTCAATACCCCAAAACTATGATCCGCAAGCGCTTTTCGAGTCCGTTGATCAACCTCTTCAAAGTCGGCATCTTTAATTATTCGATTGAGTGTGTATGACATCGTTATCTCCAATGATCAGGAATTTCAGTTCATGGAATCAGCCTTGCCCACCTGCAATCAGATGTAAAGGACGTTGCAGAGAATTAACCACCGGCCTTTTGCGAGTGCCTGTTGACGCCGATGCTCTGAAAAGATGAGCAGTGAACGTACTTCTGCGATGATGAAGGGCAGGAACTCACCTGGAGGTTAACCATGCCTTTTGTCAGCCAGTACAGCACTGAATCCCCCACGCGCGAACAGATTGATGAGACCAGCGGGCCGTTGGTGATTGAATTTGGCACAGGATGGTGCGGATACTGCCAGGCCGCGCAGCCGATTATAGCCGGCGCCTTTGATGCTCATCGCGCCATCCGCCACCTGAAGGTCGAAGACGGTAAAGGCCGCCGGCTGGGGCGAACCTTTGGCATCAAGCTATGGCCGACGCTGATTTTCCTGAAAGATGGTGAGGAAGTCGCGCGGGTTGTGAGACCCACTGACAGGGATGCAATTGAAGACGGACTGCGGCGGATTGACTGACCGGCAAGGTCGGAGCAGCACAGAGGAGCATTCACGGGTGCCTGTCCACGCTATCGTTATCGTCAGTTTTATGAGAGACCGAACCATGGGCTACGCTTACCAACCGGAGACCGTTACCCGACATCCCTTCAGCCGGGTATTGTCGGCCCTGGTCGCGTTGGCGCTGCTGGGTGCCTGCAGCGAGACCATTACGGACATTCCGTTGGCGACGCTGGTCGCTCAGCAGGCTGGATACAATGGTCAGGCTCTGGCGACCACCGGGATTGTCCGGACCTTTGATGTGCCCCGGCATTACTGGATCGAAGACGATGACCTGAATCGGGTAGCCATAGAGCCGGACGAGGCAGTGTCAGACTATGTGGGCGAGCGGGTCCGGGTAACCGGACACTTCCGAGCCGACCGTGAAACAGGACGTGTGCTGGAGGCTACCGAGGTTACCGTGCTGGATACCGGGGCGGATTGATTTTTCAAATGGCCTCAGGGGTGCCTGTTCATGGGAGGGCTCCTGTCCGATGACTTGGATTCTCGGGATCAACTGGGACCGTTGTTTTCTGCTTTTTTGACATCTTTTCTGAAGAGTAAACAACCCTCTACCTGCGTATCGACTCTTCTTCAGCCGGCAATTTCATCAAGACGTAAGCGTCCGGTAATCCCATCTTGAGCCTGGCGCTGCC
>NZ_CAXBDN010000337.1:0-3742 GCF_963974375.1 uncultured Marinobacter sp.
CAGCTGTAAATGCTCTGAATGTCCGCACTGGCTGCTCAGCAAGGTCGGTTGGGACCGCCACGACGTGAAAGCGAGAGCCGATATCGATTCCTGCGGCACGATCATTAATGACCGGCAAACCTTTACGTTCTGAATTGAGCTTTTTCATGAGAATCCTCCAGCAAAGAGAATGCTGGACGGGGACTCGGATCAGATCACATTCCTAAACGGGGTCGCCAAAAGGCGCCACCAATAACGGGTCCGCAGCTTCCCCTGGATCATGTTTTTTGACGGGGACCAAGCCTCCAAAGAGCTAACGATCACTGTCCAGCTTATGAAGTCTAGCCGGTGCTCAGCAGAGCGGACGTGTTTCTAATCTAGTGGGCCGCGGAGCACCGGGGAGGCAGTTTTTTAGGAGAGCGCCTTGAAGGCAAACTCGAAAAGCTCCCCTTGGACGATCCCAAGCGCGCTGCGCTGCAAGAACAGTTTCAGTATGAAAACTGGATCGGAGATGCTGCGAGGCGTGTTCGCCAGATTCAGTTGGTTACACACTCCCTCAAAGCGACGCATCCTGATGCTAAAGGTTCCAGCCTTTACGCCCCACCAAACAGTCTTGGCGCCAAAAGCCTTGTTGGGACACACTCACTAGGGGCATCTTTCCACGGCGATGTTGTTGGCAACGCAGCGGCTCTGGATGTCTACAAATTCCTTCGGTTGCAGCTGAATGGGAAATCACTTTTGGACCGGGTTCTGGAGAGAGATGAAGCTCTCATGGAGGCATTGTCTGATAGCCGCGATCAGGCAGATGAGTGGGTGGACGCCTTCGCGAGCATTACCGAACCAGGCGATGTAAATAGCTCCCATACCAGAGCTAAGCAAATCTATTTTCTGGTTGGTGACGATCCCGGCAACAACGACCACTTCCATTTGCTGGCCCCGTTGTATGCAACGTCACTGGCACATCACGTGTTTTTGCAGATAAATGAGGATCGCTTCGGTGATAGCTCAAAAGCCGCGCGGAAGGCCCGGTATGACGAAAAAGCCTTTGAGCATGGGTACTTTGTCTACCCCGAACTCGCAATCCAAAAGCTCGGCGGCACGAAACCTCAGAATATCAGCCAGTTGAACAGTGAGCGTGGGGGGAACAACTACCTGCTGGCATCCATGCCCCCCAACTGGACGAGTCGTGATATTACACCGCCTTTAAAAGCCGATTCTGTCTTCCCGCGTTTTGGCACACGTCTGGAGGTCAGGCGCGTGACCCGGAGGCTGGTGCAGTTTCTTGCTACTGATCCCGCAAAAACCATGGATACCCGGAACCATCGGGATGAACTGCTGAATGACCTTTGCGGTGAGTTGCTGCAGTTTGCTGCTGAGCTTCGAACCCTACCTCCCGGGTGGTCTGAGAGTGGAGACTGCAAACTAAATGAAGCTGAAGTTCTGTGGCTCGATCCCGGACGTGCCGAGTGGGATGAGGCGTTTCGTGCCCGATGGAAAGCCGGAGACTGGCCCGGCGAAGTCCGTCACCGGTTTGCGAACTGGCTGAACTCAGCGCTCTCAAAAGTAATTGCTGCCGGCGACCCGGAACACAGGCACTGGAGCGAGGAACTGAAAAATGATGGCAACTGGCTGAAAAATCTGGACACGGACAGGCGCTGGATTGAGGCCCTTGATGCACTGGAACAGGAGTTGGAGGAATGACGCTGTCCTCAAATATAGAAGGAATCCTCGTGATTCCCCGGCTAAAAGTGCAAAACGCTAACGCTATTTCGTCGCCAATGACCTGGGGATTCCCCGCCATCAGTGCATTTTTGGGCTTGATGCAGGCGCTGGACCGAAAATTGCCGGCGCACATTGAATTGATGCTCGATCAAGTTGGTGTGGTGTGCCACAACTTTGAACCCCAGGTTACAGAAGGCGGTTATACAAGGGCTTTTCGCCTCACTCGCAATCCGGTCAGTAGAGATGGCAGCACCGCCGCCATCAGCGAAGAAGGCCGGGCACATATTGAGATCTCACTGATATTTGGTGTGACCGGGCAGGCTGTAAATCTCAACGATAGCCAGCGGCAAACCGTGGCAGAAGAAATTGGTCATATCGTTGAAGGCATGCGAATCGCTGGTGGTTCCGTTGTTCCAGGGCGCAGGAAGGGAAAGGCTTGGCAGTCCCGGCCCCGATTGACTCCGGTGGCGGACAGCAGGGATGAGTGGCTTCAGCAATTCAGGCTTCTTCGTCGCCAACTGCTCCCTGGATTTGCACTTGTTTCCCGTCATGACCTGCTCGAAAAAAGGCTGACAGAGCTGCATAACGAGAATCCAGCAGCCACCGCTCTGGATGCATGGCTGGATCTTTCCCGCTTGCATGTCTATCCGGAAACTCATGGTGATTCAGAAGGCGAAGATTCGGACATGAACGGTAAGGTTGAGTGGCAGGTAAGACGTCCTCCTGGCTGGACAGTCCCTATTCCTGTTGGTTACGGCGCGCTTTCGGACGTCTTCGAGCCGGGGCAGGTTGCACGGGCCCGGGATAACACAACACCGTTTCGATTCGTGGAAACCCTTTATTCGATTGGCGAATGGGTCAGTCCTCACCGGCTGCACAGCATAGAGGACCTGTTGTGGCGAGCAGAAGCAGAACCTGATGCCGGGATATACCAGTGTACGAACTCCTACGGTGATAGAAGGCTGAACGCCTGATCTGTTTACCTGAAAGTACAATTCAGTAAGAGGAATAAGAGCATGACAGAGAACACGTTGAAAACAGCATCGGTGCTCGCTTTCGAGCGTAAACTGGACCCATCGGACGCACTGTTTTTCGCGGGCACCTGGAACAGCCGGGACCAGAGCGATACCTGGAGCCCTGTAAGCCTGCGGGAAAAATCCGTGCGAGGCACAATATCCAACCGCCTGAAAACGAAGGATCAGGACCCCGCAAAACTGGATGCAGCTATCGAATATCCCAATCTGCAAACGGTTGATGTGGCCACGTTGCCCAGCGATGGCGATACACTGATGGCCCGGTTTACCTTGCGCGTGCTGGGCGGCGCGGGCACTCCATCGGCGTGCAACAACGCCGAATACCAGGAAAAGCTGCTATCAGTAGTTGGTGGCTATGTGAGTAACCAGGGGTTCAGCGAACTCGCAGCGCGGTATGCATTCAACCTTGCGAACGGCCGTTTTCTGTGGCGCAACCGTATAGGGGCTGAAAGCGTGGAAGTGCATGTGAGCCAGCTAAAAGACGGCTCAGCGGCGAACAGCTGGACGTTTAATGCTCTGGAGCTTTCACTTCGGGGATTTGAGGTTCCGACCGCCGCCAAAGGAGATCTGGCCTCCCTGACAGAGGTGATCGCTGGCGGCCTGTCCGGTAAAAGCCATGTCCTGCTTGAAATCAGGGCCTTCGTCCGTTTGGGCAATGGGCAGGAAGTCTTCCCCAGTCAGGAGTTGATTCTCGACCGGGGCAGGGGAGACAAAAGCCGGACCCTGTACGATATCAACGGCGTTGCTGGCATTCATTCCCAGAAGCTGGGCAATGCATTGCGGACGATTGATACCTGGTATCCGTCTGAAGAGGATCTGGGCCCAATTGCGGTTGAACCCTACGGCTCAGTGACGACACAAGGAAAGGCGTATCGTCAGCCGAAACAAAAAGTGGATTTCTATTCACTGCTGGATAACTGGATCACCAAGGACAAGGAGCCACCTATTGAACAACAACACTTTGTGATGGCCACGCTGATTCGTGGGGGCGTGTTTGGAGAGGCGGG
>NZ_CAXBDN010000338.1:0-3691 GCF_963974375.1 uncultured Marinobacter sp.
TAACGCCGTATGTTCTGGACATATTCCACTGGCTCATTGCCTCGGGCATAGCCGAATCGGGTTTTCGAGTACCACTCTTTCTGGGACAGCAGGGGCAGAAATTCCTTGACGTCCATCCACCTGTCCGGATTCTTGCCACCGCTTTCGGTCAGCCTGCGGGCATCCTCAAGGTGTCCCGAGCCCACGTTGTAGGATGCCAGCGCAAACCAGGTGCGGTCGGGCTCGGGAACGCGGTCAGGAATGCGGCCATGCACCCGCCGGAAATAGCGGGCACCACCCGCAATACTCTCTACCGGGTCGAGCCGGTTATCGACGCCGATATAACGGGCGGTATTCAGGGTCAGCATCATCAGACCACGGACGCCGGTGGGGGAAACGGCATTGGGACGCCAGTTCGATTCCTGATAGCCAATGGCGGCCAGCAGTCGCCAGTCGACGCTGAATTCCCTGCCGTAGTTCTGGAAATGAGACTTGAAGTCCGGCAGGCGCTCGCGGATATGCTGATCGAACGTCAGCGAGCCAACATAATTCAACCGGTCCAGATGGCCATAGAATCGTTCCCGGAGCTGAGCCAGGGTGCCGTCCTGACGGATGCTGTGCAGGAAAGACTCTGCCTCCTGAAACAGGGTGTCGTCATGACTGGCAGGAAACAGCCAGGCAATATCCTCTGGCTCACTGATGCTGAACGCCTGTTTCACATTCGGGAAATAGACATGATTGAGTGCGAGTTCATTGGCGTCGACGATGGCAGCCAGGAACTCTCCGGTTTCGACCCGTTCAAGAATGCCTGCAGCGTCAAGCCCTTGATGCACTTCATAGGCGGGTAGCGTTATCTGTCCACTGAGAACATGGAGGTTGCGAATGTGATTGCTGTCCCCGGCGAGATGGACGGTCACGCCCTTTTCCACAAGGCTGCTCAGGTCTTCGGGGTGCGGCTGCTCCCGGTTGTAGATGATGATGGATTGAGAGGTGAGGCCGTTGGCCGTTGCCCGGAAGCGGTCGCTCCAGACATCATTGATGGCGAGACCAGTGAACCCGATATGGGCATGGCCCCGGTCCAGCACCGGTAAAATGTCGCCATTGCCGGCCACCAGCCGCACCCGGAGTTCGACGCCCAGATGCTCCGCAAACCGCAGCGCCAGTTCGTAATCAAACCCGGTGGGGCCGTCGCGGTCTTCGTAATAGATAGAAGGTGCGTTGCGGGTAATGACATGCAGCACGCCCTCCGATTTCACCGTTTCCAGTGTTGAGGGGCGTGAGCAGCCTGACAGCTGCATGGCCAGTGCAAGCAGAAGCGCCCAGAGGGCGGATTTCAGGCAACGGCGTTGTTTCACAATCCGGGTGAATACCAAAGGCTACTCTCCTGAGATTTCATCTGAATGATCTACCACAGACCGGTGATGGTCAATCTGCGAGTGCCGGTCAGACGCAAAATTCTGTTAATTGTGCACTGCTGTATCCCGGCCGCGGTTTCAAGTATTATGTCGCCCGTTCTTTTGCCGGAGTTGGTTTGACTCAGTGCCTGTCCTGTCCGGGACATGGTGCAAGACCTGCTAAACTCCTGTTTCCCAGTTTCGCGCGATACAGGTCATTATCCATGCTGGAACTTCGCGGCGCTCCCGCACTCTCTCCTTTCCGCTCTGAAAAACTCCTGGCACAGCTGACTCTTGCGGTTGCGGAGGTATCTCACGTCTACGCTGAGTTCATGCATTTCGTGGATCTTGATGCGGATAACAGTGATGAAGATCAGCGGGTCCTTGATCGGCTGCTGACCTACGGGCCCCGCGCAGAGCCTGAGGATCCTCAGGGTGTTCTGTTTCTGGTGGTGCCGAGACCGGGTACGGTATCACCCTGGTCCAGCAAGGCAACTGATATTGCCCGCAACTGTGGCCTGCGCCAGATCCGCCGGATAGAGCGGGGCGTTGCCTATTATGTGAGCGCACCCGGCAAGCTCGATCGCAGTGACCGGGAGCGGATTGCCGCGATTCTCCACGATCGCATGACCGAGACCGTCTTCCATGAGATGGGCGGCGCAGAGCTGCTGTTTCACCGGGAAGAACCACGTGCCCTTGAGCGGGTTCCGGTGCTGACCGGTGGCCGTCCGGCGCTGGTTGCCGCCAATACCCGGCTCGGGCTTGCCCTTGCCGAAGACGAAATTGACTACCTGGTGAAGGCGTTCAGTGATCTTGACCGCGATCCCACAGACGTCGAGCTGATGATGTTTGCCCAGGCCAATTCGGAGCATTGTCGCCACAAGATTTTCAACGCCTCCTGGGACATCGACGGCGAAGGCCAGGGAAAATCGTTGTTCGCGATGATTCGCAACACCCACGAGATGAGCCGCGAGGGCGTACTCTCAGCCTACCGCGATAATGCATCGGTGATCGCAGGCAGTGAAGCTGGTCGTTTCTTCCCGCATCCGGAGACCGGCGTTTACACCTACAGCCGTGAACCTGTCCATATACTGATGAAGGTGGAAACCCACAACCACCCCACGGCCATTTCACCTTTCTCCGGCTCTGCTACCGGTGCTGGCGGCGAAATCCGTGATGAAGGCGCCACCGGCCGGGGCTCGAAACCGAAGGCCGGACTGTCCGGCTTTACGGTATCGAATCTTGAGATTCCGGGCGATCCGCAACCCTGGGAAACGGGTTATGGCAAACCTGCCCGTATTGCCTCTGCGCTGGATATCATGATCGAGGGCCCCATCGGCGGGGCATCGTTCAATAACGAGTTTGGCCGTCCAAACCTGACAGGTTACTTCCGTACCTTTGAACAGAAAGTACCCGGCGCCGCCGGCGAAGAGGTGCGGGGTTACCACAAGCCCATCATGATTGCGGGTGGCCTTGGCAATATTCGCGAGAATCACGTCGAGAAGGGTGAGATTCCGGTGGGCGCCCGCCTGATCGTGCTGGGCGGGCCATCCATGCTGATCGGCCTGGGCGGTGGTGCTGCCTCGTCGATGGATTCCGGTGCCAGTCAGGAAAACCTCGACTTCGCCTCGGTACAGCGGGGTAATCCGGAAATGGAGCGCCGCTGCCAGGAAGTGATTGACCGTTGCTGGCAACTTGGTGACGACAACCCCATTGCGTTTATTCATGATGTAGGTGCCGGTGGATTGTCCAATGCCATGCCCGAGCTGGTCAAGGATGGCGGTCGTGGTGGCAAATTTGAACTTCGCGACATTCCCAGTGATGAGCCGGGCATGTCGCCGCTGGAACTCTGGTGCAACGAATCCCAGGAACGTTACGTCATGGCGGTTGCCGAATCCGACATGGAGGCCTTCGACGCCATCTGTCGCCGGGAACGCTGTCCCTATGCCGTTATCGGTGAAGCTACCGAGAATCATCACCTGGCTCTGGGTGACGCCTACTTCAATGACCACCCGGTCGATTTGCCAATGGATGTGCTGTTTGGCAAACCGCCGCGGATGCATCGCAGTGTGGCCCGGACCTCTTTTACCAAACCGATATTCGATTCCACTCAGGTGAACCTGGACGAGGCCATCCGGCGGGTATTGCGGTTGCCAAGCGTTGGCAGCAAGAACTTCCTCATCACCATAGGTGACCGCACCATCACCGGCCTGGTGGCTCGTGATCAGATGGTGGGCCCGTGGCAGGTTCCGGTCAGTGATGTGGCGGTTACAGCCGCGAGCTATGACGTGCTCACCGGCGAGGCCATGGCCATGGGC
>NZ_CAXBDN010000339.1:0-3651 GCF_963974375.1 uncultured Marinobacter sp.
AGGGCATGAAAGCCCAGGCCCAGGATCTGCTGGCATCCATGTCACTGGACACGGAAGGCCTGCCCTGGGGGCTGGTGCTGTTCGACCCGGACTGGCACCAGGGTGTGATCGGCATTCTTGCGGCCCGGATCCGGGAGCAGACCCATCGCCCCACCATCGCGTTTGCCGCCGATGAAAACGGTGAGGATCTCAAGGGGTCCGCCCGCTCGATACCCGGTTTACACATTCGGGATGTGCTGGCAGTGGTGGATGCCCGGCACCCAGGGTTGCTGAAGAAGTATGGTGGTCACGCCATGGCGGCCGGAATGACGCTGGCGGCTGCAGATTTCGAGCGTTTCTGCGACGCTTTTGATCTGGCCGTACGGAGTTCATTACGAGCGGAAGATCTGGAGCCGGCCATCACCACCGATGGCCCGCTGGCGCCCGACGAGCTTCACCTGGAAACAGCTGCTTTGCTCAAGCGGGCGGGACCCTGGGGTCAGCACTTTCCGGAGCCGGTATTTGACGGCGAGTTTCGGGTGATCTCCCAGCGCATTGTGGGTGAGAACCACCTCAAACTGGTGCTCCAGTCCATGACAGGGGACCTGGTGGTGGATGGTATCGCCTTCAATACCGGGCCGGAAGTGCCGGACTATACCCGCACCGGGGCCCGCATCGTTTACAAGCCCGACGCCAATACCTTTCGTGGCCGCACCAGTTTGCAGCTGCTGATCGATTATCTGGAGCCCTGCCAGGTGTCTCAGGCAGATTCTGTGCACTGACGCTGGCTGATTTCACATCGGAATTCCGGTAGAATTTCGCCTCAGTTTTTTATCCAATGTCTGAATGCGAGTAACAGCTTCATGGAAATCAATCCCATTGTGACGAAGATCAAAGAGCTTCGTGAGCGCACTGATGCGCTCAGGGGGTATCTTTGACTATGACCAACGTGCCGAGCGACTGGTCGAGGTAGAGCGGGAACTGGAAGAACCCAAAGTGTGGGATGACCCGGAGCGTGCGCAGGCGCTGGGCAAGGAACGGGCCGACCTTGAGCTGATCGTGACAACCATCGACAAACTCACGACCGGTCTGGACGATGCCGAGGGTTTGCTGGACATGGCCGCCGAGGAAGAAGACGAGGCCACTGTCGGCGAAATTGAATCGGATCTCGAGAGTCTCGATGCGGACCTTGAGAAACTGGAGTTTCGCCGGATGTTTTCCGGTGAGATGGACCCCAACAACGCCTACCTGGACATTCAGGCCGGTTCTGGCGGCACCGAGGCCCAGGACTGGGCCGACATGCTGTTGCGAATGTATTTGCGCTGGGGTGAGCGGCGGGGGTTCAAGACCGAAATTGTTGAGCTTCAGGACGGCGAAATCGCCGGCATCAAGAGTGCCACTGTGCATTTCCAGGGCGAGTACGCCTACGGCTGGCTGCGAACCGAAACCGGGGTTCATCGCCTGGTGCGCAAGTCGCCGTTCGACTCGGGCAACCGCAGACACACCTCGTTCAGTTCGGTGTTTGTGGCGCCGGAGGTTGATGACAGCTTCGAAATTGAAATCAATCCGGCGGATCTCAGGGTCGACGTTTACCGGGCCTCCGGTGCTGGTGGACAGCACGTCAACCGGACCGAATCCGCAGTACGGCTGACCCATAACCCCACCGGCATTGTGGTGGCCTGTCAGGCTGGCCGTAGTCAGCATCAGAACAAGGATTACGCGATGAAACAGCTCAAGGCCAAGCTGTTCGAGCGGGAAATGCAGTTGCGTAATGCCGAGAAGCAGAAGCTGGAAGATTCCAAATCCGACATTGGCTGGGGCAGCCAGATCCGCTCCTACGTGCTTGATGACAGTCGGGTCAAGGATTTGCGAACCAAGGTGGAAACCAGCAACACCCAGGCCGTTCTGGATGGTGATATCGACAAGTTCATTGAAGCCAGTCTGAAGATGGCGCTGTAATCAGCGCCAGTCCGACACCAGAACCAAATCCAGACCCGACAACTTCCGATTTCTAGTGAGCCAACATGACTGATCACACCAATGCCCCCCATACCGAGGACAACAAGCTGATTGTCGAGCGCAGGGCCAAACTGGCCGAAATGCGTGAACAGGGCAATCCGTTCCCCAACGACTTCCGCAGGGACGCCACCGCTGCCGAGCTGCAGGCCAGATATGGCGACAAAACCAAGGAAGAACTGGAGTCTCTCGGCATCAGGGTTGCGATTGCCGGCCGCATGATGCTGGACCGCAAGGCCTTCAAGGTGGTTCAGGACATGACCGGCCGCATCCAGATCTACGCAGTCAAGGCGGTGCAGCAGGACACCAGACACTGGGATCTGGGCGACATTGTCGGGGTAAGAGGTGTGCTGTGCAAATCCGGCAAGGGTGACCTCTACGTCACCATGGACGAGTATGTGCTGCTGACCAAGTCGCTGCGACCATTGCCGGAGAAGCACAAGGGCCTGACCGATACCGAGGCCCGCTACCGTCAGCGTTACGTGGACCTGATGGTCAACGAGGACAGTCGCCGGGTGTTCTACGCCCGTTCCAAAATCATCAATGTCATGCGTCAGTACTTTACCGAGCGGGATTTCATGGAAGTGGAAACCCCGATGCTGCAGGTGATCCCTGGTGGCGCTACCGCACGGCCTTTTGTGACTCATCACAATGCGCTGGGTCGCGACATGTACCTGCGGATTGCACCTGAGCTTTATCTCAAGCGGCTGGTGGTCGGCGGTTTTGAGCGGGTCTTCGAGATCAACCGTAACTTCCGCAACGAAGGTCTTTCGACCCGCCATAATCCTGAGTTCACCATGGTGGAGTTCTATCAGGCCTACGCCGATTACAATGATCTGATGGATCTGACTGAAGACATGCTGCGAACCATAGCCCAGCGTGTCCTGGGCACCACCAGCGTGGTGAACACCCGTGCGCTGGCGGACGGCGAGTCAGAAACCATTGAATACGATTTCGGCAAGCCGTTCGAGCGCCTGAGCGTGGTGGATGCGATTCTGCGTTTTAACCCGGATATTACCCGGGAGCAGCTGGCGGACGAGGACACTGCCCGCCAGGTGGCGAAAGATCTGGGCATCCATCTGAAGGATGGCTGGGGTCTGGGCAAGGTACAGATCGAGATTTTCGAAGCCACGGCGGAACACCGGTTGATGCAGCCCACGTTTATCACGGAGTATCCGAAAGAGGTTTCGCCACTGGCCCGCTGCAAGGACAGTGACCCCTTCGTCACCGAACGTTTCGAGTTCTTCGTGGGTGGCCGTGAGATTGCCAATGGCTTTTCCGAGCTGAACGATGCCGAGGATCAGGCCGAGCGCTTTCAGGCCCAGGTGGCCGAAAAGGACGCCGGCGATGACGAGGCCATGTTCTACGACGAAGACTATGTGGTAGCCCTGGAATATGGCCTGCCTCCCACCGCCGGCGAGGGTATTGGTATCGACCGTCTTGCCATGTTGCTGACCGATTCGCCGTCCATTCGCGACGTTATCCTGTTCCCGGCCATGCGTCCGGAACACAAGGCGGATGTGAAAAAGGACGAGGCGTAAACTATGGCCCCGGTAGCGGCGCTGGCGGCTCAGCTTCGCTCAGGCCGGGGCTGGACCGAGCATCTGGCGGACGAGTTCCGGCAGCCCTATATGCAGTCGCTGGCGGAGTTTCTGG
>NZ_CAXBDN010000340.1:0-3589 GCF_963974375.1 uncultured Marinobacter sp.
ATGCGGCCTCTCAGGGTCATAGCCCGGGGGCTTCCCTGGCGTTCCGTCTGGGTGGCCTGGCTGCCATCAAGGCCACCAAGGCCCTGGACGATTCACTGGAGGATCCGCAGGCACTGACCCGGCTTTGTCAGGACCTGGCCGCACTGCATCGCAAGATGCAGAATCAGCAGCGACAGTTCCTGCTGGTGGCGGAAGAGGAGCATCTTGATGCCATGCTGGATGGCGTGCAGGGCTTGTGGCCAGACGCCAGCGCGGCCGGTGGCAATGGCTGGTCGGTTGAGCCGGTCAGTTACGACACCCGCCAGGCCTGGCTGACCTCAACTCAGGTGAACTTCTGCGCCAGAGCTTACCCGACGGTGGCTCCGGATCATCCGGATGCAGCAGTACTGACCGTGCTGGGTGGTTTCCTGCGCAACGGTTACCTGCACCGGGCAATCCGGGAGAAAGGGGGCGCCTATGGCGGTGGTGCCGGTCAGGATAACGTTAATGGAACCTTCCGGTTTTTCTCCTACCGCGACCCCCGGCTGACTGAAACCCTTGCGGATTTTGATGCCTCGCTGCAGTGGCTGCAAAGCACGGATCACGGCTATCAGGAACTGGAAGAGGCCATTCTCGGTGTCATCAGCCAGCTCGACAAACCCCGGTCACCGGCGGGTGAGGCGCGCCATGCGTTCCACAGTCTGCTGTTCGGGCGCACGCCGGAGCAGCAGGACCGCTTCCGCAAGCGGGTACTGGCAGTGACGGTGGATGACCTGAAGCGGGTGGCCAACGACTGGCTGACGCCGGACAAGGCCAGCACCGCGGTGGTGACCAGCCCGGACAAACGTGCCGATATGGAAGCCCTGGATCTGGAGATCTGCGAGCTTTAACAAAACCCGGATTGACCGGACAGTGAACTGTCCGGTCAATCCGGCCCTCCTGCGCCAATAGCCATTGTTGGCGCTCTGCCGTACAATGTGCGCCTTATTTTCGATACATCCATTCTGTTCAGTCTGGAGCAAAGGCATGTCTGATATTAACAAGGTGGTACTGGCCTATTCCGGTGGCCTGGATACCTCTGTCATCGTTCGCTGGTTGCAGGACACCTACAACTGCGAAGTGGTCACTTTTACCGCCGACATCGGCCAGGGCGAGGAAGTTGAGCCGGCGCGGGCGAAAGCCAAACAGCTGGGCGTGAAGGAAATCTACATCGAGGACCTGCGTGAAGAGTTCGTCCGCGACTACGTGTTCCCGATGTTCCGCGCCAACACCATTTATGAGGGCGAGTACCTGCTGGGTACCTCCATTGCCCGTCCGCTGATTGCGAAGCGGCTGATTGAAATTGCCAATGAAACCGGCGCCGATGCCATTTCCCACGGCGCCACCGGCAAGGGTAACGACCAGGTACGTTTCGAGCTGGGCGCTTATGCGCTGAAGCCCGGCGTCAAGGTGATTGCCCCCTGGCGTGAGTGGGATCTGAATTCCCGCGAGAAGCTGCTGGCCTACTGTGCGGAGCGGGAAATCCCGGTGGAAATGAAGAAGGGCAAGTCCCCTTATTCCATGGACGCCAACCTGCTGCACATTTCCTACGAAGGCATGAACCTGGAAGATCCCTGGTCCGAGGCCGAGGAAGATATGTGGCGCTGGAGTGTGTCCCCGGAAACCGCGCCGGACGCCCCCACCTACGTTGAGCTGACGTATCGCAAGGGCGATATCGTGGCAGTGGATGGCCAGGAGATGAAGGCCCATGAGGTGCTCGAGCATCTGAACAAGGTGGGCGGAGCCAATGGCATCGGTCGGCTCGACATCGTCGAGAACCGCTACGTGGGCATGAAATCCCGCGGTTGCTACGAAACCCCGGGCGGCACCATCATGCTGCGTGCCCACCGTGCCATTGAGTCCATCACCCTGGACCGCGAAGTGGCGCACCTGAAAGACAGCCTGATGCCCCGCTATGCCGAGGTGATCTACAATGGCTACTGGTGGTCCCCGGAGCGGGAAGCGCTGCAGGCACTGATCGACCAGACCCAGACCTACGTGAATGGCGTGGTTCGCCTGAAGCTGTATAAGGGCAATGTGGACGTGGTCGGCCGCAAGTCCGAGGATTCCCTGTTCGACGAGAAGATCGCCACCTTCGAGGAAGATCAGGGCGCCTACGACCAGAAAGACGCCGAGGGCTTTATCAAGCTCAACGCTCTGCGCTTGCGGATTGCCGCTGGGAAGGGTCGGACGTTCAAGGGTTGAAGAATTTTTGCCAGGGATGGCGGGAGTGCTTACCTGACTTTTGTGGATTGACCTGAAGTCAGGGGGCTGGGCGCGGAGCGGGGTGTCTTTTCTTCCGGAAAAAGAATTCGCTTCGCTCATACACCTTTTTCCGGAAGAAAAGACACCCCGCGCCCCACGCCCGATCTGGCTTTGTTTGATATTCCCTTTTCTTCATATTCCATTCACCCTGAGCTCTGAGCCTGTCGACGAGTCGAAGGGTGAGCCTGTCGATGAGCCCAAAGGCCATTCCCCGTTCGCCCTGAGCCTGTCGAAGGGTGTGGTTATCAGACTGTGAGTTGGCGTCCTTCGACTCTTCGACAGGCTCAGAGCTCAGGACGAACGGTTAGGGTCAGATTAAGGATTTTTTCCTTATCCATCAGTCCCGGAAATTGTTGTACTGCAGCGGTAACTCCAGTTCGCTGTCCTTGAGCATGGCAATCACTTCCTGCAGATCATCCCGTTTCTTGCCGGTTACCCGCACCTTGTCGCCCTGAATGGCGGCCTGCACCTTCAGTTTTGCGTCCTTGATCATTTTCACGATCTTTCTGGCCTGGTCGGTTTCGATGCCCTGGCGCAGTTTCAGATGCTGCTTCACCAGCTTGCCGGCTTTGCTTTCGCCGTCTTCGTTGATCGCGCGGGCGTCGATGTTCCGTTTGGCGAAGGCCATTCTCAGCATGTCCATCAGCTGCTCCAGCTGAAACTCCTGCTCGGCGCTGATGGTGATGCCGTTATCGTCCAGCTCGATATCTGCTTCGACGTTCTTGAAGTCCCAGCGGTTGCCGAGTTCCCGTTTGGCCTGGTCTACCGCGTTGGTGACTTCGTGCATGTCGATTTCGGACACAATATCGAAAGAGGGCATGTTTCAAGCTCCGTGTTGGTCTGTATATCGGGGGCGCAATCATGTGTCGCGGCGGCCCGGGCGGTCTGTGGAATCGCCATAGAATACCGGCAAACGGCCACCGCTTCGACACCCATAGCAACAATGGCGGTCTGTCGGCTACAACCCGTAACGCTTTTATACACAGCACCAACAGAGTCCCGGGAAGAGACGTCGTAACATGCAATTGTGGATCGGGGGAATTGTGAAGTATCCCTCGGCAGTATCCACCCCCAGTTGTGAAGGAGTGTGTTGTACCTTCACTGGTTTATGGGATGGCAGTAGCTGTACCAGGTAGAGTTGTTCTTTCCTGAGTAATCCTTTAAAGGTCGCCTTCATTGAAGACGACCTTTTTTTGTTTGTGCCGTCCTGAAATACGTCGTCAGGGTGACTGGTCGGTGCGGTTGCCGGCGTCCTGTTCCGTAACTGGCAAGGTTGAGGTGTCCGGATGAGCAAACCGTAACAGGA
>NZ_CAXBDN010000341.1:0-3579 GCF_963974375.1 uncultured Marinobacter sp.
ACCGAAAATCCCACGGAACTTGAATTCACTCTTACCAGCGGTGGCCGCACGCTGGTTGTCAGCGAACAGATGAATGGTGGCAAGCTGGGTGGTTTGCGTCGCTTCCAGGATCAGGCCCTGAAGCCGGCGACCGATGAACTGGGTCGCCTGGCCGTGGTGATTTCCGACCAGCTCAACAAGCAGCACCAGATCGGCATGGACCTGGAAGGCGACCTTGGCGGGCTGTTTTTTACTGACATCAACAGCCCTGAAATCCAGCGCGCCAGAGTGATTGCCAGCGGCAACAACCAGGCTCCGTCGAACGGTGTGCTGGGTGTCGAGATCACTGACAGCTCCGAGCTGGTGGCCGGTTCCTGGGATTTGCGTTTCTCCGGCGCCGATGGCCGCAACTACGAGTTGATTGATCAGGCTACCGGGCGCACGGTGAATCAGGGCCGCTTGCCCGATCCGCTGCCTGCCGAAATCTCCATGCCCGGTTTCAACATCCGGGTGGAGGCCGGCACCTTCAACGAAGGCGATCGCTTCCAGATTCAGCCGACCCGGCAATCTGCCTCTGACCTGCGGTTGCTGGTGGAGCGTGAGGAAGATCTGGCGTTTGCCAGCCCGGTCCGGGCCAGTGCTGATAACGGTAACAGCGGTGACGCCAGCATTAATCAGGGCACCATGTTGTCGATCCGCAATCCCCTGACCAATGCGGCGTTGCCGGGATTCACCACCCTGGGCGAGCTCAGTCCGCCACTTATGGTGAGATTCACCTCTGACAGCCAATACGAAGTACTGGACGCCACCGATCCGGCCCGGCCGGTGCCCCTGGATCCGCCGGTGGGCGGTGACTATCAGCGAGGCATCAGCAATGCCCTGTTCTCTGAGAACCCTGCGGATCCAAACTACCGGGGCTTTCAGTTCCGGGTCAGCGGTAATCCTGAGGCCGGGGACAGCTTCCTGATCGAGTACAACACCGGTGGTGTAGCGGACAACCGCAACGCCGAACTGCTGGCGGGGCTTGCCACCGCCCGCACCATGAATGGTGGCACCCAGAGTTTTACTGACGGCTACGCAGGCCTGGTGGAAAATGTCGGGGTCAAAACCCGTCAGAGTCAGCTGGACCGGGACTCAGCGGCCAGCCTGCTGGAGCAGTCTACCAATCAGCGTGAGTCCGTTTCCGGCGTCAATCTGGACGAGGAGGCCGGCCGGCTGATCCAGTATCAGGCCGCCTATAACGCCTCGGCGAAGGTGATGGGTGTGGCCCAGGAGCTGTTCGACACCTTGCTGGCGACGTTCAACTAATGGCTGTTTGTGGTTCAGGATTGAGGTAAGCGACATGATAAGGATCTCTTCACAGCAGATTTTCTCGGGTGGTTCCAGCCGGTTGCAGGAACTGAACGTGGATCTGAACAAGACCCAGAACCAGATTTCCACGGGCAAGCGGGTGGTCAATCCGTCCGACGACCCGGTGGCGGCGGCCCGTATCCTGAAACTGGATCAGGAGGTGGGGCGCATTGAAACCTTCCAGCGTAACGTCAGCCTGGCGGAAAACCGGCTGCAACAGGAAGAGAGCACCCTGGCCAGCACCCTGGACGTGGTGCAGCGGGTGCGCGAGCTCACCGTGCAGGCAGGTAACGGATCCCTGACCGCCAATGATCGCAAGGCGATTTCCACCGAGCTCAGAGAACGCCTCGGCCAGATGGCATCACTGGCGAATACCCGGGATTCCTCCGGGCAGTACCTGTTCAGTGGCTTCCAGGGCCAGAGCCCGGCGTTTGAACAGAATATCTCCGGTGACTGGGTCTATCAGGGTGACGAAGGCCAGCGTTCCCTGGAAATTGACGACGGTGTGCGGGTCAACATCAGTGACAACGGCAAGAAACTGTTCAGCGACGTGCCGGCAGCCGGACCTACCTTCTTCGCTGAAGCAAGCAGCACCAATACCTCCGGTGCCCGTATCACCTCTGGCATGGTACTGGATCCGGAACTGCTGGCCGGGCTGGCGCCGGAAGATCTGGTGGTTTCGGTTGCCGACGATGGCCTCGGCGGTCTCACCTACGAGGTCACCGAGCGTACCACCGGCAATCTGATCGCCGGGCCTGAGACCTACACCAGTGGCGAAACCATCCGGGTTGCCGGGGTGCAGTTCGAGATCGCGGATGGCCAGGATGGCGACGACTTTTTTATCAAGACCACGGACAAACAGTCCATTTTCACCACCGTTGAACAGCTGATCTACGGGCTTGAGAATTTTGACAAGGTCTCCAGAGCGGCCACTGTGACCGGGTTTGCGCCTGAGGATGGCGATGTACTGAACATTAACGGTGTCAACCTGACCTTCAACGCCGGGGATAACCTGGCGGACCTGGCTGCTGCCATCAACGGCAGTGACGACAACGCCCTGGCCGGTGTTACGGCGCAAGTGTCCGGGGGCGAACTGGTGCTGACCTCGGGGCTCAGCGATGTCCGGATTGACGCCGGTGGCTGGGCAGGAGATCTGGCAACGGACGGTGCTCTATACGACAACATCGACATCCTGGCGGGTGTGGTCCAGCCGGGTGGCGTTGATAGCGCAGGCTATATCAGCGGCCAGAAGGCCTACGATGACCTGATTGCCGCTTCCCTGAGTAACCTGGACAACGGCCAGGAGACCATCGTGCGGGCGCAGACCGAGATCGGCGGCCGCATGAACGCCCTTGAATCCACCGGTCAGTTCCTGGAAGACTCCTCGCTGTATTCCAAGGATATCCGCTCTCAGTTGCAGGACCTGGATTACGCCGAGGCTATCAGTAATCTCAGTTTTCAGAGTTTCGTGCTTGAAGCCGCCCAGCTTTCGTTCGCCCAGACCTCCCAGCTGTCGCTGTTCGATCGTCTGTAAGCCGGCGAGGGGGCTGTCTGTCCTCGCGCAGGCTGCAGGTTGCTTTCAGCAATAACCTCAGTATAATCCCGTGCTCGCACCCCTTCGGGGTGTTGTACCGGTCGGGTTTGTGCGTGCCCGGGTTTCCTGCAGTCCACTGCAGGCAGGCTCCACGGCGAATCCCCACCGGAATCCTGACACGCGTTCAGTGGTTCCGGCAGCTTGATAATGGCGGTGTGGTGGAATTGGTAGACACGACGGATTCAAAATCCGTTGCTGGCAACAGCGTGGCGGTTCGAGTCCGCCCACCGCTACCATCGGGCTTTTCGTAATATCCGGTACCTGTTTCAGTCCAGAATCCGTTAACGCGGAACCACGATCGGCACCGCCATGAACGTCTCTGATTTCCATTTTGACCTGCCAGACGAGCTGATCGCCCGCTACCCGTTACCACAGCGCACCGCTTCCCGCCTGCTGGTGCTTGACGGTGGTAACGGCCAGACCAGCCACGCCAGTTTCCGCGATATCCTCTCCCTGCTGCAGCCCGATGATCTGCTGGTATTCAACGATACCCGGGTGATTCCTGCGCGACTGTTTGGTCACAAGGCCAGCGGCGGCAAGGTTGAGGTACTTACCGAAAGAATTCTGTCTGAACATTCTTTGCTGGCCCATGTGAAAGCCTCCAAGGCACTGAAACCCGGTCAGCAGGTGGTGCTTGAGGACGGCACCCGGCTGAC
>NZ_CAXBDN010000342.1:0-3576 GCF_963974375.1 uncultured Marinobacter sp.
TATCTGGGCGACATCACCTCCTATTACGTAAAGCTGGCCAGCGGCAAGCGCGTACAGGCCACCATGGCCAACGTGGAGCGTCGCGGTGAGCGGCCCACCTGGGGCGACACCGTATTCGTCTCCTGGGAAGCCTCCAGCCCGATTCTGCTGTGGAACTGAGATGGCCAGACCACTGATGACAACATTGCTCGCTGAGCGGCTGCGTGCCCTGCTGTTCCACCGTCGGGTGGTGTTCGGCATTCCGTTCCTGTGGCTGCTGCTGTTCTTCCTGATGCCCTTCGCGCTGGTGCTGAAAATCAGCTTTTCCAGCGCGGTCATGGCCATTCCGCCCTATCAGCCGGTGGTGCAGTTTGTCGATGACACCTTCTCGGTGGTGCTCAACTTCGGCAACTATCTGTTTCTGGCCTCCGACAGCCTGTATGTGGCCGCCTACTGGGGCTCGGTGAAAACCGCCTTTATCGCCACTCTGGTGTGCCTGCTGATCGGCTACCCCATGGCCTACGCCATGGCCCGGGCCCCCAAACACTGGCAGCTGGTGCTCCTGCTGCTGGTACTGCTGCCCTCGTGGACCTCTTTCCTGATTCGGGTTTATGCCTGGATGGGTATTCTCGGGCAGCAGGGCCTGCTGAACGCCCTGTTGTTGTGGCTGGGGGTGATCAGCGAACCACTGCGAATGCTGAACACCAACTTCGCGGTGATTCTGGGCATTGTCTACGCTTACCTGCCCTTTATGGTGCTGCCCATTTACACCAATCTGGTGAAGCTGGACCTGCGCCTGCTGGAGGCGGCGTCGGACCTGGGTTGTCGCAGTCTGACCACCTTCTGGGCGGTGACCCTGCCCTTGTCGAAAGCCGGCATCATCGCCGGCTCCATGCTGGTGTTTATTCCGGCGGTGGGTGAGTTCGTGATTCCGGAACTCCTCGGCGGTCCGGACACCCTGATGATCGGCAAGGTGTTGTGGGAAGAGTTCTTCAACAACCGCGACTGGCCGGTGGCTTCGGCCCTTGCCATTGTCATGCTGGCGTTGCTGCTGGTGCCGATTGTGCTGTTCCACCGCTTCCAGGCACGGGAGATGGAACGCAATGGTTAAGGCACGGGCGTTCAGTTTCTCCGGCGTGATGCTGATTGTCGGCCTGCTGTTTCTGTACCTGCCGATGTTCGTGCTGATCGTCTACTCGTTCAACGCATCGCGGCTGGTCACCGTGTGGGCGGGCTTCTCCACCCAGTGGTACGTGGCCCTGTTCCAGGACCAGCAGATACTCTCAGCTGTGTGGATGAGCCTGCAGATTGCCTTCTACGCCGCCAGCATGGCGGTGTGCCTGGGCACCCTGTGCGCGTTCGTGATCACCCGCTTCCAGCGGATGCGGGGGCGTACCCTGCTGTCCAGCATGATCACCGCGCCGCTGGTAATGCCGGAAGTCATCACCGGATTATCGCTGCTGTTGCTGTTCGTGCAGCTGGCACAGATCACCGGCTGGCCCGCAGACCGGGGCATGGTCACCATCTGGATCGCCCACACCACGTTTTGCAGTGCCTACGTAGCGGTGGTGGTCAGCGCCCGCCTGCGAGAGGTGGACCGTTCCATTGAGGAAGCGGCCATGGACCTGGGTTGCACGCCACTGAAGACCTTTTTCGTGATCACCCTGCCGGTGATCACACCGGCCCTGATCTCCGGCTGGTTGCTGGCCTTCACCCTGTCGCTGGATGACCTGGTGATCGCCAGCTTCGTCTCCGGCCCCGGCGCCACCACATTGCCGATGGTGGTGTTTTCCTCGGTGCGGATGGGTGTATCACCCAAGATCAACGCCCTGGCAACGCTGATTATCCTGACCGTGTCGCTGATTGCGTTTGTGGCCTGGTACTGGATGCGGCGGGCGGAGAAGCGGCGATTGAACGGTAGTTAAAGCGGACAACGGTAACTAACGGCAAATCCCGAAGCTGCTGGTGTCGAAATGGAAATGGTTTTCGTGAGGCTGGTTGTAGTCGGGGCCGAGCACGGTCCCGAAGTACCCGCAGGCACCCTCATGCAAACGACGCAGAAAAGCCGCTTTATCCGGGTGGTCCGCGCTGTCCCAGTGGGTCAGCACGCTGACCGTGCGGCCATCCGCCAGACGGAAACCGGCCACATCAAAAGCAGACGCGGTGGCGTGCTGGCTGAGGCGGGCGTTTTCCCGGTGGTAGATGTTGCGACAGGCAAAACTGCCGAAATGGTCCACCATGATCACCTGGGTACCCAGTAGTTCCTCCGCCAGGGGCTGTAACTGCTGGCGCTCGAACATAGTCCAGACCACTGCCAGCGGACAGGTGACAGTGAAGGGCGCATTGAAGCGGACACCGGTTGCCTGTACCCGTACCACATTGGTCAATGGGCAACCGGCCACTGGCGTGTAATCCTCCAGCGCCAGGAAATCGAGTTCCTCACGCTCATCGGCTGCCAGCACCGCCAGGCACTGCTCCGGCTCATTGTTGAGGCGAGCCAGTTTCCAGCCGGTTACCAGCGTCATGTCATGATCAAGTTTCAGTGGCTCCCAGGGGTTCCAGGCCGGTGGCAACTGCTCCCAGGGACGCAGGCCAATCACCGCTGCCATCAGCACCAGTAACGTTATGATCGCCAACTTGCGAAACAACGCACGGAGCCGGCTCACTTCATCAGACTCCTCAGAATTCCTCGCACATTACCTTTATATTCGAGACTACATCGCAAGCTGACTCATAGCAAACTGTTCATCACCAACCTCAAAAAGCCGGACTATACTCATGGGCGGCGTCGACCGTTGAGTGGTTACCCAGGTCCGCTGAGGCTTCAAATCCAATAATAATGGCAGAGTTCTGATGACACGCAGAGTTTCCCCCAGTGCCGCACCCGGCAGCGGCGCTAACGAGAGTACCGGCAATTCCATCTTCTTTGGCTGGGTCGTTGTGGCCGCTGCATTTTGTGTCACCCTGGTGGGCTTCGGCAGTGCCTATTCCTTCAGTGCTTTTATTGACGCCCTGCAGCAGGACTTTGGCGCCTCCCGGGGTGCAGTGGCACTGGTGTTTTCCCTGGCCGGTTTTCTGTACTTCAGCCTGGGTGTGATCACCGGCCCCATGGCGGACCGCTGGGGTTCCAAACCACTGGCCATTACCGGCATGGTATTGGTGTCCGCCGGGCTGTTTTTCTCCGGTCTGGCCAATTCCCTGCCCCAGATCTATCTGGCTTATGGCCTGGGTATCGGGCTGGGCGTGGGTTGTGCGTATGTGCCTGCCGTCGGTGCCGTGCAACGCTGGTTTCTTCGACGGCGGGGATTTGCCTCCGGGCTGGCAGTCAGTGGCATTGGCATAGGCACGCTGGTCATGCCTGCACTGGCCACGCTGGTGATTGAAACGGCGGGCTGGCGGCAGGCCTATTTTGTACTGGCCGGCATTGCTGTGGTGCTGGGTGTGGGTATGGCGTTTCTGCTGGAGAACGACCCCGGCAAACGCGGCCTGGGACCCCGCGGCCCGCGAGCTCGGGGTCCACAGACACACGTTGCGGACGCGGATGGCTCAACTCGGCGAACTGCTGGCGCTCGATCTGTCGACCTTCGCCGCGCGCGC
>NZ_CAXBDN010000343.1:0-3570 GCF_963974375.1 uncultured Marinobacter sp.
ACAGGCCGCGAGGCCTGGGAGTCTATCCCGGTGCGGGAAAGCGCCGACGTACAGAGGCTTTCAAAGTTCGCCAAAGTTGGTCGCATTCTGGGCCCGGGTCTGATTCTGCTGGATGGTGGTATGCGTTCTTATAACGTGCACCATGCCTGGCGGAATGGTGATCCGAACTGGAAGCGGATGGCATTTGTGGAGGGCGGTTCGTTTACCTTGGGCGTTGGCGCCGGTGTTGCGATTGGCTTGGCGATCGCCTTCACCCCTGTGGGGCTGGTGGTAGGCATTGTTGCTGGGGGAGCTGTGGCGGTTGGTGCTGATCACTTATTCAAAAGGCTCTTCAATCTGATTTACGATGAGATAAGAGGCTGATCTTTTGCAACTACATATATTCCTGGCGTTTTTAGGAGTTGCCTCTGCCGTGGTGTCGCTCCTCAGTGTCGTGCTCCTCAGGTTCACCCTTACCCGGAGGTTGAAAAATAGGCTCCAGCCTACGGATGATTATTGGGATACCGGTACTTTGGATTTTGGTTTCATGAATACGTATCTGTTTGCCTGGGCCTGCACCGTCCCCGGCTTTTCTCGCCTGAAAAAGTTCCAGGCGGTGTACCCAGGGCTTGATGTAAGAGGCTATTCAAAGTGGTTTGAGCGGTGGGCAGCTTATGGAACGATCGGCGGATTATTTTTGTTTTTTGTCTGCGGCATTATCGTGGTTTCGATTGAGCCATAAGTTGATCTTTTAAGACTGGGAAATAGAGTGAGTCTCTTGCCGTTGCATATCCTGATGGCCTTCATTTCCGCCGGGGGGGCCATCGTAATGTTACTTGGCCTTGTGGTTCTGAGGCTTACTTTAACCCGGCGCCTGAAAAAGAAACTCAAGCAAACGGGTGACTATTGGGAAACCGGTACGCTGGACTTCGGGCTTATGAATACCACGTTGTTTGCGTGGGCCTGTGTGTTGCCCTATATGCGGCGCCCCAGAATGTATCAAAACCTTTACCCCGGCTTGGAAATAAAGGAGGTTGTGGGCTGGTTTGAAAAGGTGGTCGCCTACGGAATTATCGGTGGTCTATCTATTTTTTTCTGTTCGAGTTTGTCTTTATTCTCATTGAGCCCTGACTGAGCAAGGCTCGCCGGACGCCCTGCAGTCCCATCACCGCCCGGACTTACTGACCACTCCGGGCTGTATCCAGGTTTTCAAGAAACAGATGCTTTCGCTCCAGGTACCGGGCGCCTTTTTCGAATCCTACCCGGCTATGATCCTCATGCAGAATCTGTTTGAGCTGCGGGTCGTGGCAATCGTTCGGGTTGCGTACCCAGGCATCATTGAAAAACTGCTTGCTGGCCCGGAGGATGACAGTGTCACACTTGGAATAGCCTGACTCTGAAAAGGTCTCAGCCCAACTGGGGTTGACCAGCTGATTCCCAAACACCAGTAGAGCCACTCCGAGAAACATGACCAATGTTGCCAACTTCTGAATGACGCCCATAAAAGATGGTATTCGCCGCCCTAGCAACTTCACGAAAAACATCTCGATATTGATGACGATTAAAGCGCTTACGGTTGGCACTACCGCGAACAGCAAAGCCGACTGTTGCAACTGGAACACCAGAAGCGGTCTCTGATGCTCGACAATATCCGATAAGTACGTGGAATAACTGTGATATCCATGCCACGCCAATGCGCCAATTCCAATAAGCAGAAGGTTAATCCATACAATGTTTCCCAGGACCTTGCTGCGTGTGGCCTGCAATTCCATGCTCATCAGCAAATCACCTGAAATTCAGCGGTGACAGGTGCCGAAGATAACCAGAAACTCGTGCTTCCACCTTTCGCTGAACTATGTCAATGAACATGGAGCCGGTCTTCGTCACTTTCCGTGTCATCGTCAGCTTGCTCAAGTATTTTTGTCATATCGCCTCCGGAGGCCAAACCTCTTGGCTCCTCAATCTCATCTGCACCACAATTCCGTAGCCGCTGCGAGGCAATTCTGATGGTCTCTTCCAGCGATTCTGGGCCTTTCTTCCGTCGCTGTTCCTTCAGGTTAATTGAGTTTTTTGCCACGAGTAACGCCTTGAAGTTTGAGCCAGGTGGACAGGCATCGGTAAAACCGCATCCATGCCCTGATCAGCCATGAGCTCTGCCCCGCCGACCAGCTCGGACAACTAATAGTGTAGCTGCGAGCACGAGCGTATTGACTATGAACGCAGCCAACAGCTCATAGGCTGTCAGAGGCGCAAAGGAATATCGTGCTGTCATGGTTCCGGCGAAATATAGAATATAAAGGTAGAGCCCCGCACTGAAACCAGCGCAAGGGGAGAATGCGAGTAATGTTCTCAAGTGCGGTATGGAATTTTGCCAACGAAACCGAACCATCAAAAGGCCTGCCAATACCGTCGCAACAGCATTCCCAGACAGCCCCCTAGCAGTATTGGTGGCCAGATTCACAATGAGCATGATAGTGGACAATGCGACGAATACGACCACGAAAAACGCAATACTGGCGAGCCATCCGCGTACATTTGTCAAAATTCAATCGCTCCGTCGCATTGTACTGGGAAATATTAGTTTGCCGGTGACATGGGGTTGGTTGGAACTCGTCGAGTTCGTTCCTGCAGTTCTCGGCTGGCGGATTCTCCAGTGGAGTGAGACGCCTCACCCAGGCCGACCAGAACAACTGAGGCAGCAAACCCAACAATATTTCCTTTTGTCATGCCGTGCTTAATCATTTGCCACACGCTGGCGCCAGCACCGTATGCCCCCGGATTGGCCCCTACCACCGTGCTGAAGCGACCAAAACTCCGGTGGAAGTCAACGATGCTCTGGAGCTCCTGGTTCGTCAACGACCACTTCTCCCAGCGTGGTTGTGCGACGATCAAAGCCACCTTTCCCAGGAGTTGGCCATAAAATGGCCGGTGTGAGTCTTTGAACTGATCGATCAGGCGCATGACTTCGCGCTGCTGGTGCGTTTCGATGTGGCGGTAGAGGATGAGGCCAGCCATAGAGGCGACCACAAGGTTATAGTCTGCATCCCGTGGAATCACCGGTTCGGGGATGCCAATGATCTCGGCGAGGCGATTGGCCGCTTGTTTCTGATTCTGGGGGGCTTCATACGGAATCAAATCGATAAAGTCAGACATATCTATCTCCATTAGTTATCTGAATTGGCAACGCTCTCTTACGGCCCTGAGAGCGTGTTCTACTGCTTGTGGTTCGAGCGTACTACCGTCGTTTTCTCCGACAAGTGTCGGAGTGAACTGAATGCTGAGTATCCAGTCTTGATCTGTGTTCAGCCAGTAAGCGTGCAGCTGGGACTGGTCATCGGATGTCACCTGCAGGATTTCCATACGTCCTTCCTGCCAGTCGGCGTTGGCTACGCTGCGTATCGCGTATGGAAGCTCGCTGTAATAATACGGAATAAAGGTGTCTTCGTTGATGGGGAAGCCATCCGTTGAGCCGGGTAAGTACTCAAGCCGGTTCACCCGCTGGCGCCGGATAGTCCAGATGTCGAAATGGGTACTTTTGTCCACGCCAAAGTTGACGGTTTCAGACTCGCCCTGATCATACGACTCGTTGAT
>NZ_CAXBDN010000344.1:0-3565 GCF_963974375.1 uncultured Marinobacter sp.
AACCTGGCCAGACTCAATTACCTGACAGGTAATTGCCCGCCGACGCAACAACGACAAAGCTGGTATCAACCTGCAAACAGCAGGTCTGTTTACCACCACAAACGGAAGAACCTTCATGGACGTCAAACAACAGACCTTGCGCACCAGAATGGGCCAGGCATACACCCGCACCGGCTCTGGTCCCGCACTTATCCTGTTACACGGCTGGCCCTTCCATCGGGCCAGCTTTCGCCGGTTGATTCCGCTCCTGGCCTCCCGGTACACCTGTTACGCCATAGACTCAGCGGGCATGGGTGAATCCGGTCTGGCAGAAGACAACGACTACAGTTTTGCCGGGCATGCCCGCAGGGTGATGGATTTTGTCGATGAGCTGGGCTTGTCCGCCTTTGCTCTGCTTGGTCACGACACCGGTGGCACCATCGCCCGACTGGTTGCCGCAGGACGTCCGGACCAGGTGGGCCAGCTAATACTCATGGATACGGAAGTTCCCGGCCACATCCCGCCTGTGGTTCCGCGCTTCCAGCGACTGATGCGTTTTGGCGTCATGCGTCAGATGTTCAGGTGGTTGCTTCACAGCAAAGCCTTCGGACGCAGCCGGTATGGGTTTGGTGAGTGTTTTCATGACCCGGACAACATGACAGATGAGTTTCTGGCGTTGTTTTCATTTCACTGGATTGAATCACCACAACGCCTGGAAGGATTGATCGCCTATTTGATGGGAATCGACCACAAGGAGATTGACGACCTGAATCAGACTCACAGCAAAATACAGGCGCCCACGCTGATAATCTGGGGCAGGCACGACAGCATCTTCCCACTGGCACTTGCCAAAAACCTGGTGGGAAACATGCCCAGCTGTTCGCATTTTGAAGTAGTGGACGACGCGGGGTTTCTGGTGCACGAGGAAAAACCAGACCAGGTAGCGAAAGCGGTTCTGGACTTTCCGGGCGCGCACGTATCCGAGCTCCCGACTAATGCCCACCAGAAACCTCCCCACCCGGGTGCAACGGCATCTCTCAGGTAGTCCCAATGTAATGGGCCCAGCCGTTGCCGCTACCGGAACGATCAGTTCAATCCACTCCGCCGGCTATTCCGCCTGGGGTACCAGCAACGCGTCGCCGGTCGCCACCAGCTTTTCAACACCATCTTTACTGGCATAGAGTTCCGCAGAAGCAAACACTTGCTGCCGTCCGGGCTTGACCACCCTGGCCACCACCCGGAAATGCTCGCCTACAGCAGGCCGCAGACATCGCACCGAATACTGCGAGGCCAGTACACGGCCGCTGAGAGTCACCGCAGCAAAACCACAGGCGGTATCAATCAGAGCCCCCTGGATGCCCGCGTGCATGAAGCCGGCATACTGACCGAAGTCCTTGCGCCAGTTCACTGACAATTGCACGGATCCGGCGGTCACCTCATCGACGCTGAGGCCAAGCCAGTTGTTGAAAGCCGCCAGCTCTGAAATGGTCTCGATACGATTCTTTAATTCAGCATCGCTCATTGTGATGTTCCCTTGGAAATGGAGGGGGCGGCAGCCGGCATAAGTCCCGGCTCCGAGGTTTGAAACGGTTGAACTCGTCGAAATTCACAGGATTTTCCTTCTTTCATCGTTTTATCGAGCGTCGAAACCAGAACGCGCTCACAGTCTGAGGTCCATCGACACTTGTATCTCCAATATCCAGGGGCTACTTTGAAAATAAAAGAGCATATCGAATGAACATGTATTTATCTCGCACCTGTGTGTTCCGGCAGAATCGCTGATGAACCGAAGCGAAACACCAGACGATGGTTTCCTCGTCCTGTTTCGCAGGTTACCTATTGCCTGCATGCTCACCCGGATAGCGGATGGAAACATTCTGGCTATCAATCCGGCGTTTGAGCAGTTGTTTGGCTGGGATGCCAGCCAGATCATCAACCGACACTCCACGGAATTGCCACTGTGGACCAGCCCTGAGCGCCGCAAGGCGTTCATCGAACGTTATGCCAGTGCAAGCCGTGTGCAGCAATCGGAAGCCGAGTTTCAGTGTCGTGACGGTCAGATCAAACCGTGCCTGGTCTACGTCGAGCTTATTGATATCAACGGTGAGGCCTGCCGCCTGTCCATGGCCCACGACATGTCAGAGCGGGTCCGGGCCGAGCAGGCTTTAAAGCAAAGCGAGGCAAAATTCACCGCACTGTTTGTGGACTCCCCGGAACCCTATGTCCTGTTTGAAAAGCGCAGTGCCCAGATCACTGAGATCAATCACCGCTTCACCGAGGTTTTTGGCTACCAACCGCAGGATGTGATTGGCAAAACGGCGGTGGATCTTGGTCTCTGGCGGTACCCGGAAAAACGCCCGGCCACCATAGCCAAGTTGCTACGGGAGGGCTTCCTGCGTAACGAACCCGTCGACATGATCGCCAGGGACGGCCGCGTGCTGAACTGTGAAATCTCCAGCAACTTCATCCAGATCGGTGACGAGCGGTGCACCCTGTCCTGCTTCAAGGACGTTACGGAACAAAAGAACATCGAAGCACACATCAAGCACCAGGCCTATCACGACGCCCTCACCGACCTGCCCAACCGGCTGTTGCTGCAGGACCGACTGGAACAGCACCTGGCCCTTGGCGAACGCCACTCACTAGGCTGCGCCCTGCTGTTTTTTGACCTGGACCACTTCAAGCGTATCAACGACTCGCTGGGTCACACCTGCGGCGACGCCGTCCTGCAGGAGGTCAGTCGCCGGCTGCAGGAACGGGTGCGCAAGGCCGACACGGTAGCCCGTCTGGGCGGCGATGAATTTGTCATCCTGCTCACCGGCC
Source organism: uncultured Marinobacter sp. (assembly GCF_963974375.1). Classification (GTDB taxonomy): domain Bacteria; phylum Pseudomonadota; class Gammaproteobacteria; order Pseudomonadales; family Oleiphilaceae; genus Marinobacter. The sequence goes on from NZ_CAXBDN010000344.1 coordinate 2,803, forward strand.
TGGGCGGCAATGCCGAACAGATTGCCGAACATGCCAGAAGCCATGCGGCCGAGTTACTTGAAGCCGTCTCCGCCCCCATGATGGTGCAGGGCCACGCACTGCAACTGAGCTGCAGTATCGGTATCGCCCTGTCATCAGAGCACGGCAACACACCGGAAGACCTGCTCAAACACGCAGACACCGCCCTCTATGGCGTCAAGGCCAGCGGTCGCAACAACATCGCCTTTTTTGAACCCGAGATGCAGGTTGTCGTCAGTCAGCGTCTGCAGCTGGAAACCGAATTGCGCCAGGCTCTGCGCGATCAGGAGTTCCAGTTGCATTATCAACCGCAGATCGACGCCCGGGCGAACCGCATCATCGGCGCCGAGGCCTTGCTGCGCTGGCAACATCCTGAGCTGGGCCTGATCGGCCCCGCCACCTTTATCCATGTCCTGGAAGAAAGCGGCATGATCCTTGAGGCCGGCCACTGGGTCACCCGCCAGGCCTGTAGCTTCGTTGCCCGCCTGTTGAGCCAGGGACTGATTGACGCCGACCAGTTCAGCCTCAGCATCAACATCAGCCCACGGCAGTTCCGCCAGAACGATCTGGTCGCCCGGATCGCTGATGCCATCACAGAACTGCAGATCCCCGCCCAATGTCTGAAACTGGAAATCACTGAGAGCATGGTGATCCAGAACATCAGCAACACCGTGGAGAAAATGCAGGAGCTGCGCGATCTGGGCATTCGTTTCGCCATCGACGACTTTGGCACCGGTTACTCGTC
>NZ_CAXBDN010000345.1:0-3508 GCF_963974375.1 uncultured Marinobacter sp.
CTCTGCGGCCATCACACAAAATGTATTCATCTTTGGTGGTCTGAAATATCTGACTGATGATGTTGATGTGACAGCTCTTCATGTCGGCGGTGCTTACCGTCACGGTCTTGACGCCAAGACCGATCTGTGGGGCGGCGTAACCATCGAATACCAGGATTACGACTTCCCTCGCGGCTCCTTTGACGACACCGCTCTTGGTCTGCGCGGTGGCCTGCGTCACCAGCTGACCAACGAACTGGAAATCGGCGGCGGCCTGCGCGTCATCACCGGTGACCTGGATTATGTTGGTGTGACCGGTACAGCACGTTATGCCATTGAGCGTAACTTCAAGCTGTTCGCCGAAGTTGACGTCTATGACGGTGACCTCGGCCTGCTCGGCGGTGTTACCTTCGAATTCTGATAGCGCTGACTGTACAGAATATTGAGAAAGCCGGGCCTCGAGCCCGGCTTTTTTGTGCGTGAAATTTCCGGACACAAACCCACTCTGAACCGATCTGTCACCTCCCGCGCCAGAAGGCATGGATTTTTCGGGTGGTTCAGGCGTATACTGAATCGATACCACGCACCAACAATCATAAGAATCCTGCTGATCGGGAGTACAGATATGAACGATATGACCACCGCAAAACCTGACACCGCTGCTTTCACCGACATGAAGGAAAGCACCAAGGAACAGTGGGATCAGATCGGAGACTGTTTCCGTGGTTTCTCCAAAGAGCTGCCTGACCGGGTAATGGATCACCTGAAGTTGCTGGCCGGCGATTTTGGCGGATTCAGTGTGGATCGCCTGACCCACTGCCTGCAGACTGCCACCCTTGCCCATCGTGACGGTAAGGACGAGGAATATGTAGTCTGTGCCCTGTTGCACGATATCGGTGACACATTGGGCACCTTTAACCATGCAGATATTGCAGCCGTGATTCTTGAGCCGTTCGTCTCGGAAGAGAACCACTGGATGGTGAAGCATCACGCCATTTTCCAGGGCTACTATTTCTTCCATCACCTGGGCATGGATCGCAACATGCGCGAACAGTATCGCGACCACCCCTACTACGAACGCACTCTGGAGTTCGTCAGCAAGTACGACTCGCCGGCGTTCAATCCGGAAGCGGAAACCCTGCCCATGGAGTTTTTTGAGCCCATGGTCCGCCGGGTTATGGCGAAGCCCAAGCGCTCGTTGTACAAGAAGATGTCCGATTCCATGGAAAGCGCCTGATTAACAAGGGCGCCTTATAGCTGAGCCATGGCTCAGTCCAGCAAAAAGCCCGGTGATGTGACCGGGCTTTTTGCTTTATGGATACTGACCCGAGTCAGGCTATTTGCAGCAGTCGCAACAGTTGGGGCTGATGCTTTTCTGGCAGAATATCGTCCAGAGTATAGTTGTCGAGGGTTTTCAGAAACGCCTCCAGCGCCTCTGTAAATACCGATTTCAAACCGCACACCGGGGTAATCACGCATTTCCCATTAGGCGATTGACACTCCACAAGCGTCAGATCCTGCTCGGTCTCGCGGATCAGCACGCCAATATTAATGGTATTGGGGTGTCGGTGCAGACGCATGCCGCCACTCTTGCCACGAACCGTCTCGATGTAGCCCTTACGATTCAGCTGGTGCACCACCTTCATAAGGTGATTTCTCGAAATATCATAACTTTCGGCAATTTCCTGGATCGTCGTCAGACGATCCTGGCGTACCGACAGATAGATCAGCACCCGCAAAGAGTAATCGGTGTATCGGGTAATGTGCATCTAAAACTCCTGGACCCGGCTGCGGAGCTGTATGCCCCACGAGCTTGACTAGACGGCCTGCTTAGCAGGAACAGTACAACAAATATAAACCATACATCGAGCAGCACGAACGGGGTCACCGGTACGAATGTTCCTGCCAATTCAAACACCAGCTGATATACGCAAGTATCCGATAGTTGGTTCTGTCTGCATTGATCTCAGACATACTTTTCAGATACAGAACTGCAAAACCATACTCAATGTAAAGGTCGGCCCAGACTTTTCAAAGATACCAGTCGCATCACATAGGAGAGTTTAAGCAAGGTGGCGAATAATAAAGTCGCGATGTGAGCGGCAATCTGCACCGGCAGGCTCAGCAGGTCCGCCATCGGGTAGGCCAGCAGCACTGTTATGGCGACGCCCAGTAACGATATCAACAACAGCGAGTTGGCGAGTTTGAGCATGGCAGGCATAGTGGCACCTATTAAGATGTAATTTATTTAAATCTTATGTTAGGTGATTGGCTGACCGCCCGCAAGCAAACCCGCTCACCAGTACAGGAGACCTGGTGGCGTACTCCCGGCGAGGTATGGGATTAAACCCACAGTTTTGCCATACTGACCGCAGTGTCATATGAGTGCTGAACCGAGCACCCAGGGAAGTCCGCAATGCAGCGAGCACGAGGGGAAACCAGACCGATGCCCGAAAAAGCACTCACAGACCGTTTCGGTCGTACCGTCAATTACGTGCGCCTGTCCGTGACTGATCGATGTGATTTTCGATGTGTCTATTGCATGGCGGAGGAAATGACCTTCCTGCCACGGCAGCAGGTGCTGACGCTGGAAGAAATCGCCCGTCTGGCAAGAACCTTCACCGCCCTGGGCACCGAGAAAATCCGCCTCACCGGCGGCGAACCACTGGTTCGCAGAGACATCCTCGAACTGGTGCGGGAAATCGGCGGCTACGGTCTGAAAGACTTTGCCATGACCACCAACGGCAGCCAGTTGCCCCAGATGGCCGATGATCTCAGAAAGGCCGGCTTACACCGCCTGAACATCAGTCTGGATTCCCTCGACGAGGACAAGTTCCGGCGCATTACCCGCACGGGCAAACTGTCCCAGGTGCTGGACGGTATTGATGCCGCCTGCGAAGCGGGCTTTACCGGGATCAAGCTCAACACGGTGGTAATGAAAGGCCGTAACGATGAGGAAATTCCAGATTTGGTGGACTTCGCCCGCCGCAAGGGTATCGACATCACCTTTATCGAGGAAATGCCGCTGGGAGAAATCTCTGAGCATGACCGGGGTGAAGCCTTCTGCAGCAGTGATGAAGTGCGCGACATCATTCTCCAGAAGCATGATCTGGTAGCCACAACCAAAGACTCCGGGGGGCCGGCCCGTTATTACCAGATACCCGGATCCTCAACACGGGTCGGTTTCATTTCTCCCCACTCCCACAATTTCTGCGCTACCTGTAACCGTGTACGGGTAACCGTTGAGGGACGTCTGCTGCTTTGCCTAGGTAATGAGCATTCAGTGGATCTGCGGCGGGTACTGCGGGGCCACCCGGTCACCGACGACAAGCTCCGCGAGACCATTATCAACGCCATGGACCTGAAGCCGGAGCGGCATCATTTTTCGACAAACGGAGAGGTTCAGATTCTCCGGTTCATGAATATGACCGGAGGCTGAGGCGGGGAGTTGTGCAAACTGCGACCCTCGGAGTTCTCATCCTTCGACAGGCTCAGGATGAACGGCATTGGGGATGAACGGCATTGGGGA
>NZ_CAXBDN010000346.1:0-3479 GCF_963974375.1 uncultured Marinobacter sp.
GGCAGGCGCCCGGCGCTGCTCCCCTTGGCGGCCGACAACGATGTGGTAGACTGCACCTCAAACCCAGAAACTGCAGGGCGGCGCCTCTTCCATGAAGTTTGTTTCCTTCAACGTCAATAGCATACGCACCCGTCTTCATCAGCTTCAGGCGGTGATCGACGAGCTTGATCCTGACGTCATCGGCCTTCAGGAAACTAAGGTCAACGATGTCGACTTTCCGGTGGCTGAAATAGAAGCGCTGGGTTACCACCTGCATTTTCATGGCCAGAAAACCCACTACGGCGTCGCACTGCTGTCACGACAGGCACCGGAGGCGGTTATCAAAGGCTACCCCTGGGACAATGAAGAGTCCCAGCGTCGCCTGATCACCGGCCAGTTTCAGGTCAACGGCGAATTCTTGACGGTCGTCAACGGCTATTTTCCGCAAGGGGAAAGCCGTGATCATCCGGTCAAGTTTCCCGCCAAGGAAAAGTTCTACAAGGACCTGCTGCGCTGGCTGGATGAGCTCGGCAAGAAACCCGGTCATATCCTGGTCATGGGCGACATGAATATTTCGCCTACGGACCGGGATATAGGCATCGGAGCAGACAATATGAAACGCTGGCTGCGTTCCGGAAAATGCAGCTTCCTGCCGGAAGAGCGGGCCTGGATGGCAGAACTGGAAAGCCGGGGTCTGACAGATGTTTTTCGCTACCTTCATCCCCATGAAGCCGACACTTTCAGCTGGTTCGACTACCGCAGCCGCGGCTTCGAACGGCAACCCCGCCGGGGCCTGCGTATAGACCTTATTATGGCCAGCGACGATCTGCTGACGAAAGCCACCGGAGCTGGCGTCAGCTACAGTGTGCGAGCCATGGAACGGCCTTCGGACCACGCACCCGTGTGGGCGGAGTTTTCGATCTGAAGGGCACCCAGTCCGCCAGTCCCGGCCAGGAAGGACGCGCATGAAAGTAAAAACCCGCGAGCGCATACTCTCTGCCAGCCTGGCCCTGTTCAATGAACTGGGTGAGCCTAACGTTACGACCCTGTTGATTTCTGATGAGCTGGACATCAGCCCCGGTAACCTTTACTACCATTTTCGCAGCAAGGGCGACATCGTCACCGAGCTGTTCGAGCGCTTTCAGGATGAGATCCATGACCTGCTGGCGATTCCTGATGATGTCCAGGTAGACCTTGAACAACTGGCGTTTTTCCTGCACCTGCTGTTCGAAAGCATCGCCCGTTACCGGTTTCTGTATCAGGACCTGGTCAATATCCTGTCCCGTTACGAAAACCTGCAGAAAGCCTTCAGGGCCATTCTCGATCGCAAGGAGTCGGGCTTCCGTCTGCTGTGCCAGAGCCTCGAGCGCCAACAGCTGATCCGGCTCAATGAAACCCAGACTGACGCCCTGTGCCGCCAGCTGACGATGACCGTGTGTTACTGGAGCAGTTTCGATTCACTGAGGGATCTCAAGGACAGGCGCCAGGCCAATCCCGGAAGGGGTGTCTATCAGGTTTTGCACCTTCTGATGCCGCACCTGCCTCAGCAGGTGCAGCACGAGGTTTTGGCCATCAGCCAGGACTATCGCTGACGAAGCTATTCTTCTTCGTCTGCAGCTTTGCCCTCACGCAACTGACGCAATTCTTCCTCCACTGCGGCCAGTCTCTGCTCCAGTGCCTCGATATCTTCGCGGCGGTGGATGCCCAGGCGTCGCAATGCCCCGGAGACCCGCTGGTCAAACAGGGTTTCCAGTTTGTCCCAGGTGCCTGTCGCCTTATCGCGAACGTCTTCCACCTTGTGCTCAACCGTGCGGACATGCTTTTCCACCATGCCCCGGGTCCGGGTTTCCAGCTCTTCACCTTCCGTTACCAGACGGTCAAACAGCTTGCCGGCATCTTCTTCGGCTTTGGTATAGGCACCCAGGCCCGCCAGCCAGATCTGCCTGGCGGATTCGCGGATTCGACCGTGCAGTTGCGCGTCGTGTTCCTGGTCGGATTTGGACTGCTTGTCGTCAGACATGAATTAGCCTTATTTACATTTGAACGCAGGATTTGCCCCTGAGGGCAGACCTTTGACTTCAGTCTATTACACTTACCCTCTGAATTCACTGGAGTGTCCGGAGTCAAAGCATGTAAAGACATGTTTAATATCAGATTACTCATGATCGATTCATAAAACCTATAAGAACGCACTTTATATTCAAAAACAGTTTTACCGATACCCGTGAATTTCTTGAACTGTTCGAAATATCGTCAATACTGAACTTGACCGGTGTCTCTGCTGACTCCGGTTTGTCTGGAAGTCTTTCATGGATACTACTCGCACGCCTCTGCCCGGCCACCAGTGCCGGGCCTTTTTGATCCACCTCTGATTTACATCCGCCACATTTACATCCGCCAGACCCAGCCAGCCAGTTCGTCCCCCCCGTTTTTTACCAACGGCCGCGCTGAACTCTTTACATTATACTTTTTTATATTTTATAATTATGAATATTGAAGTCAGCTATCGTAACCACGGTCCGGAATCATGCCCAACACAGCGCCAACCGACAGCACCACACAGTTTGACCTCCAGCAAATGCATCAGGCCGCCGGTGCGGCCAGTCAGTTTCTGCGGTCGATCGCCAACCAGGACCGCTTGCTGTTGCTCTGTCAGCTCAGCCAGGGCGAAGCGTCGGTGGGCGAACTGGAGTCCGTCACCGGCATTCACCAGCCATCGCTGTCCCAGCAGTTGGGAGTGCTGCGCCGTGAGGGCCTGATCCTGCCCCGCAAGGAGGGCAAGCAAGTCTATTACCGCATAGGCGAGCCACGGGTGCTCGCCATGCTCGAAAGTCTTTATCAATTGTTCTGCATTCCTGAAGGAGAAACCAGATGATCGACATTGCATGGAACAGTTTTACACCCTGGTCGGCGTTGGCCGGCGGCATCATTATTGGCCTCTCGGCCGCCCTGTTTGTGCTGCTGAACGGCCGGATCGCGGGCATCAGCGGGATCCTTGGAGGTCTGCTGACGCCCGTATCCGGAGATGCTCTCTGGCGGGTCGCTTTTATCGGCGGCATGATCATCGCGCCACTGCTGGCAATGGCAACAGGCACCCTGCCCGCCATTGAGATAAACGCCGGCTACCCGACCCTTGTTGTTGCCGGTTTACTGGTGGGTATCGGTACCCGCTATGGCTCCGGATGTACCAGTGGCCACGGCGTATGCGGATTGTCCCGGTTCTCGCCCCGGTCACTGGTTGCCACGCTCAGTTTCATGGCGGCGGGCTTCGTTACTGTGTACCTGCTACGTCACATTTTCGCCTGACTTTCACCGAACAAGGATAAAGAATCATGAAATTTACTGTTGCTTCGTTTGCCGCCGGCCTGGTTTTTGGCATTGGCCTGCTGGTCTCGGGGATGGCCAATCCGGAAAAAGTACTTGGCTTCCTGGATATCGCCGGGGCCTGGGACCCGTCTCTTGCCCTGGTCATGGGCGGCGCCATTATGGTTGGAGTCGTT
>NZ_CAXBDN010000347.1:0-3468 GCF_963974375.1 uncultured Marinobacter sp.
CTGCCGATGGCACGGATGCAGACAACTACAGCTTCAACACCATCGCGACCGACCTGGCCGATATCTCACCGTCCACCTTGACGATCACCACCAGCGATGTCAGCAAAACCTATGACGGAGATTTGAGTGCAGCAGGCACGGCCACGGTCACCAGCGGCACGGTATTTGAGGGCGATGAGATCAGCGGCGGCATTTTTGCCTTTACCAACAAGAACGCAGGCGTTGGCGATAGGACCGTCACCACCGCGGGCGTCACGGTTACCGACGGCAACAACGGTGGCAACTACGCCGTCAGCTACGCCGACAACACCACCAGCACGATCAATCCCTACGCGGTGAGCCTTAACGGCAACCGTGTCTACGATGGCACTATCGATGTGAATGCCGGTGCCCTGACAATCGGCACCCTGGTGGGCAGTGAGACCCTCACCCTGGCTGGCACCGGATCGGTCGCCGACAAGCATGTAGCCAACGACAAAGCCGTCACTTTGGGTAGTCTCGAACTGGCCGATGGCAGTGATGGAGGATTGGCCAGTAACTACACCTTTATCGGCGGCACTCGCATAGTCGACATCACGCCGGCCGCGTTGACGCTTTCCACCACGGATGTCAGCAAGGTCTTTGACGGTGACGTGACTGCAGCAGGTACGGCTACCGTTACCGCTGGCAGGTTGTTCGATACAGACGCCATCGCCGGTGGTGTCTTCGCCTTTACCGATCCGAACGTGGGCATTGGCAACAAAACGGTCACTGCCAGTGGCGTCACCGTTATCGATGGCAACCTTGGTGGAAACTACACGCTCAGCTACGCCGACAACACCACAAGCACGATCACAGAAATCGAGCCTGCACCCCGCGCGGTAAACGACACGGTGCTGCAAAACGCCCGTGCGACCGCAACTTCATCGGGATCAGGTGTTCGTGAGGTATCGTCTGAAGCAAATCCGGTGGTTCCGGGTCTGGCTTTGGCTGGTCTGGATACTGGCAACATGGCCGGTCTCGACCATATCCTGGTCAATGAGGGTATCCGGTTACCACCTGACCTGCAGCCGGGCAGCACGAATGATGATGATGCATCTGAAAATGACATCAACTGATGTTGCGGGGTAAGTTTCTTCAGGATAAGGCGCTTACTGGCAAACCTCGATTTCCTCGTAAAAGCGGTAGCCGAGGCCACGCAGGGTGGCCACCGGCAGTTGCAGGCCCGGGCAGGCCGCTTCGACTTTACGGCGCAGGCGACGCATCTGGGTGTCCAGGCGGCGCTGGTCGTAATACCTGAAATCCCCCCCGAGTGCGTGCACTATGACCTCCCGACTGACCGCCTCGGCGCTCCCGGCCAGGGCCAGCAACACGGCGTGGTCCTGGGCTGAAAGGAGGATCGGAGGTAGAGCCGGAGGAATCAACTGCGGCGGTGAATTGGACAAGCGCCAGCAGTGCGCCTTTGACTCGGCCTGCGTTTGTTCGCTGATGTCCCGTGCGACTGCAACTCGTACCTGGTCCGTTTCCGACCACCGCGCCGACCACAGGATGGTGACGATTTCGCCATTCTTGCGCAGGTAACGGTTCTCGAAATGGCGCTGCAAAAATCCCTCCTCAACTCGCTTGACCGCTTCAAGTGTCCTTGCCCTGTCCTCTTCAAAGACAAAATCAATCATCGGTTTGCCGATCATTTCCTCTGGTGGGTAACCAAAGATTTGCTCACAGGCTCCGGTGATTGAAACAAAACGCCCCTGCGCATCGACGACACAGATGGCATCGAGCAAAAAGTTCATGACATCGACAGGGGGGGTGCTGGTGGGGGGCTTTTTCATTAGGAATTACGGCTCCAGCCTGAGGGCACGGTGCAGTTGTCGCTGAGAATGCGGTTGGTAGTGGCAGGGATTGTACAGGTTATCACTTAAAGATCGGCACATTGATGTGTGCCATCTGAAGACTACCCCGGCAGAACTGCCGGGGGGTATTAACGATCCATCCTCTCTGATCGAGTGTCCGCGCTACTCGAATGTCCGTGGCCTGACCGTATCGGGCCTCAGGAAGTCCTTTTCTCCAAGGTTGTCATGATCACCAAGGAGGTGCCCGTCATGCTCCCTCACCTGGCCATACAGTGAGTTCTTGTGGAAGGTGGGGCCATAGAGCTCCAGCGTTTCCTTGATGTCGCCGGTGTAACGGGGATCCTGAGGTCGCTCCTGGCTGCTCATGAAATAGGCGATATCCCAGGCCTCCTGATCACTGAGGGAGTTCGGTTGACCCAGCGGCATGTTGTTCTTGATAAACCCGGCAGCGGTAAACACCCTGACGATTCCCGCCCCCCAGTTATTGGAGCCGTCGCCCCAGGGTGCCGGGAATACTGTCCGGTCATTCGCCACCAGACCGCTGCCATCTTCACTGTGGCAGACCGCGCATTGCTCCTTGTAGGCCGCTTCGCCGCGGGCATAACTGAGCTCCTCAGGCCGCTCGGGGGCAGGATATCCGCGGCCGTAAATGGGCTGTTTCGGATACATGGGCACACCGGTGGCAAGCCATTGATGATAGGCAGTCAGCGCGAGCATATTGTCGCTGCCATACTCCGGCGGTTTGCCATTCATGGAGTAGGTAAAGCAGCCGGCGATGCGTTCCTCAAGATTATTCACATGGTCATTCTTGGGCCGGAAGTTCGGTAGCAGCACCGCAGCAGGCCAGACTGGCGCGCTGAAGGGCATGGCGCCGTCACCCAGGTGGCAACTGGAGCAATTCATGTTGTTGAACACATTCTCGCCACGCAATTGCTGCGTATTGGTAAACAGGTCATGGCCACGGCGAATCACCCGCTTCAGCTCCGGATGGAGTTTCTGGTTTTCCAGTTCGTCAATGCCCGGCGGAATGTGAACCAGCTCGTTTTCCTTGGGTGGTGGATAGCCCATCTTACTCAGGGTATCGAGAGTAGTCCGGGTGAGCTCATTGGCGGTCACCGCTCCGGCAACAAGGAGGGAGCCAGTCAGGGCAACGCAGGTCAGTGTTCGTATCATGTTCAGATCCTCCTAGTTAGCCCCGTTATGCTGATTGGCAAGCCATACGGCAACGGCGTGAATGTCCTCATCGCTCAATCTCCTGGCAACGGAGCCCATCAGATCGTTCGGGTCATTGCTCCGGGTCTCTTCCTTCCAGGCCTTGAGCTGGTTCTCGATGTAACCTGCATGCTGCCCGGCAATTCCCGGGAACACGCTCCCTGCCCCCTGGTTATCAGGGCCATGGCAGCTCTTGCAGGAGACGATATACCGCGACCAGTCACCCCGAAGCGCCAATTGCTCACCACGTTTCAGGGTAGCCTCGTCTGCACTCTCGCCACCTTTGCCGGCCGTGGACGGCATTTCGCTGTAATAGACGGCCACATCCGCTATCTGTTGCTCATTCAGCATGCCGGCAAACGGTGCCATCGTGCTGTTGGCACGGGCACCCGACTTGTAGTCGTGTAATTGCTTCGAAAGATAG
>NZ_CAXBDN010000348.1:0-3451 GCF_963974375.1 uncultured Marinobacter sp.
TGGCCGGCGACAAGGTGGACGAAGTGTTCATCGGTTCGTGCATGACCAACATCGGTCACTTCCGTGCCGCGGGTAAACTGCTGGCACAGAACAAGGAACCCCTGAAAACCCGTCTGTGGATGTCACCACCCACCAAGATGGACCAGGCTCAGCTGATGGAAGAAGGTTACTTCAACATCTACGGCACCGCCGGTGTTCGCACCGAAATGCCGGGCTGCTCCCTGTGCATGGGTAACCAGGCACGTGTGGCTGCCAAGAGCACCGTTCTGTCCACCTCCACCCGTAACTTCCCGAACCGTCTGGGCGATGGTGCCAACGTGTACCTGACCTCTGCGGAACTGGCAGCGGTGGGCGCGGTTCTGGGTAAACTGCCGACCCCGGCAGAGTACATGGAATACGCCAAGGACCTGAACAGCATGTCGAAAGAGATCTACAAGTATCTCAACTTCGACCAGATGTCCGAGTACTCGGACAAGGCGAAGGCAGCAGACGTCGCCTGACCTTTACGGCCCCGGTTCACCGGGCCGTAAACCTGAAACGCCAGCCTCCGGGCTGGCGTTTTTTTGTGCCGGACTGGACTCCGATCCAAAAAAAGGGCCCCCGAAGGAGCCCCTGTTGACGGGTTTCATTCAGCGGGTGATGTGCTGATACTCACCCGCATCGTTGGTGGCCAGACTGACCCCAATAATAGCGATCATGGCCAGGATGAATCCGGGAATAATCTCGTAGACACCCGGGCCACCCAGGAACTCACTGTTCCAGTCCAGGGAAATCCAGATCATCACGGTGGCCGCACCCACAACCATACCCGCGATGGCGCCGGCACCGTTGGTGCGAGACCACATCAGCGACAGGATGATCAATGGACCAAACGCCGCTCCAAAGCCTGCCCAGGCGTTACTGACCAGAGCCAGAACCTGAGAGTCAGGATCCGATGCAATAACAGCTGCAACCAGACCTACCAGCACCACGCAGACCCGGCCCACATTGACGCATTCCTTATCGGTTGCTTCCTTGCGCAGGAACAGACGATAGAAGTCCTCTGTCAGTGAAGACGACGACACCAGCAGCTGGCTGGAGATTGTACTCATGACCGCCGCCAGCAACGCTGCATACAGGAAACCGGTGATCAGCGGATGGAACAGCAGATCGGCAAGAATGATAAAGATGGTTTCCGGATCCTCCACATCCATACCGTTGCGAATGGCATAGGCGCGGCCGAAGACACCCAGAGAAATAGCGCCTATCAGGGAGACGGCCATCCAGCCCATACCGATATTACGGGCAATGGGAACTTCCTTGAGGGTTCGGATCGCCATGAAGCGAACGATGATGTGAGGCTGACCAAAATAACCCAGCCCCCAGGTCACCGCAGACAGCCAGCCGATAAGGGTCAGTCCCTCGGTCCAGGACAGCAGCGTCGGGTCGACAGAGTTCAGGGTCTCAGATGCCTGCGCAAAGCCGCCACCACCCTCGCCGAAGAGCACAACCGCCGGCATGATGATCAGCGCGAACATCATGATGCAGCCCTGTACAAAGTCCGTCATGCTCACCGCCAGGAAGCCACCGACCACCGTGTAGGCCAGTACGACGCCCAGGGTTATGACAATACCGACACCATAGTCACTCAGACCGGCGAAGTTGAAAATGCCGGAAAACGCACTTTCGAACAGCTTGCCGCCGGCCACCAGGCCAGATGCGGTATAGACCGCAAAGAAGATGACAATGACGATGGCTGAGACCGTACGCAGCGAGAGTGCCTGCGTCGGAAACCGGTTCGCCAGGAACGACGGAATGGTAATGGCGTTGCCATAATGCACCGTCTGTTCGCGGAGCCGGGGTGCCACCAGAGTCCAGTTAATGAAGGCACCCACAAACAGACCGATACCAATCCACGCTGACGCCAGGCCAGACACAAACAATGCCCCGGGAAGCCCCAGTAGCAGCCATCCGCTCATATCCGAGGCACCGGCCGACAGGGCCGCCACTTTCGGACTGAGGCCGCGTCCGCCCAGCATATAATCCTCAGACGACGACGTAGCTTTGCGCATGGCATAAATGCCGATGGCAATCATCACCGCAAAGTAGGCAAAGAGACTGATCCAAACACCAATAGCCATGAAACCCCTCCAGTTCATTAAGTCGGAATGGACTCCGACCGTCTGGCAAAACGCCCTCCCGATGACCGGTGTGGTCGCTGCCAATTATTGTTTTATATAACTTTTCTGGTTTAACGTTCTTCAGCTTTTACCGTTTTCACACCCAGGGATGACGCATCACAACCCACGGATTCTTCGACAACGCCTGGCGCTCCCGGCGCCAGGCGTCTTCAGCTCTCAAGCTTTTCAATACCCAGCGACAGCAAAGAGGCATTGCCACCCACCGCCGTGGTGTTGATGGTCCGGGTCCGCTCAGTGGCAAACCGCAACAGATAGTGAGGACCACCGGCCTTCGGGCCGGTGCCGGAAAGCCCGCGACCACCAAAGGGCTGCACGCCGACCACCGCACCGATCTGGTTGCGATTGATATAGGTATTGCCAACTTTTACCCGTTTTTCGATGTAGGCCGCCGTGGCTTCGCTGCGACTGTGAATGCCCAGGGTCAGGCCATAGCCGGCGCCATTGATTTCAGCAATCACCTGATCCAGCTTTTCGGCCTCGTAACGAACAATGTGCAGGATGGGGCCAAAGTGCTCCTTCTCCAGATCACCAATCTTGCCGATGCCATATGCCACCGGAGCCACGAAAAAGCCGTCTCGGCAGCTGTCCGGCAACGGTGTACTGGCAATAAAGCGTGCACCAGCCGCCTTCAGATCCTTCAGGTGCTCCTCGAGTCCGGTCCTGGCCTGGTCATCAATGACCGGACCCACATCCGTGCTGTGATGCGCAGGATCACCTACCGTCAGCTCCTGCATGGCCCCGGCCAGCAGGGTTTCCATGCGCTCGGCCACATCTTTCTGAATGTAGAGCACTCGCAGCGCGGAACAGCGCTGCCCGGCACTGGCGAAAGCGGAATGGATAACATCCCGGACCACCTGCTCCGGCAGTGCGCTGGAATCCACAATCATTGCGTTCTGGCCACCGGTTTCCGCAATAAACGGAACAATGGCGCCCTTGCGCTCGGCCAGCTGTTTGTTCAACAGATGCGCCACCTGGGTGGAGCCGGTAAAGACCACCCCGGAGATCCGCTCATCCGGCACCAGTGCCCCACCCAGCGTGGCTCCGTCACCGGGCAGGAACTGAACCACCTCTGCCGGGAAGCCGGCCTCCAGCATCAGTTCGTGGGCACGGCCTGCCACCAGGCTGGTCTGTTCCGCCGGTTTGGCAATCACCGTGTTGCCTGCCACCAACGCCGCCATGAGCTGTCCGGTGTAGATGGCCAGCGGGAAGTTCCAGGGGCTGATACACAGAAAAACGCCACGTCCCTCCAGATACAGCTCGTTGCTCTCGCC
>NZ_CAXBDN010000349.1:0-3429 GCF_963974375.1 uncultured Marinobacter sp.
CTCCAGAGTAGAGTAAGAGGCAGGGCGTAGTCGAACTATCTCCCTGCCTCTCCTCTCCGAACCGGACGTGCACCTTTCAGCGCATCCGGCTCTCCGTCTAAACGCTGGCAAATGCCATGGCGACTTCGGGAAAGCGAGAGGTCCACGTGTTTCTGGACTCTGTCCTCAGGTAGGGATTACCTTCCGGAAGACGCCAGCGGAATCGCTTTTTCCCGTGACCGACGAGTCGGTACAGAATAGCTCCACTGAATAGCCCCTGATTGGTTTTGCCAAACAGCACCCAAGTCTTACTTTGACCAGAAGCCGGGGCTTTGAACCAGTGGCGCATCAGTGGTTTGAGCCGGGAGCGATATTTGCGGCCCAGCCAATGGGCCAGTTTCCAGAACACGACACCATCAATGTAGCTGAAGACTTTCGCTTTGTGATCGACGAACTGATAGAACGCCGCCCAGCCTTTCAGCTTTCGGTTGATGGATTCGACCATGTCGATTTTGCTTTCACTATAATTGCCTGACAGCTTGGCGGTTAAAGATGCTGCAAAGTTACGTGCCTTATCCCGGGGGATTGTCGTCACCACCCGCATGTCGCCATAGCGGCTCCGCTTGCGGATGATGCGATGCCCCAGGAACACGAAGCCGTCATTCACATGGGTAATCTTGGTCTTATCCATGTTCAGTGTCAGCTTGAGAGTTCCTTCCAGCATCTCCCGGCATTCTTCTCTAATCGCCTCTGCCTGGGCTTTGGTGCCCTTGACGATAACCACAAAGTCATCGGCATAGCGGCAGTAGGCGACGGCTGGCTTCCATTGTCGGTTCTCTCGGATGGCTGAGCTTCGACCGATTCGGATACTGTGGTTCCAGTACCATCGATCCTTTCGGGCCTTTTTGCCGAGGTAGCGCCTATTCAGGTACTGATCGAACTCATGCAACATGATATTCGATAGCAGTGGCGATATAACACCGCCCTGAGGTACGCCCTCACTTGCTGCCCGGAAAAGACCTGCATCAATATGACCGGCTTTTATGAATCGCCAGAGAAGGTTCAGGAACCGTCGGTCCCTGATTCTGCGACGTACAGCTTTCATCAGAAGCCGGTGATGCACGGTATCAAAGTAGCTGGACAGATCCCCTTCAATGACCCAGCGTCCGCGCGTTTCCTTATTGTCCGTCAGTTGCAGTTTCACTGTACGGATCGCGTGATGAACGCTCCGCTCCGGTCGGAACCCGTAGGAGAGCGTATGGAAGTCGCTTTCCCACATGGGCTCCATCGCCATTAACATGGCCCGTTGAACGATGCGGTCGCGTAGGGTCGGGATACCCAGTGGTCGTTGCTTGCCGTTGGCCTTTGGGATATACACCCTTCGGGCCGGTAACGGCTGGTAAACATCGGAGAGTAAATCACTCCTGATCTGTTGAAGAATAGCCGGCAGCCTGTCCTGCACAGTCAGCTTGATCTCTCCGTCTATCCCGGGCGTGTTTGCCCCTTTGGAAGACAGAGTGACCCGAGCCGCTTCTGCGAGCCAGTCAGGCTGTGCTATCAGGCGCAACAACCTGTCCACCCGGCGGGTGGGGTCGGTTGTTGTCCAGGTCGCTAGCTTGCGTTGCATTTCGCTGATTATCAAAGGTCTTCACCTTGTTTGGTCAGGTAGTTTGCTTGGCAAACACGTTTAAACTGCTCCCCTTCGCCATGTAATGGGCTTTCCCCATCGCGGACTACTACGGGAGCTCCGCCAGTCAATTCGGCTTCGGGGTCATGCCCCCTTGGCATCCGATATTGACCTTCCCCGGTTTACCTATCTGGACTTCAACATGCTGAGGAGGCTGCCCATCGCACTCTTTACCCTTGCTTGCCGCAAGTTGACAGGAAGCAGCAGTCCGTTCTGTGATGGATACTGCTGTCCCGAAGCCCGACATACCTATCCGGACTTCTTCGTCTGGCAGCGGCTACATTTCCAAGCTGCCTTACCTTCCTGTACGGCTTATCAGGTCACGTAAGCCGTGGTGACATTTCAACCCACAGAGGCGGATCAATGGGTTCATGTTCTTCAGCCTTTCAGCACTCAGCCTTGAGGATCATCTTGGATTAGTGACCTCGCCTCAATCCCCGTTGTCAGCGGGTTACATCACCCTGCGGGCATACCACAGGTCACTGCCGCTCAGGCTCACCACCCTCACAGTAGGTGGGATTGTTTCGTTACCCCTTCATGAGATACTGGTTCAATATTCCAGATAGACTCGTGGTCCATTTGAGCTTCCATGCTCGCCCTGAACTCCGGGCACACTGTAGGTGATATCACCACACCAGACCTGGTTAGGCCGTTCTACTGCAAACTCCCGGTCCAGATGGTTCGGGATATCCGGTCGTTCAACGGTGGCCTGTTTGTAGGCATGAGGGCCTGGCTGCTTACAGATCAATCCCAGCTCGCACATCAGTCGTCGAACCTTGAAGCGACCGACGACAACGCCTTCCTCGCTGAGCAAGCCTTTGATTGTTCGGCTGCCGGCAGAACTGCGACTCTTGGTAAACAGGCGGTTTACCTGAGCCTTCAGGGTCAGGCGCTCTATATCTACACGGCGCCGCCGTTGGCGGTACTCGTAATAGCTTGAGCGGCTGATTTCAAACGCTTCACAGACCCGTTCAATTGACTCCTGCTCCCCCAACCGGTCTATCAGCGCGTACGATTCATCTCGTCCGACATCAAGAGAGCAGTAGCCTTTTTTAAGGTTCATCGCGGGTTAGCGTGAGAAAGTAGGCGTTAAGCGGTTTGTTCGGGCCGCCATGTTGGAGATTCGCTGAGTTGAATCCGACAAAATGGCCTCGTAAGCGTCGAGAAAATTTACAGAATGGTCACCAAAAGATGGTCGGCGCTATCGTTTTGTGTTTGGTTTAGCGCTGTTTTCTTTAACTCGGAACTGATATTGCAATCCGCAGACCACCTGAGTAGCAAGCCAAAAAGGGGGGGGACCGATGCGAAGGGTATTTCTGAGTTTAATCGCGTGCGTTCTGGCTGGTAATGCATATTCTGGCCTTATAACGCACAATAATTACACGCTGGACACCGATACTAATATCGTGACTGGTGGAGGGCTTGAGTGGCTCCAGTGGGATGAGACGCTTGGGCTTTCCATAGACGATGTCACTGATCCGAATAGTCAATACGCGCAAGCGGGCTGGAGTGTGGTAAGCGATCAGCAAATGGCGGCGCTATTTAACGAATGGGCCTTTGGGCCTGCGGGATATGTCTGGGGTACTGACGAGACGGTAACTCAAGGAGTTTTCGAGTTTGGGGCGACCTTGCCGGAGGTGCTTACCTATCAGTTCACCGAGCTATTCGGCGCGACGTTTACCTCGTCGTCTGGAGCGACCAATTTGAAGAGCCTGTAAATAAATCTGTGTAACTGCCCACCCCATTACAGGTGGCCGTCCAGG
>NZ_CAXBDN010000350.1:0-3405 GCF_963974375.1 uncultured Marinobacter sp.
GACGCTGTTCGCAGTTGACGATGTGATGCCAGCCTACGCCCAGCAGTACCGCCAGGGTTTCCAGGTTTTCGCCGGTACCACGGGACATGTCACGGGCAACCTTGTCGATGTTGCTGTCCATGTACATGGCCATGGACTGAACTGACTGGTTGGTCTGGCAGCCGAGTGTGCCGGTGGTCATGCCAAAAGTCTGGTTACCAAAGGTGGCGTTGGTGGTTGCTGCCAGTACGTGGGGCGCAATGCCGGACTGTCCCTTCCAGATCATTGCGCCTACGCCACAGCCGGGCTGGGCAAAAGCGACACTGGAAGCGCCGAGAAGAATGACACCTGCGATCAGTTTTTTCATTTTTCAATCCTTTCTATTGGTTGTACGTCGCTGACACACCTGGAGTTCCGTCGTGTGCCTGGTTTCTCTTGTCGTGCGGGCTGTCCGGCGCGCTGAACATACAAACGTTCTGCAGGTTAAGGCGCAATGGGCACCCCCACTCTACGACCGTGTGACTGTAACGGATACAGTCTGACCGTTACCCAAGAGTATATCCGAGTGGCCTTAAAGGCCAATTTTGGTCGCTGAATTTCAACAATTACCCCGGGTCTTACCGTCAGGTGGCTAGCGGTTGCTACCGGTTGCTTGCCTGGTCAACGGGTGTCCGGGTGCCGTCGGCGTGCCAGCGGAAGACCTCGAAATCAAACGAGGTGAGATCGCCATTTTCCTGAAAGCGGAGGATACCGAGAGGGGTATCGAATTCACCGCTGCGCAGGGCCTGCGCCACCGCAATGGGGTCGTCGGACCCGGCCCGGCGAACGCCTTCGGCAATCAGCTGCACGGCCGTGAAGGCGGGCAGCACGAAGGGGCCGGAGGTGTCCCGGTTGTTTTCGGCAAAGGCCTTTACCAGGTCCTGATTCCGGGGACGTTCATCAAAGTTGGGGGGCAGGGTGAGCAGCAGTCCCTCGGCAGCTTCACCCGCGGTATAGTTCAGATCGCGGTTGCCGACGCCTTCCGGGCCCATAAACACGGCGTTGAATCCGGCTTCACGACTCTGGCGCAGGATCAGGGCGAGTTCCGGGTGATAACCGCCGTAGTACACGTGGCTGATGCCTGCCTGTTGCATGCGGCTGATCAGGGCGGAGAAATCCCGCGCACCGGCGGCAACGCCTTCAAATACCGGAACGTCAACACCGGCCGATTGCAGCGTGGTGCGAACTTCTCGCGCAATGCCCTCGCCGTATTGTTGCTGGTCATGGATGATGGCCACCTTGTCCGGCGACAGGCTGGCCAGATACCGGGCCGCGACCGCGCCCTGCATGCTGTCGAGACCGATGGTACGGAACACCAGCTTGTAGCCGCGGCGGGTAATTTCGGGATTGGTGGATGCCGGGGTGATCATCAGAATGCCACTGGCCTCGTAGATATCAGAGGCGGGCTGGGTTGAGCTGGAGCACAGATGACCGACCACGAAGCGGACGCCCTGGCTGACCATTTTATTGGCCGCTGCAACGGCCTTTCTGGGGTCGCAGGCGTCATCGGCCTCAATGGCGACCAGGGGTTGGCCGTCTATGCCGCCGGCGGCGTTGATCTGCTCGATGGCCATGCGGGCGCCGGAGAACTGCATGTCACCGTACTGGGCGACCGGACCGCTCAGCGGACCGACAATGCCGATACGGATCTCTGCAAGGCTCAGTCCCGGGCCTGACAGAAGGGCGATCAGCCCTGCGACCACTGCTGTCCTGAGAAACAATGACATCACGAGAATCCTTTTGTCAGCTATGTCCTTTTCGGGCTCAACCGTGAACCGGGAAACACTGAATGCTCAGGAAATACTACGCCCATGGAGCGGTCATTGCATCCGGGCAATGTAGCGACCCGAATGCCGGTCACCCATGGTGAGGCCTGCTTTGCAAAAACAGGCACACAGCAGGCAGACGGTAACGGTCAGACGTGGTCGTTGGTGGGCTCGTCGGTGTCTTCCGGGTAGACCAGCTCACGGAATGCCTTGTGGTCTGTCAGTCGGGCAAAACTGGGGTCGACGGAGGCATCGTCCCGGTAGGCATCCGAAATCTCGACGGCCTTGCTGAGGTTGCTGATGGCGTCCTCCCAGCGACCAATTTCGGCACAGGCACAGGCCAGCTGGTAATGGGCATGGCCGTTATCCGGTGCCAGTTTGAGAGCCCGCTGGCACAGACTGATGGCCCACAGGGGTTCCTGCATTTCCAGCACCGCATCGGCCTTGAAGCTGAGGGCTTCAACATCGTCCGGGCGCAGATCAAGAATCCGGTCGTAGGCCGAGATCTTGTTCTGCTGGGAGGTTTCCTGACTGGCTTTCAGCCACAGGGAATGAACCTCATTGGTCTGTTCGATTTCCACCTGGTTCTTGTGAATGATGTCGGATTTTTGCTGCAGCAGTTCCTCAATGGACTCCAGCCGATTTTCGTATTCGATAACCAGCTCATTGACCCGCTTTTCTGCCAGGGTGGCGAGCTGATTGCGCATGTCGCGGATCGAGTTCCAGCCCAGCATGACCAGAATAGAGGTGGCACCGGCAATCAGATAAAAGAAGTAGGTAACCGTGTCGGTGGCGTAGGACATGGTTTTGTCGGCTACCGACAGTTCTTTCTCGACCACTTTTTCGATCAGTTCTGCCCGGGTGTTCTGCATTTCGGTACGCAGCGCCTTGGTTTCCTCCAGCAGGTAGAGTTCCACGAAAGGCGTGTACATGGGTTCTTCCAGTTCGCCGATTTCTGCTGCCAGCTGTTCCTGGGTGGGACCCTCTGGCGTGGCAGCGGTTTGTGCCGTCACAGTTCCGGCGAACAGTGCCAGAGTCAGCGCCATGATAAACAGCACGGAAGCGGCCAGATGGTGAAGCGGGTGAGGAATGCGACGGTTTGCTGGGTGCATGACAGATCCTGTCGGTTTGCCGTTATTTCAGGACGCAAACCTTAGCATATTAGGCCAGGGGAGAGGGGTTTTGCCACGGAAACCACTGATCAGCAGCTATCGAACGAATAGTCACTTTGCCACGGGAGAGCAGGCTGTGCGCAGAACTACTGCTTGCTTTTTTCAGAACAAAGACCTCTAATAGTTAGAGGTATAAAGGAATGGCAATTTGAATGGTGAGCGAGATGTCCGACCATAGTCTGAATGATCCGGTATTAACCTCCGTCCGCCAGTCGGCCGACGAGGCATTTGAAGCAAAAAGCTATGAGCAGGTGCTGGTTGCCTTGCGGCGGGTGATTCGCGCAACGGATCTGCATTCCAAGCAGCTCAGCAAGCACGCCGGTCTGACCGGGCCTCAGCTGCTGATTATGCGCACGATTCGCGATCTTGGCGAGGTGACCATCGGTACCATCGCCGATCATGTCAGTCTCAGTCAGGCGACGGTCACTACGATTCTGGACCGGCTGGAG
>NZ_CAXBDN010000351.1:0-3404 GCF_963974375.1 uncultured Marinobacter sp.
TGGGCTGCCCGATGGTGTAGACGCACTGATTTTTGCCTCTGACCTGCAGGGCCGGGAAGACGGCCGCGCCAACCGGCTGATGGGGGTGCCTGTGGCAGAGGCGCTGTCTGACCTTGTGGCGAAGGGCGTTATCCCGCAGCCGCAGGTGGCTTTTCTGTGTGGCGACCTGTACGACTACCCAGACTGCCACAAACGAGGTGGAACCGGCCCGGTGGATGAGGTCTACGACGCATTCGCTCGGCTGGCACCACAGGTTCTCGCTGTGCACGGCAACCACGACGAATTGGTCGAACCGGAGGCGCTGCCAAAGCCGGTTCAAATCCTCGACGGGCAGGTTCGTAACACAGCCGGACTGCGCGTAGGTGGCGTCAGCGGCATCATCGGGAACCCCGGGCGTCACCAGCGGCGGGACGAGGAGGCGTTTCTGGAAGTCATGGAGTCGGTCACCGCCCGGCATCCGCACATCATCCTGTTGCACCAGGGGCCAGAGGACGCCGAACGTCGCCGCCGTGGCGACCCCGGCGTAACGCTTTCACTGGCGACAGGGTATACCGGTTTGACCGTCTTCGGACACACCCACTGGGACTGGCCCTGGCTGATTTCGTTGGGTGATGGCCAGGCCCTGAACGTGGATGGTCGCGTTGTGGTTTTATTGAGAGGAGATGACCATGTCTGTGGTTGAACTCGAGCGCTGGGGCCCGGCAGGTTGGGATACATTGGCGGGGATTACTATTGACCGGTCGGAGTCCGGCCTGCTCAGTACCATGCGCCTGGACTATAAACGCCAGGACGGCTGGACCTGTATCCCGCTTCCTGGAGTCACCCTCGGTCTTGAAGATTTTCAGGAAGACGATTTCGTACCCGTCATTAACCTGCCGTTTGTGCAGTGGGCCAGTCCCCAAGTGCCGGGCGACATACTTGAGACGTATGAGGGCGAAGCGGTCGCGGCCTTGCTGAGGGATCTGACTCCCAGCGGCTGGGCCCGACGGCGCTTGCTCGAGCGGTTACGGCCACCACGGCGGCAAGACGGGTCGATCCAGGATGGCCCTCAGCACGATGTGCGCCTGTTAGAGGAATGCGCCCTCTCTCCCATTGGCAATTTTCGCATCAAAGGGCCGAGCGTTGACGACGGCCTTTTCCCGTCCATTCCCCTGGATGTTGAGTGTGCCGGCGACTGGCATTGGCCATACGAACCGTTCAACGAAGCCCTCGGCCTATCTGATATCCACCCGATCTGGGTGGGCCTGGGTGCCGGCGGTGAAAACCCCAAACTGTTGATCAACCGAGCCGATGACGGTCAGTTCTATCTGGACGGCAACGAACCGGACGGCTGTGTCATTACTGATTACTGGCTGGTGAAATGGCCCCGTGAGCCGGTGACCCGGAATCGCATCGACATTCTCCGTGCTGAATACCTGTACCTGAAGGCCCTTGGTTCTTTAGGCTTTGATGTGCCAGAAGTCCGTTGGCAACCCTATGCCCTTTGGGTTCGTCGGTTCGACCGCGGACCGGGCGGGGAGCGTTATCCGGTGGAGTCCCTGTATAATGTGATGGGCAAGATTGGTAATGGTGCCCGGCTGAGCCACATCGATGCGCTGGAAGTCATTCTTCCACTGGCCAGTGATCCGGATGGAATGCTGGTCGAATACCTTATCCGGGATCACATTAACCGGTTGCTTGGTAACAGCGACAACCACGGGCGCAATACGTCGTTCCATCGAACGTTCCACGGCCTGGAACTGACGCCCATCTATGATGTGTCACCCATGGTGATGGACGAAGACGGTATCGCCTGGAGCACCATCTGGCCCAGAGAGTGGAAAAAGGGTGGAAGCCCGGACTGGCAGAGCGTGATTCAGCGCTTTGCTCAATCTCCGGATCGAGCCTGGGCCGAGCTGCAATCCCGTAGTGAGGCCCTCGCTGAACTACAACGCACCGAGGCCTGGCTGGCGCTGCCGGAATCCGTGACCCGACACCCACGGGTCTTGCCCATCGATGTACGGATTGCTCTGTAAATGCATTTACACTCCACTACTAAAGGATGATTCAGCCACCCATGGCGATTCAGTGCTACGACAAGGGCGAGCTCTCGTCCGGATTTTACGGTTGGCGTGTTGCCGCGACGATTCGTGGCAAACGCTATCAGAAGTACTTCAGCCTGCGCCTTCCCAGTGACGCCGTGCCCGAAACGCTCTGGCACCGCTACCAGAAAACCCGCGCCGAGTACTATGAAGCCCGTTGGGCGATGCGGGCAGCGGCCATCAAATACCTGAACTTCATTCGTACCGAGCACCCGCGAGTCAAACCCTTCCGGGGTGTTGGGTTTCAGGGCATCACCCTTGGTATCGGAACCATCGGCGGTAACCAAACGGAACAGTGTTACTTCCAGGTGAACGCACCGGGCAATCCCATGCGTATTGCCATCACCGAGAACCAGCCCCTTTCCAACGCCTGGGACCGCGCCATCAGACTGTGGGGAGAGGCTTTTGGTATCCGCCAGAAGGATATCGTGGCAAAACGCCAGACTCCGCCCACACCGGAGCAGTTCAAGCGGCTACGTAAGCACATGAACGAGGAAGAAAGCGCCAGTCTTGGCGTGGGTGTTCTGCACCATGTTTATGCGGAACAGCGTGCAGAGCTTGAGCGCCAGAAATCCCGCAATCGTCTTAATAAAGAGCGGCCTGTTGACCGAGATGATCTGCGGGATGTGCATGCCCGCCTGGAGCGGGAGATCAGCGAGTTCATGGAAAAATCCGGGGCGCGGGCCTGAGTCAGCGATCTGGCTGAGATGCCAACCCTATCAATTGAAGGTGAAGTACTCACATGCAATGCACAGAAGGCCCAAGCCCAGCTGTACCCGTCGATAAAGCGGCAGTCGCCCTGAAAGGGTTTCGGCACATCATGGCGCAGTGGGGCTGTACGGAGGCCGAGCAGAAACAATTACTGGGTCTGAGCCAGACTGAGTTCGACGAGCTCACCGCCGAAACATCTGCTGCAATGTCGGGGCAGCTTCTTCAGCGAATCAGTTTTCTGATGGGCATCGCCCGCGCACTCGATACGCTTTACCCGAGCGACGACCGAGCTGCCGAGCGGATTCGCAAGCCTACTACGGACGAGCCGTTTTGCGGATTGTCGCCAATGGCCTTCATGCTTGCCGATCCTCAGGAGGGGCTGAAGCTGACCCGCCGGTACTTTGATTGGAAAGCGATGACATAGGAGGTCGTTGCCAAGATTCGAGTTGACCCGGAGGGCGCCCCTGTAGAGAATGCTGTACAAATAAACAGTATTCGGTGCCAGCATGTCCTGCATCCTGCTAGGTGATTACCATTCCCTATCCGCGCTCACGATTCCGCTTTTCCTGGAGCGCATCTCCGCTGGATTTCCATCGCCGGCGGAAGACTACA
>NZ_CAXBDN010000352.1:0-3390 GCF_963974375.1 uncultured Marinobacter sp.
ACAACAGTATCAGGATGCCAACCCGGACAAGGAGATTGCCCTCGGTGAAATAGCGCACCAGCCAGTTCCAGACCGGGTCCGTTACTTTCGAAGCGGCCGCCGGTTGCGGTGCCGGGTCCGACACTTCCCACCGCTCATCCAGGGTGAGCGTGTCCTCCCTGGGGTCATTGGCGGCCGGGAGCTCTTCCATGGCATCACTGGCAGAACCCTGCTGGTCACTTGCCATCGGTTCGTCTGGCCTGATTACCATGCCGGGCCGGGATAGTGGCAGGCGCTCAAGCTTCTGGCTTAACTCGGCCACCCTGCGACTGAGCGCAATTACCCGGCCCGCCATAAATCCGACCACAGCGGTGAGCAACCCCACCACCAGAGAGCTGCCCAGTGCCTGCCCGGCAGAGCCGAACAATGAGGCGCCCAGAACAAACCCGAAAAAGGCTATAATCCATGCCATGAGAGACATTCTCCTGCCAAGACTGATAAGGCCACCACACCGGCAATGTTCTGAGCGCCATTGGCCTGACCGGGCGCAGGTTCAACGCTGGAGCGGCGGTTTTGGCGACCGCAACATCTGAACACGGGTCCGGCTCGTATTTAACGCCTGCTATCTTTCCACAACACCCGGCCACAACGCATAAATGGTGGAGCATACAATGCTGAACATGGATTTCTCCAAACGGGTTGTGATTGAAACCCAAAACATGAACTGGGTACCCAGCCCGTCTGGCGGCGTGCTGCGCAAACCCCTGGCCCGTGAAGAAGCCGAAAGGGGACACGCCACCAGCATTGTACAATACCAGCCTGGCGCCAGTTTCCAGCGGCACGAACATCCTCTGGGTGAGGAAATCCTGGTGCTGGATGGCGTTTTTTCGGACGAAACCGGCGATTACGGCAAGGGTACCTACATCCGCAACCCGCCGGGAAGCGGACACTCGCCATTCAGTGAACCCGGTTGCATTCTGCTGGTAAAACTCCATCAGTTTGATCCGCGGGACAGCACCACCGTGCGCCTGGATACCAGCCGGGCACCCTGGCTACCGGGGATCGGCGGGCTTGAGGTGATGCCTTTGCATGAATTTGAGCACGAGCACGTAGCCCTGGTGAAATGGCCAGCGGGAGAGGTGTTTCAGCCCCATCGGCATTTTGGTGGTGAGGAAATTCTGGTGCTCAGTGGAGAATTCTGCGACGAACGGGGTCGCTATCCGGAAGGAACCTGGATACGCAGCCCTCATCTGAGCCAGCATCATCCATTTGTCGAGCAGGAAACCATTATCTGGGTTAAAACCGGCCACTTGCCGCTGGCCTGAAACGGGTATCCGGGCTGAGCCCGGATACCTCCTGCCTTACCCCCTCAAACCTCAGCCTGCAGAGGAAGAAGCAATCATACCGCCACGCAAACCATCACGTTTCAGGGTATCGCGGACTGCATCTTCCGGCGAGCCGGCCAGTTCACGGAACATGCCCATGGAACCCAGCAACGCCGTGGACTCGTAAGGTACGAATACACGCTCTCCGTCTTTCGCCATGGTGGGCAGAACCTTGATATAGCTCTGGCCCAGCAGGTAACCGATAACGGTCCGCTTGTCTTCTTCCGATTCGCCAATGGCACTGATCACCAGACGAATGGATTCCTGCTCACCTTGAGCCCGCAGAATCGCCGATTCCTTGTCACCCTGAGCGTTAAGAATAGCCGACTCACGCTGGCCCTGGGCCATGGCGATGGCTGCAGCCTTCTCACCCTCGGCTTCGGTCACGGTGGCACGACGGCGACGTTCAGCTGCCATCTGCAGGCGCATGGCCTCTTCCACCTCGTCCGGCATGCTGATGTCCTGAACCTCGACCCGGGTCAGCTTGACGCCCCACTTGGAAGCGGCTTCTTCCATTTGCTCCTGGATCGCGTTGTTGACCTCGGCGCGGGATTCGAACAACTTGTCCAGCTCCATTTTGCCCACCACCGAACGCAGGGTGGTTTTGGCCAGCACTTCCACGGCCTGACTCATATTGGCCACTTCGTAGACCGCACGACGGGGATCAATAATCTGGTAATACAGCGCACCGTTGATTCGTACAGTGACGTTGTCGGTGGTCACGACCGGCTGACCGGGGAAATCCATGACCGTTTCCCGGCGATCAATGCGGGCCTCGTCGGTGGTCATGGGATGATACTCATCGCCCATACGAACATAACGGATCATGGTGATGGGACGGGGCCGCTCGATGAACGGAACAATGATATTCACGCCACTTTCCAGAACCCGGTTAAACGAACCCAGGCGCTCGATCACCATGACTTCGGACTGGCGAATGATCACCAGCCCTTTGGCAATAATCAGCACACCGACGATGACAAAAAACAGGCTGATAATCAGCCCGGGGGACACATACGATTCCATGTTCACAGCTCCATTTAAGTAGTAGGTATTCATTGCATTGCGGATTAGCGATCCGTGCTCTGAACGTGATGTACGATGGCGGTAGTGCCATCAAAACGATCGAAAAGAACAGGCGTGGAGGCCGGCAGTTCGGTTTCATCAGTCTCGCTGACCCGCAGGCGATAAAGATCTCCATTAACCCGAATCACCGTTGCATCATCAAAGTCCCGGCGTTCAGTCAGGTATTGATTGCCCTGCTCGACGCCAGTTCCCGTCGTGCCGTAATCCACATGCTTCGGTGAAAAGCAGGGTCTGATCCACCACACTGCGATGGGAACCAGCAAGCCGGAGGCCACCCCCATGGTGACCAGCTGCCATTCCAGTGAAAAACCGAGAAACGCCGACAAGGCTGTCAGCCCGGCGGCGACACCAAGTGCGAGAAACAGGAATACACCGGACGTCAGCTCGGCCAGGCACAACACCAGTGCCAGGGCCAGCCATACGTGGGCCAGACTCCATTCCATATGCTTTACCATCCATTTCAAGAGTGAGTGGGCCGTTCAGGCCTGCCGTCGGGATCAGGCCGGCCTGGGTATACGAATGATATCGCCGAAGGTCACATATTCGCTGCCCCCCAGCCTTCCCACCGGGTCAACAGCCGTGGCATCGACCCGCACCCGGCCCTTGTCGTCGGTATAGGCGGCACGATCATCCACATACATCTGCAGAATGCGGCCAAAAATCAGGCTTTGGTCAAAATCACCGATCTGCTGGATTTCGTACAGTTCGCAACCCATGGCAATGCGGCAGTCTGCCAGACGTGGCAGTGGAAAGCCCTCGAATTCGGTCAGTTCAAGATTGGTCCGGTCCAGTTCGGACTCACCTCTGGGCAGAGTTCGCGACGTTTCAGTCATCGGACCCGCCAGTTCACGGTGAGCAATATGTACCGTGAAATAGCGGTTGCTCTCGATATTGGCGCGGGTGTCCTTGATGTCACCGCCAGGCTTCTTGCCGGCGGAAA
>NZ_CAXBDN010000353.1:0-3382 GCF_963974375.1 uncultured Marinobacter sp.
CCTTGAACAGGTCCGGGTCCAGATGACGCTCCCAGTAGTCCCAGATCACCGGGGCATAGTCAGGCAGGCGCGGCACTTCGATGCCGGTGCCTTTTAATACACGCTCGGTCTCACGGGCGTCGAACCGGGTTGGATAGTTGATAAAGGACATCACCGATTGGGGTATGCCCAGGTCTTCCATCACCGCACTGGTGAGTCGTTTCACTGGCGGCAGGTTCTTGAGGGACTGGCGGATAAACGGCGGCACAAAGCCGAACATGCGGGAATCCACTCGCATGGCCATTCGTGGTGCGTGGCCGGCCTCGCAGAAGGTGTTGAGTATCTCGCCAACCTTGTAGGGATCGGAATCCACCAGGTGGAAGCAATTACCATCTTCCCCAGCCAGATGGGCAATGTGATCCAGGGCATCCACCACAAAGTCCACCGGTACCAGGTTCAGGCGGCCGCCTTCCACGCCGATCGTCGGCACCCACTGGGGCAGCGCGTGACGGACCTTCTGGATCATCTTGAAGAAGTAATAGGGGCCATCCACCTTGTCCATTTCACCGGTCTTTGAATGGCCGATCACCATGCCCGGACGGTAGATGCGGAACGGCAAGGTGCATTCATCCCGCACCACCTTTTCGGAGTCGTGCTTGGTTTTGAGGTAGGGATGATCAAGCCCCTCTGCCTCCTCGAACATGTCCTCGCGGAAAGTACCCTTGAACAGGCCGGCGGCGGCTATGGACGACACATGGTGAAAACAACCGGCCTTCATGGCGGTAGCCGCTTCCACGGCATTCCGAGTGCCCTGCACGTTGGCGGTCTGCTGGGCCGCTTCGTCGGCGCTCATGTCGTAGACAGCCGCCAGATGGAAGAAGTGGTCCACCTTGCCTTTGAGGGCCTTGGTGGTTTTGGCGTCAATACCCAGGCCAGGGGCGGTAATATCGCCCACTACCGGTATAACCTGGGCCTCGGTTGCGCCCCACTGCTCACGCAGTGCGTCGAGTTTGTCGAGAGATTCCTGTCGCACCAGAAGATGCACGGTACCGCCACGGGCCAACAGTTTTTTGACCAGAAATCGGCCGATAAAACCCGTGCCGCCGGTAAGAAAGTAGTTCATCAGAGATCCTGCCTGTCGTTCTTGATTATTGGTTTTTAGTTATTTCGTTTTTTGGCTTTTATTAGTATCGCCTTAACTTTCTGACATGCAAGTCATGGAACCCGGTGCGATAATGCCGGTCTGTTCTTACTCACCCGTCATGCCAGTACTCAATGGTCCATGACGACTGCCGGAGGTAGCTACACCATGTCCAAAGCGGACGCCAATACTGATCGTTACATTGCCATTGCCCGGGCCTGCCTGAAAGCCATCAATGATACCGCCGCCGACAACGGCAGCCGCGAGCAGAAAATTCAGGCGGTGTACGACGCCATTGATACCGCGTTCCAGGCGGAAATGGCGGAGCAGCACAGGATCATCGCGGTGCTGTCCTCGGTGCTGGAACGGATTGCCACCGGCGAGATGGATGGCCCGGCGGCCACCACCCTGGCCCGGATTACCCTGGACAAGACGCCCAAAAACGCCAGCCAGTCGCGGATGCACTGACGGCGTGCAGCGCCGCCCAGGTGGCGAAGGCCAGCGACGGTGTCCTGTCGTACTGTCATTATCCTGCACCCGAAACCTTGAAGGATCTGTTGAATGAGGTTGTTGACCGCATCTGCCCTACCCGAACGCCATGCCCTGATATCACTGCTGGTTCTGCTGCTGCTCAGCTTCGGGATGCTGACCGGCACGGCCAGCGCTCAGGTCAGCGCCATCACACCGGTTGCCAGCCCTGCCGATGACAACGCCTACCGTTACCTGACGCTGGAAAACGGTCTGGAGGTATTGCTGATATCGGATCCGGACGCAGACAAGGCTGCCGCTTCCCTCAACCTGCCGGTTGGCAGTGGCGACGACCCCGCTGGCCGCGAGGGTATGGCGCATTTTCTGGAGCACATGCTGTTTCTGGGCACCGAAAAATACCCGGACCCCGGCGAGTACCAGCAGTTCATCCGCAGCCACGGCGGCAGCCATAACGCCTTTACCGCCTTTCAGGACACCAACTATTTCTTCGACATCCAGCCAGACCAGCTGGAGCCCGCGCTGGACCGCTTCGCCCAGCAGTTCTCAGCACCCCTGTTCACAGCGGAACTGGTGGACCGGGAGCGCAACGCAGTGCACTCGGAATATTCCGCCTCCCTGAAAGAGGACGGTCGCAGGTACTTCTCGGTACGCAAGGCCATCACCAACCCGGCCCACAGTTTCAGCCAGTTTGCTGTCGGCAACCTCACCACCCTGGACAACCCGCCCGAGCGGCCCCTGCGGGATGATCTGATCGACTTCTGGAAAACCCATTACTCCGCCAACCTGATGACCCTGGCGGTTTACGGCCCGCAAAGCCTGGATGAACTGGCGGCCATGGTCACGCCCCGCTTCCGGCTGATCGAGAACCGTGATCTGCAGACCAAAGCCCACACAGCGCCGCTGTTCGCCGATTCGTTCCTGCCAGCACGCCTGCAAGTCGAGACCCTGCGGGATATTCGCCAGTTGCGCCTGATTTTTCCCCTGCCCTCGCAGCAGGAGCGGTATCGCGACAAGCCAGTGCATTACGTGGCCAGCCTGTTGGGCCATGAAGGCCCGGGCAGCCTGTTCGATGTACTGAAATCCCGGGGGCTGGTGGAAAGCCTGTCCGCCGGCATGGGCACCGATACCGGCCATGAGACCAGCCTTGAGCTGTCCCTGGAGCTGACCCCTCGTGGACTCAGCCAGGAAGACGACATCATTGCCCTCGCCTTTGACTACATAAAGCTGGTGCGTGAGCAGGGCATTGCGCCTTTCCGCTTTGAGGAAGATCAGCAGCTGGCGGAACTGGATTTCCGCTTTCAGGAACGGCCCAGCCCGCTGCACCACGTCATGCGACTGTCCATGCAGATGAGTACCGGGCGATTCTGGACCGGCTGACCCCGGACAACCTTCTGGTTACCCTGCAAAGTCCGGAAACCCTGCCGGAGGATGCCCCCCGCACCACCTGGTACCAGACCCCCTATGTTCTGGAGAACAACTACCAGGCGCCCCGGGAAACCGAGCTTGGCCGTACTCTCGCCAGCCAGCTGAAACTGCCGGAGCCCAATCCGTTCATCCCGGAAGACCTGGAACTGCTGGCCGGCGAGTCCATGCCCCATCCGGAGCAGCTGGCCACTCTGGGCGTGATGGATGTCTGGCATGCCCGGGACACCCGTTTCAAGCGCCCGGAAGCCAATCTTTTCCTGAGCCTGCGCTCGCCG
This sequence comes from uncultured Marinobacter sp., assembly GCF_963974375.1. Lineage (GTDB taxonomy): Bacteria > Pseudomonadota > Gammaproteobacteria > Pseudomonadales > Oleiphilaceae > Marinobacter. Next base: position 3,310 of record NZ_CAXBDN010000353.1, read on the forward strand.
GAGACCACCGGTTCTGCCAAAGGCCATGTGCTGACCCGGCTGCTGACTGACAGCATCAGCACCACCCTGAACC
>NZ_CAXBDN010000354.1:0-3379 GCF_963974375.1 uncultured Marinobacter sp.
GCCTACACGCTGGTCCAGGTGTCCCTGAACGACATCATCATGTTGTTTGCCTTCGCGCCCATTGTGGTGTTCCTGCTGGGCATTTCCGACATCCAGGTACCCTGGGATACGGTGATCCTGTCGGTGGTGCTGTATATCGTGATCCCACTGGTGGCCGGCTATCTCACCCGCCGTACGCTGATCGCCCGCCACGGGCAGCAATGGTACGACGAGGTGTTCATGAAACGCCTGAGCCCCATCACGCCGGCGGCGCTGATCGTCACGCTGGTGCTGCTGTTCGCCTTTCAGGGCGAGGTGATTCTCAACAACCCGCTGCACATCATGCTGATCGCCATTCCACTGATCATCCAGACGTTCCTGATTTTTTTCATCGCCTACGGCTGGGCCAGACTCTGGAAGGTACGCCACTGCATAGCCGCCCCCGGCGCCATGATCGGTGCCAGCAACTTCTTTGAACTGGCGGTGGCTGCCGCCATTGCCCTGTTCGGCCTGCAATCCGGGGCGGCACTGGCGACGGTGGTGGGTGTGCTGGTGGAGGTACCGCTGATGCTGGTGCTGGTGCGCATTGCCAACAAAACCCGGGACCAGTTTCCGGCATAGGAAACCGTTTCCGGCATAGGAAACCGTTTCCGGCTGTCGTTAATTCTTAACCAGAGAATGAAACTATTAACGTAACCTACTAAACTGAAAAGAATACTTATACTGCCCTGAGGTTAATAACAGTGCTCAGACTTTTCCGCTTTGATAACAGCCTGATCCACGAGCTGGACATCCCCCCGGAAGACCAGCTGGCAAGGCTTTCCGAGGCCCACTGGATTGATGCCCAGGAGCCGGATGAGCGGGAGCGCGCGATACTGCAGAGACTGCTGCGCACAGACATCCCCGAGTTCGATGATGTGGAGGAAATCGAGGCCTCCGCCCGCTGCTTTGTGGATCAGGCCGGTATACACGTGCACTCGCTGTTTCTGACCCAGAGCGAGGGTCGCCACAACACGGTTTCCGTGGCCTTCATCCTGCAGAAAGGCTACCTGATCACCATTCGCGAGGAAGAGCTGGCGGATTTCCGGCTGTTCCGGATGCGGGCCCGTCGCGGTCAGGTGGAGGCCTCCAATCCCGCCGAACTGCTGGTCATGCTGCTGGAGCAAAAGGTGGAGAACCACGCCGACGGCCTGGAAGATCTGCACCGCCAGCTGGAGGACGTCAGCCACCTGGTGCTGGAGGATGAGGAGGCGGAGCTGGATGAGGCCATCACCCGGCTGGCCAAGCTGGAAGACAGCAACGGTAAAACCCGCCTCTGCCTGATGGACACCCAGCGCAACATTTCGTTTCTGTTGCGGCATCTGCGGGGCGAGCCGGGGTTGTCAGAAAATCAGCGGGAGATCATGCGGGATATCGAAACCCTGATGTCCCACACCACCTTCCTGTTCGACAAGATCAACTTCCTGATGGACTCTACCCAGGGCTTTATCAATATCGAGCAGAACCAGATCATCAAGATCTTTTCCATTGCTGCGGTGGTGTTCCTGCCGCCGACTCTGGTGGCCAGCATTTATGGCATGAACTTCATGCTCATGCCGGAACTGCAATGGGATTTCGGCTATCCCTTCGCCATTGGTCTGATGGTGTTGGCGGGCATCGCGCCTTATCTCTTTTTTAAACGCAAAGGCTGGCTGTGATTCTGGTGTAGCCTGGCATCCGGGAGGGCTTTCCAAAACACGCTCCTTGCGGCACATCCCTGTGTCGCTCGGGCTCCGCCATCCATGGCTCCGCACGGTTTTGGAAAGCCCTCCCGGACACCAGGCCCGAACATGGTTCAGGGCTCCAAAACGAATTCTTTCAAATCAAGCCAACTAACTACTTAGCAAGCTTCTAATGGCGCGTAGGCCAATACCAGCCACTTGGCGCCCTCGTCAAAATTGACCTGTACCCGGGTGTGGTGACCGGTGCCTTCGCTGTTCATCACAATACCCTCACCGAATTTGGGGTGGCGTACCCGCTGGCCGAGGCTGAAGCCGGCCTTTTCCATGGGGCCGGCATCGAACAGGCGCTCGTTGGGGCGCTGGGCCATCATGGGGCGGGTGACGGTGTTGCGCAGGCGCACTTCCTGTATGCAGTCCGACGGAATTTCGCGGACGAAGCGTGACAGGGCGTTGAATTTCTCCTGACCGTAGAGGCGACGGGACTCGGCGTAGGTAATGATCAGCCGTTTCATGGCCCGGGTAATGCCCACGTAAGCCAGCCGCCGCTCTTCTTCCATCCGGCCCGGCTCTTCCAGGGACATGCCGTGGGGAAACAGGCCTTCTTCGACGCCCGCCAGAAACACCAGCGGGAACTCCAGGCCCTTGGCGGAATGAAGGGTCATCAGCTGCACGCTGTCTTCGTGGGAGTCCGCTTGGGATTCGCCGGCGTCCAGTGCCGCCTGGGCAATGAATTCCGCAAGCGGGTCCAGTTCGTCTTCCACTTCGAAATCCGCCAGGGCATTGACCAGTTCTTCGAGGTTCTCGACCCGGGCCTGGCCCTTCTCGCCTTTCTCACTGGCATGAAATTCCTTGAGGCCGCTGAGCTCGATGGTGTCTTTCATCAGACCCTGCAGGGAGGAATGCTCCACCTTTTCCGACAGGGTGCGGACAATATCCAGAAAGCTCTGCAGCCCGGTTCTGGCACGACCTTTCACCTGGCCTGCATCCAGTGATCGTTCCGCCGCCTCCCACAGGGAGATACCCTGACCGGTGGCCAGCTCCCGCAGGTCCGCCAGACTTTTCGCACCGATTCCCCGGGTCGGGATGTTCACCACCCGCTCAAACGCGGCGTCGTCCCGGCGGTAGTGAATCAGCCGCAGATAGGCCAGGGCATTGCGGATTTCCTGGCGGTCGTAGAATCGCAGGCCACCATACACCCGGTAAGGAATGCCCTGGCGCATCAGGGATTCTTCCAGCACCCGGGACTGGGCATTGGAGCGGTAGAGTATCGCGCTTTCGCTGCGCAGGTTGCCTTCAGCCACCCAGGTGCTGATGGTATCGCCGATGTAGTTGGCCTCGTCCATTTCATTGAAGGCGGCATACAGGCTGATGGGCTCCCCTTCCGGGCCATCGGTCCAGAGCTCCTTGCCAAGGCGGCCCTGATTGTTGGCGATGACGGAGTTGGCCGCCTTCAGGATCATCTGGGTGGAGCGGTAGTTCTGTTCCAGTCGCACCAGGCGGGCGTTGGGAAAGTCCTGCTGATACTGCTGGATGTTCTCGATTTTGGCGCCGCGCCAGCCGTAGATGGACTGGTCGTCGTCCCCCACCACGGTGATGGGCACCCGGTTGCTGGCCAGTATTTGCAGCCAGGCATACTGGATGGTGTTGGTGTCCTGGAACTCGTCTACAAGAATGTGGCG
>NZ_CAXBDN010000355.1:0-3360 GCF_963974375.1 uncultured Marinobacter sp.
GGAAGACCTGTTTCTCTATAGCCCTTGGTATGGGCGGTTTTCAACGATTGCCAACGACTGGTGGGCACAGAGGTGTCCGGGTTGGGGTGACCCATTTCGGACAATGTGACCGCTGCCCCAGGGGCAGGAATATCGACTGAGTTCCAGCATGCCAGAAAAAGATCGGCGTTTAAAATGTCCGGTTTGGGGTGACCGATATCGGGCGCGTATAAGCTAAACATAAGCAAGCTACGTTGTTTTCCGACCGTAAAAGCGGCAAGTCCTCTAAGGAGAGCAGGGTATTTTAATAGAGGAGGTGATGCTATATCCATACTGGTATCGCTTTGTAGCTATAGCCAGGCCCCTATGAGCATCAATAACCGAACTCCAACACTACTTTCCATCGTCAGCGGCGGCCAAACCGGCGCTGACCGTGCAGCGCTTGATTCCGCGATGAGCCACGGCTTTGCTGTTGCAGGTTACTGCCCAAAAGACAGGCTGGCCGAGGATGGCGTGATACCGAGCCGCTACCCGCTGGAGGAGGTACCCGGTAGTTACAGAGCGCGAACCAGAAAGAACATCCAGGCCAGCGATGGCACTGTGGTTTTTTATCTCGATGAAATCGAGGGAGGCACTGCGTTGACAGTCTCTCTGGCTCTGAAGGAGCGGGTGCCATTGAAGCTGATCGACCTTGGTGCCGTCGATGTGGCAATTGCCGCTCAAAAGCTCTGCGAATTTTGTGAGTACCACCAAATCGCCACCTTGAACGTGGCCGGCCCGCGGGCGTCCAAATGCCCGAGGGTCTATAGCTATGTGTTCGACGTCATGGGCAGGCTGGTAAATGGCAGAGCATCTGATCATACAGGTGACAACCGTTTTGATCAGTAGCGGTCAGCTGCGTGAAGCCAGCATGTTGTTCCCCACCACAAGCCGGTTGATGGGACGTTGGTAAGTCAGGCAGGCGGCAGATGGTCGGCGTACTTGGCCACCAGTACTTGAGCCAGCAGGCCGGCGGTGGGGATGCCCTTGTCGATGACCTGCGGTGGCACCGGTGCCTGGATCAAGGTCTCGCACTGGTCACAGGCCCACTTGCCGCGGATGTGGCGCTCGACGGTGAACTCGCCCGGGACGTAATCCAGCTTCTCACTGACATCCTCGCCAATACGCTTGAGCTGACAGCCGCACTGGCACTGAGTATTGTCCGGTTCGTGGTGGATCAGGGGACGGGGCAGTTCTGGTGGCAGTGGGATGCGCTTGGGTTTTTGCTTTGGCCGGGCCGCCTTCTGCTCCTCAGTCATCGCCTGTTCTAGCTCGGCTTCGATGGCGGCCAGGTCGCTGTCGATCAGTTCGTCCAGCAGTTTTCCCTGAACCGCATCCAACTGCTCGCTACGCCGAGCGTATTTGGTGCGCCCGGCATGGGCGCACTCCTGGAGGTGCAAGTCCTCCCGTGAGCTGGCCGCAGCGAACGAAGTGAAGCGCAACTGCGGAAGGGCGACCGACCGTGGGGAGGAAGCGTGGAGCATAAACCGTGAGCCGATGAACAAGAACCGGATACGAGGCACTGCCGAGCAGGGCGAGCGGGCTAGAAGCCGCGAAGCTCTCGTGGCCAAGGCGAGGGGGTGTAAATCCGGCGGTTGTGCGGTGAAGGAGTGCGTTCTTACCCGGGGAGATCTCGCCTTATGCCTGAAAGGGCGACGTGGCAACACGGAGCGAGAAGTCAGCAGAGGCCATAGTAGCCGCTTGGTCAGGGCGAAGGGCTGAACGAGAAGGAGCGTCAAACGCCTTGTCGATGAGCACTGTAACGCATCAGATGCCCGCGTCAGCGGGGCGGGTCGCAACAAGGGAAGGTGAAGCCTTGCCGGACGTGACCAGTGATGAAACAGGACTCCCGCGACGAGAACCGGAGGACGCAGGGCGAAACCTGCTTGAGCAGGCCTTCGCACGAGAGAATATGCAGCGGGCATGGAAGCGCGTGAAGGCGAACAAAGGATCGGCAGGTGTGGACGGGCTGGATATTGCCCAAACCGCGGAACACCTGCGATGGGTGTGGCCGGAGCTTCGCCAGCAACTGCTGAGCGGCTCCTACCAACCACAACCCGTTCGTCGGGTAGGCATCCCGAAACCGGACGGCAGTGAGCGGGAACTGGGTATCCCCACCGTCACCGACCGTCTGATTCAACAAGCACTGCTGCAAGTGCTGCAACCTCTGATTGACCCCACCTTCAGCGAGCACAGCTACGGCTTCCGTCCGGGCCGTCGGGCCCACGATGCGGTGCTGGCTGCGCAACGCTACGCCCAACAGGGCCGCCATATCGTGGTGGACGTTGACCTGTCGAAGTTCTTCGACCGGGTTAATCACGACATCCTGATTGACCGCCTGAAGAAACGCATAAATGACTCCGGAGTCATCCGGCTGGTGCGTGCGTATCTGAACGCGGGCATCATGGATGGCGGCGTGGTCATGGATCGGCATGAGGGCACGCCGCAAGGCGGGCCGTTGTCGCCGTTACTGGCGAACATTCTGTTGGACGAGGTGGATAAAGAGCTGGAACGTCGGGGGCACTGCTTCGCCCGTTACGCCGATGACTGCAACGTTTACGTTCGCAGTGAGAAGGCGGGAGAACGGGTGATGCGCCTGCTACGCCGGTGTTACGACAAACTGCGCCTGGTGATCAACGAATCCAAAAGTGCAGTCGCCAGCGTGTTCGGTCGCAAGTTCCTCGGCTATACCGTGTGGCAAGGGAGGAACGCAGAGGTCCGACGCGCGGTATCCACCAAGGCGTTAGAGGCGTTCAAGCTCCGGATCAGGCAGCTGACCCGGGGGTCAGGTGGTCGCAGCATGGCACAGGTGGTGGAGAAGCTCCGCAGTTATCTGCTTGGCTGGAAAGGGTACTTCAGGCTGGCACAAACGCCACGCATCTGGCGATCACTGGATGAGTGGATACGTCGCCGCCTGAGAATGCTCCACCTCCGGCACTGGCGACGGGGCAAGACGATCTACCGGGAGCTGACCCGCCTGGGAGCGAGTTCCTGGGTGGCGGAATCCGTGGCGGCGCTGAGTCGTCGCTGGTGGCATAACAGTCGCTCTGCCATCCATCATGTACTGACCATTGCCTACTTCGATCGGTTGGGCGTGCCGAGACTCTCGTGAAACCTCAACTTCTCGAACCGCCCGGTGCGGACCCGCATGCCGGGTGGTGTGGGAGGGGCGGAACCTATTGGTTCCCCCCTATCCCGATTGGCGCTTGAGAATGGCCACTTCGTGGGTCAGCTTCTCGATGACCGCATCACGGTGCGACAATGCCCGCTCCTTGTTCTCGACACGATCGAACAGTTCCGTGGCAAGGGCACGGAGCTGATCGGCAGAGAGTTGGTCGAGAT
>NZ_CAXBDN010000356.1:0-3351 GCF_963974375.1 uncultured Marinobacter sp.
CCACCACGACACCTCCCACTTCGGTCAGACCAACGGTGCAACGGCGGACAAGTTTGTGCAGTACAAGCAGTACCACATGCGCCAGTTCCGCTACATGATTGAAAATCTGGCGGCGCAGACGGATACCGACGGCAATACCGTGTTGCATAACACCGTGATCTTCCTGTGTTCCGAACTGGGCCACAGCGACTACCACGATCATCGCAACATGCCGTTCATCCTGGCGGGTAATGCCGGTGGCGCGCTGCAAACCGGCCGTTATCTGGACTTTGATGGCGACGCCCACAGCAAGTTGCTGGTATCAATCGCCAACATGATGGGCGTCAACATTGATCGCTTCGGATACGCAGGGCATGGCCTGGGAGGCTTGCAAGGTCTGGTGTAAGACAACAATAACAAGCGGTAACGCTGTGTTGGGTAATACCTGTAACGAGTAACAAGAAAAACCCTGGCCCCGGTGATGGATCACCGGGGCCTTTTTGTGAGGTTTTCAGGCAGCCATCCGCCAGCGAGGAAGAATCCCAAACACCTCATTCACTGAGAAGGATTCCGGTGTCCTTGCCATCCAGGCTTTTGGCATTGCCACTCACCCAGGCCGCCTCAAGAGCTTCCTGCCCGACCCGGTCCGCATTATCCTGCAACAGGGAGCGGTCTCCTTCGAAAGCGTAGAAAGGTACCGCATAGCCGCAGGAAGTCTGCGCCATATCGATGCTCAGATCGAAGATCTGGCGGGCACCGGTGTAATCCGGAAACAGCCCGTAAAGCTCATCCCAGTCCTTGTCCCGGGGGTGAACCACCTTCGCGGTGCCATACAACCGCAGGATCAGGGGCTTGCGGTCAAACGAGCAGAACATCAGCGTCATCCGGCCATTTTCCAGCACGTGGGCTGCAGACTCATTGCCGCTTCCGGTAAGGTTGAGCCACACGACCCGCCCCGGACCCACTATCCGCAGGCTGTCCAGGCCCTTGGGTGAGACATTCACCAGGCCTTCGGCCCCGGCCGTTCCCACAAAGAACATTTTTTGTTCGCTGATAAACTCAATCAGTTTCGGTGACAGTTCGGGGTATTGCTTGGCCATCGTGCGACTCCTTCCGCTGCTGGAATTAAGCCTGTTTATTTGAAAGAACTATTTATTTGAACCGGAAGATTATCGCGGATTGATCGGAATCACCAGATTGCCGGCAATATCACTTGCCCGTACCCCGGGATGCTCGCTAGCATGGCCTGAACCCGGACCGGGTAACATGGCGAGCGCCTGTGCATTGCCTGTACCGGGCACTCCATCAAACAAGGATTGTCTCAATGTCTGACATGCCAAAGGTGTACCTGGCCGGACCTGAAGTATTCTTTCCCGCGCCACTCCACAAGACCATTGTCGCCCGCAAGAAGGCCATGCTGACCAGTTACGGCCTGGCCGGCGCAGATCCGCTGGATAACGCCCTTGAGCTGCCGGAAGACGAGGCCGGCCCGGCACAGGCCAATCGTATCTACCAGGCTAACCGGAAGCTGATGGATGACTGCCAGGCCATTATTGCCAACCTCACCCCCTTTCGTTCCATCAGCGCTGACCCGGGAACCGTATTTGAAGTCGGCTACATGGTCGGTCAGGGCAAACTGGCCGTCGGTTTTACCCTGGATGAGCGTGACTACCGTCGCCGCTCAGGCTCCCGCGACGGCTTTGATGCCAACGGCCACAGCATTGAGGATTTCGGGCTCAGCGATAACCTGATGATCGATTGCAGCATTCAGGCCTCCGGCGGCGCCCTCTTTCGCCTGGCGGGGTTTTCCACCGAAGGCAACGGCGATACCGCCCCGGCTTTCTTTGATGAGGAGCTGTTCCAGCGCTGCGCCGAGGCAGTGGCAGAGGTGCTTGGCACCCACAACTGACCCCACCGGTGCCGCCGCAATTGCGTTACCGCCCAGCGCCTTATACAATTCCGGCCCTTGAGTTGCCCGGATGGTGAAATTGGTAGACACAAGAGACTTAAAATCTCTCGGCCGCAAGGCCGTGCCGGTTCGATTCCGGCTCCGGGCACCATTTTCCGCAATGATCCACGAATTTCCTCCCGCAACGCAGCCTAACCACTGTTTCGCTCGGCATAGCCGGTTCCCACTGCTTCTTGGTATTTGGTATTTGGTATTTGGTATTGGTGACTTCCTCATTGGCCCTCATCGCTTTGAGTATGGCGTGTCGCGCGTATGCGTCGCCATCAACGCCGTTGGCAGGCTCCCCGTAGTGGTTTACCATCTTCTGGATGAGAATCGTCACACATCCTTTGTTGGTCCACCGTTATTGCCCGGCTGCACCCCGCCTCAACCCACGGGTTCCGCCTGAACCAGCGATCTGTCTGCACCAGCAGTTGAGAGATTCAGATGCCCGGGCGTAAATGGTTTGTTAAATACCTGCTGGCCCTGAGGAACGGTCTGCGCATTCTGGCGGCACCGGTCAAAGGGGACAGCGGCCGGGGCGGGCTCTTCATCCACGCCTATCGGGGTTATGGCTCCAGCGAGCGTGTGTTCCTGATGGGGCGGGTGTTCCGCCAGCCAGGGTTCGGGTCCTCCATGCGCGAGGACTGGCTGAAACGCGATCTGGTGGATCTGCTCCGCCGGCTGCTGCGCAAACCCATGGTGGGTGCGCAGGTGCGGGTCAGATACAAGGATACCGACACCGTTGTCGAGACAGACCGGCACGGCTATTTTCGGGTCGACATGAAGCTCGGCGCCATGCCCTCCGACGTCACCTGGCACTCTGTCGAGCTGTCACTGGATAATCCGGTCGATGATCGCGCCACAACCACCGGTGAGTTCTTTACACCAACCCATACCGCCACTTATGGCGTTATCAGCGATATCGACGATACCGTGGTCTATACCGGCGTTGCCAATACCGCAAAGATGATGTGGCGACTCTTTGCCCAGGGTTCGGACAGCCGTGTGCTTTTCACCGGAGTGCCAGAGCTGTATCAGGGGTTCTGCCAGGGCCGCAGTGGTACAGACGGTAATCCTCTGGTTTACGTATCCCGGGCCCCCTGGAGCATCTATGAGGTGCTTGTGGCGTTGTTCCGAATGCACCACATCCCGAACGGCCCCATTCTGGTCCTCCGGGAATGGGGCATGAAGCGTGGCAGCCTCCTGCCCCTGCGTGCCCGCGCCCACAAGATAGACGCCATTCGTCACGTTCTCGATGTCTATGGCACCCTGCCTTTCGTGCTGGTGGGGGATTCCGGGCAGCATGATCCCGAGATTTACGCCCGTATACTTCGGGAAAACCCCGGTCGCATCCTCGCCATATACATCCGCGATGTCAGTCACAACCCGGACCGGGCCGAAGCCATAGCGAAACTGGCCCG
>NZ_CAXBDN010000357.1:0-3321 GCF_963974375.1 uncultured Marinobacter sp.
GTCGTTGCCACCGGCCAGGATTTTCTCGATTTCAGCCACCGACAGGTCCTTGCGCAGCTTGATGGTCAGCGCCTGGCTGTGAGACCGCATGGCGCCAATCCGTACACAGAGACCATCAATGGGAATCGGATTATCACTGCGACCAAGAATCTTGTTGGTCTCGACACCCGCCTTCCATTCTTCTTTGCTCATACCGTTCTCGAGCTGTTTGTCGATGAACGGAATCAGACTGCCCGCCAGTGGCACCTGGAAGTGCTCGATGGGGAAGTCGCCGGAGCGCATGGTGTCGGTGACTTTACGGTCAATCTCGAGAATCGCGGAAGCCGGATCGTCCAGCTCCGGCTTCACGCTGCTGTTCAGTTCACCCATCTGGCTCAGCAATTCCCGCATGTTCTGGGCGCCAGAACCGGAGGCTGCCTGATAGGTCATGGGCGACACCCACTCGATCAGGTCCTGCTCCAGCAGACCACCAAGGGCCAGCATCATCAGGCTGACCGTACAGTTGCCACCGATAAAATCCTTCACGCCCTTGTCCAGAGCCTGGTCAATGACGTTGCGGTTGACAGGGTCCAGCACGATCACCGAGTGGTCGGCCATCCGCAGGGTAGAGGCAGCATCAATCCAGTAACCGGTCCAGCCGGTATCCCGCAGCTTGCCGAACACCTCGGTGGTGTAGTCACCACCCTGACAGGTAATGATGACGTCCATAGCCTTCAGGGCGTCAATATCGAACGCATTCTGCAGTGCTGGAACACCCTCTTTGCCAACGTCCGGAGCAGGCTTTCCAGCCTGGGATGTAGTGAAAAACACCGGATCGATGTCGGCAAAATCGTTTTCTTCACGCATGCGCTGCATGAGCACGGAACCCACCATGCCACGCCAGCCTACTAGTCCAACTCGCTTCATGGGCGACCCTTGAACCTCATATTATGCCCACCCGCTGCCGGTATCGCTGACAGGGACAGGATGGATGATCCCGCAGCGACTGCATGCTGTCGCTGTCGGGTCTGGAAATTCTGCGGAACAGGCCTGGCCGGTTACAGCGCCGCCAGTACCGCCTCGCCCATATCACGGGTCGACACTCTGGTGGCACCTTCAGACATGATGTCTGCGGTACGCAGGCCCTGATCCAGTACTTTACTGACCGCTGCCTCAATGGCCAGGGCGGCGTCTTCCTCGCCCAGGCTGTATCGCAACATCATGGCGGCACTGAGAATGGTGGCCAGCGGATTGGCAATACCCTGCCCGGCAATGTCCGGCGCTGAACCATGGCAGGGCTCGTACATGCCCTGTTTTTCCGAATTCAGCGAGGCGGACGGCAGCATACCGATAGAGCCGGTAAGCATGGCCGCTTCGTCAGAAAGAATATCACCAAACATGTTACCAGTCACAATGACATCAAACTGCTTGGGCGCCCGCACCAGTTGCATGGCGGCGTTGTCCACGTACATGTGGGACAGTTCCACATCCGGATAGTCCTTCGCCATCTCGGTCATGATTTCGCGCCACAGCACAGTCACTTCCAGGACGTTGGCCTTGTCCACAGAACACAGCTTCTTGTTGCGTTGTTGCGCCGCCTCAAAGGCCACCCGACCGATACGGCGGATCTCGGATTCGCTGTACACATAGGTGTTGTAACCCTGGCGTTCGCCCCCCTCCAGCTCCCGAATGCCCCTGGGCTGACCGAAGTAGATACCGCCGGTGAGCTCCCGCACGATCAGGATATCGAGCCCGGAGACCACTTCCGGCTTCAGGGACGATGCCGACGCCAGTTGCGGGTACAGAATGGCAGGGCGCAGGTTGCCGAACAGCTCAAGGTTCGAGCGCAGGCCCAGCAGGCCTTTTTCGGGACGCTTCGCCATTTCCAGATGATCCCACTGGGGACCGCCCACAGCGCCCAGCAGAATGGCATCAGCCTTGCGGGCCTTGTCGAGGGTTTCTCCGGGCAGGGGTTCACCGGTAGCGTCGATGGCGGCACCACCGACCAGTGCGGTATCAAAGTTCAGGTCCAGGCTGAACCTGTCATTCACCTTGTGCAGAACCTTTTCGGCTTCCGCCACGATTTCCGGGCCAATGCCGTCACCCGGCAGCAGTAATACAGTCTTGGACATGTCAGTTTCCTGTTATCAGTCAGCGAATAGCGCGTACCGGTTCAGCGGCCGGCATCGAACAGCCAGGGCGATGTTTGCCGGCGTTTCTCTTCATAGGATTTGATGAATTCGGCGTCTTCCAGAGTCACACCAATATCGTCCAGGCCGTTCAGCAAACAGTGCCGCCGGAAGTCGTCCACCTCAAAGCTGAAGGACGCGCCACCCGGGGTGGTGACGGTTTTTGCCTGCAGGTCCACGGTCAACTGATAGCCGGGCACCGACTCAGCCTCAACGAACAATCTATCAACAGTTTGTTCATCAAGAACAATGGGTAACAAGCCATTCTTAAAGCAGTTGTTATAGAAAATGTCGGCAAAACTCGGGGCAATAATGGCCCGGAAGCCGTAATCATCCAGGGCCCAGGGGGCGTGTTCACGGCTGGAACCACAACCGAAGTTGGCCCGGGCCAGCAGCACACTGGCGTTTTTATAACGGTCCTGATTCAGCACAAAATCCGGATTCAGCGGACGCTGGGAGCTGTCCTGATCCGGCTTGCCTTCGTCCAGGTAACGCAGTTCATCAAACAGGTTGGGGCCAAAGCCCGTGCGCTTGATGGATTTCAGAAACTGTTTCGGAATAATCATGTCCGTATCCACATTGGAACGGTCCATGGGGGCCACAAGCCCCTGGTGTTGCGTAAATGGTCGCATGGTCTGTCTCCTGTGGATCAGTGCATCAATTCGCGAACGTCGACAAAGTGGCCCTTGATCGCTGCCGCTGCGGCCATGGCCGGACTCACCAGATGGGTTCGACCACCAAAGCCCTGACGTCCTTCAAAATTACGGTTGGAGGTAGAGGCACAATGCTCGCCCTGCCCCAGATTGTCCGCATTCATGGCCAGACACATGGAGCAGCCCGGATCACGCCACTCCAGACCTGCTTCCAGAAAGATCTTGTCCAGTCCTTCCTGCTCCGCCTGGGCCTTCACCAGCCCGGAGCCCGGCACCACCATGGCCTGCTTGAGGGTGGCGGATACCTTGCGACCCTTGACCACCGCAGCAGCTTCACGCAAGTCCTCGATACGGCTGTTGGTGCAGGATCCGATAAACACCCGGTCCAGCCGGATATCTGTTATCGCCTGGTTGGGCTGAAGGCCCATATACTTGAGAGCGCGAACGATGCCTTCCCGTTTGATGGGATCTTCCTCGGCAGCGGGATCAGGCACTTTGAC
>NZ_CAXBDN010000358.1:0-3317 GCF_963974375.1 uncultured Marinobacter sp.
TGCCGGTTCTGTTCGGTCGCTTTTCGAGAGCCAAGGTGGGTGATATTCAGCGGTAGATGTGAGGCGGAAATGCATAGTTGCGGTTACATGCATGGAAGTGTAATTCCGCCCGTTTTAACGGAGACGAGGGTCTTGCTGTTGAACTTTGCTCCTAGAAAGAAGGCTGTGACTGTGATTCTGGTGCCCGATGTTTCTGAAGAGTCAATGTTCACCATTTCCGGAATTGTTGTTGAAACATCGGGCACGATGGTTAGCCACGGGTGTGTCGGCCAGGATGAAGAAGGTTCCCTTTAAAAGAATAAGTGGATTTATTGCCGCCGGAGGAATGGCAACCCTTTTCCATTGGGCGGCCATGTCCGGCCTGGTTCTGCTTGGCATGGCCCCCGTAGCAGCCACCTTTTCTGGAAGCGTTGTAGGAGCGGTTACCAACTACTGGTTGCAGCGAACTTTGGCCTTTCCAAACGCACGCCCACACATCCAGGCCATCTGGCGATATGCCTTTTCCTGTTCACTCGCAGCTCTCCTGAACGTTCTGATCTTTTTAGTCCTGCATCAACTGTTTGAAATCTCTGTTGTGCCTGCTCAGCTTCTAACCACTGCGGCTGTCGCTGTATTTAACTATGTTGTCTACCAAAGGCTGGTGTTTCATGAACAAACCTCTTGAGACTTCCCGTGCGCCGAATGAATCAGAGCTGCTTTCCCTGGTGGTTCCGGTGTTCAATGAGCGTTCGATGCTTCCCCTATTCTTTGAGCATGTATTGCCGATCCTTGCGAGCCTCGATATTCGCTCGGAGATCGTGGTTGTGGACGATGGTAGCGAGGATGGCAGTGCCGAATTTGTTAGGACTTTCATTAAAAGGAAATCGAGCATCCGTCTCGTCAAGCTAAGCCGCAACTTTGGCAAAGAGGCAGCGGTAACAGCAGGGCTGGAGCATGCCAAGGGGGATGCGGTGATCGTTCTGGATGCGGACCTTCAGGATCCACCTGAATACATTCCCGAGATGGTCAGGAGTTGGAAGTCCGGCTTTGATGTCGTTCTGATGCAACGTCGATCACGTGTAGGCGAGAGTTTTCTCAAGCGCTGGAGTGCGCACCTTTTCTATCGCTTGCTGAATAAGACCAGTCGCACTGAAATCCCGGTCGACACGGGTGATTTCCGATTGATGAGCAGGCGGGCAGTTGATGCCCTTCTCCGGTTAGGAGAGCGCAACCGCTACATGAAGGGACTCTTTGCCTGGGTTGGTATGCCAACGACGATCATCGAATACGACCGGGCATTGAGAGTGGCTGGCGAGAGTAAGTGGGACTACCCGGGCCTGGTCGGCCTGGCCCTTGAAGGCCTGACTTCCTTCTCAGTGTCACCTCTCAGATGGGCAACGCTTGTCGGCTTGCTGGCCGCCTCCGTTGGTGGATTGTTCGGTGTCTGGATTGTAGCGAAGGCAATAATGCTCGGCGATCCGACTGACGGCTACCCATCGTTAATCGCCCTCATCAGTTTTCTGGGCGGCATACAACTGGTGAGCGTTGGTATCGTTGGTGAGTATGTGGGCAAAACCTACATCGAATCGAAACAGCGACCACTGTATCTGACCGAAGAAGTGGTCGAGAACAAAGAGGTATCAAGCCGAGACCAAATCAGCAACTTCAGAGGCGTCAAGAATGCTAAAGCGATTTGAGCCCTGGTTCTGGGTACTGGCTGCCGTATTGTTCAGTCGCTTTATCGGAATGACGCTGTTTCCCTTCGTGGATACAACGGAGCCCCGATACGCTGAAATCGCTCGTTTAATGGCTGAAACCGGGGACTGGATAACGCCCTGGTTTGAACCCGGCGTTCCGTTCTGGGGGAAACCTCCACTGTCGTTCTGGGCTCAGGCTGCCTCTATAAAAATATTTGGACTGTCTGAATTTTCTCTGCGGCTACCGGCATGGTTCGCCACGATTGGAATCGTATGGCTGACGTGGTGCCTTGCAAATCATGCGCGCGGTGCTGCGGTCGCTCGATGGTCTACTCTTGTGCTTTCCACGATGGTACTCACCTATATCAGTGCCGGCGCAGTCATGACGGATACGTTCCTGGTATTTGGAACGACCCTCTCCTTGGTGAGCGTGTGGTTTGTGCTTTCAGGGCGCTCTGACTATTGGCGCTGGTGGTTTTTCATGGGCCTGGCCATCGGTTTGTTGTCAAAGGGACCGTTGGCTGTTGTACTGACCGTTATCCCCCTGGTGCTATGGGCTGCTATTTTCAGGCAGCGGTTACAGCCGTTGAAAAAATTACCCTGGCTTCTTGGCTCACTTCTGACACTGGCGATTGCCGTGCCATGGTACGTGCTCGCTGAATTGAAAACGCCAGGGTTCCTCAACTATTTCATCATTGGCGAACACTTTAGCCGGTTTCTGGACCCCGGGTGGGCCGGCGATTTGTACGGTAGTGCCCATGACCGGCCCAAGGGCATGATCTGGATATTCTGGCTTTGGGCTTCATTCCCCTGGGGTATCATTGGCTTGGTTGGCTTTGGCCTTGCGGCGGCGCGAGGCAAAACAAAGGATATATTCACTGGTGCTGTTCAAGACGCCTCAACGCTGTATCTGTTGTTTTGTGCGATAACGCCAATGCTGTTCTTCACCCTGGCAGGCAACACGCTTTGGACGTACATACTTCCTTCTCTTCCGTTCTCGGCCATTCTGATTGCCGGATGGGTGTCGAAGCTCGATCTAGGTGCCTGGTCCAGAGTCAGGTCGGGGGCTGTATTGCTTGTGCCCGTTCTCATTACCCTTGTTGTGTTCATCAGTGTGAGCGGAGTCATTCCACTAAAAACCGAGAAACAATTGATAAGCCGGTATGAGAGCATCCATCAAGCGGGGGACAGTCCGATCTTCTACATTGGTGAGATGCCATTTTCGGCACGTTTTTATTCGTTAGGCGACGCTGTGGAAATCATCTCCACAGAATTCAACAGTCTGCTGGAAGCTGACGGGTACGCCAGGGTCTTTGCAGTAATTCCAAACCATGCGGTCGATGAGGTTCTTGGTCCGCGGGCCACTGACGCTCAGAAGTTGGGGGAGAACGAACGGTACCAGCTATTCTCGATCGATCTTCCGCCAACAGACAGCCAGAATGACCCCGTTGATTCTGAATTAAACTCGAAGAATGATTAATGACGCAGCTGATTACTGCTAAAACTGAGTCTTTGAAGGCCGGATTTTCAAGATGGCTGGCCTTTTGGCAGTGATCTAGTCCGGAAATGGCAGTAAAATCAGAATCCTGGCTCCTCCGTTTTTTGAGGTACCCATGTTCATCTGTCCGAGGTTGTCTTCGA
>NZ_CAXBDN010000359.1:0-3246 GCF_963974375.1 uncultured Marinobacter sp.
CCTCCATAACCGACCTGGCCACACTGAAGGGCCTTCATCCGCAGCTGGCTCGCACACCCTGTGTGCTCTACATGCACGAAAACCAGTTTGCCTTCCCGGTCTCCAGCAAGCAGCAATCCAGTGTCGATCCCCAGATGGTGAATTTATACAGTGCCATGGCAGCGGACTGCGTGGTGTTCAACAGCGCCTGGAACCGGGACAGCTTTCTGAGCGGGGTGTGGGAGTTTCTCGAGAAGCTGCCCGACGGGGTTCCAGACGGGCTCGTCGCCAGTCTGCGGGACAAGTCCCGGGTGATTCCGGTGCCCATCGAAGACCGGTTGTTCGCTGATCAGCAGCGGGACATTAACGGGGCCTGCCCGCACCTGCTCTGGAATCACCGCTGGGAATACGACAAGGGACCCGAGCGCCTGTTGAAATTGCTGCAGGTTCTGGATGAGCGCTCGCTGCCCTTTCGCCTGAGCGTGGTGGGCGAGCGATTTCGCAGTCACCCCAAGGCGTTTGAGCAGATTCATCAGCAGTTTGCAGACCGCATTGAGCACTGGGGTTTTCTGGAAAACCGGCAAGACTACGACCAACTGCTGACCCGCGCCGATATTGTTGTTTCAACGGCCTTGCACGACTTTCAGGGGCTGTCGATGCTGGAAGCCATGGCCTCCGGCTGCGTGCCGCTGGCCCCGGACCGGCTTGCCTATCGCGAATACGTCCCGGAGTTATGCCGCTACGCCAGCCATGAACAGGACGCTCAGGCAGAAGCGGAGGCCGCTGCGGATTGCCTGGCAAATCTTGTCCGGCAACGACCACCCCGATGTCAGCCTGATGCCTGGCGTGCGTCAATATTGGCAACAGAATACCAGACGCTATTTGACGGGATGATCCAACCGTAGCAGAGTCTTCAGAACAGGCCAGTTCCAACATCAGCATGTTCGCGGAGATCCCGATATGACCCAAACAGCCCTGGTTCCCATTGCCGATGGCAGCGAAGAAATTGAAGCTGTCTGTATTATCGACCTGCTGCGGCGGGCCGGAGTGGAAGTCACCGTAGCCAGCATTCACGATTACTCCACCATTACCGCGTCCCGCCAGACCCGGGTTACCGCTGACGCATTGCTCAAGGACTGCGCACATCAGCCCTGGGACCTGATCGCCGTGCCGGGTGGCATGCCCGGGGCCCGCAACCTGTCCGAATGTGGCCTGCTGATTGAGCGCCTGAAACAGCAACGGGACGACGGCCGGCTGTACGCTGCAATCTGTGCGGCGCCAGAGCTGGTGCTGGCCACCCACGGCCTGCTGGAAGACCGCGCGGCCACCGGGCATTCGGAGTTTCGTGACGGCCTGCCCGACCAAAGCCGTGTTGGTGAGCGGGTAGTGGTGGACCAGAACTGCATCACCAGCCAGGGACCGGGCACCGCGCTGGAATTCGGTCTGGCCCTTATCGAACAACTCTGCGGGCGGGAAACCCGTGA
This sequence comes from uncultured Marinobacter sp., assembly GCF_963974375.1. Lineage (GTDB taxonomy): Bacteria > Pseudomonadota > Gammaproteobacteria > Pseudomonadales > Oleiphilaceae > Marinobacter. The sequence continues at coordinate 1,464 of NZ_CAXBDN010000359.1, forward strand.
CACGGTGGCTTCCCGCATGATGTTGTAATCTTTTCATACGCAATCGGATCAAGGAGATAAACGTTATGGCAGACAAACCTGTAATCCTGATAACCGGAGCTTCCAGCGGCATAGGTGCAGAGACTGCACGAGCGGCCGCGAAACAGGGCTACCGCCTGGTGCTGGCGGCTCGTTCAGAAAACAAGCTGGCGGGGCTTCAGAGTGAATTGGGCGGCCCTGATAAGGTGCTGACGGTTCAGTGCGATGTGCAGAGTGGCGACGACCAGCAACGCATGGTCAGCCAGGCCATGGAGACGTTTGGCCGTATTGACGTGGTCTTTGCCAATGCCGGGCGCGGTGGTGAACCGGGTGGCTTCAGCAAGGCCGATCCGGAGATCTGGAAAGACATGATTCTCACCAATATTCTGGGGGTGGGACTGACCATCCAGCACTGTCTTCCGGCACTTCGGGAAAGCCGGGGCCACCTGTTGCTGACGGGCTCCGCCGCGGGCCGAACCACCATTCCGGGATCCATGTACAGCGCCAGCAAGTGGGCGGTTTCCGCCATTGGCTATGGCGTTCGCGAAGAGCTTCGGGGGTCGGGCATCCGGGTCACGCTGATTGAACCGGGCATGGTCGACACCCCGTTCTTCGATCAGCCACCGACCCATGCGCTCAGGTCGGAAGATATTGCCAACGCGGTGATGTATGCCATTGCGCAACCTGCCCATGTGGACGTGAACGAAATTCTGGTGAGGCCGACACCGGCTGTTAAATAGGCATTACAACGGAGCTGATGATCAAAAGGACCAGCCCTGGATTGCCCTCGGAGGCGGTATTCCTGGAGATTGGCTCAAGGTTGCAGGTGGCTCGACAATATCCATCCACCTACCGCAATAAGTGTAAGGCCGCCAAAGATTTCGGCCCGGTGACCTAGTATGGAGCCCACGACTCGTCCCAGCAGGACACCTATGGTCACCATGATTGTGGTGGCCAGACCGATCAGTCCTGCTGCAAGCCAGATGTTGACGTTGATAAACGCCAGGCCAATGCCCACAGCCATGGCATCCATGCTGGTGCCGATTGCCGTGAGGGAAACCTTGAGGAAAGACTGCCTGGAGGGCTTTTCCACCTCTTCACCAGCCGGTTTCAGGCCCTCGTGAATCATGTGCAAACCAAGAGCGACCAACAGGGAAAACGCAATCCAGTGGTCCCAGGCCTCAACATAGGACGAAGCCGACTTACCAATGAGCCAGCCAATCAGGGGCGTTATGGCTTCGATCGATCCAAAGATAAGCCCCATTCTCAGAGCTTCTGCAAAGCGGGGTTTGTGGAGACTCGCTCCTTTGCCGATCGCAGCGGCAAAGGCATCAGTGGACATGGCAAAGGCAAGCAAAAGGAGGGCAATCGGGTTCATCAGATCAGTTCCGGTCAGGCATCATGAGTCAACGATAAATCCACACGCCGGATCTCAGACATGGACATAACGATGGTCTCGCCAACCGAGTGGTGTTCGTGCCATGGCATGTGGCCAGGTATGTTGACACGGACTCTTCCGACGATCGGAAGCAGGCTACTCCCAACGAGGGGGAACCTTAGCAATCATTCTCAAAGATGACAAACGCATGTGGCCTATTCCTGCTAACAATTCAGCCCGGCCCGGGACGCTCAGTGCTCTTGCTCAGGCGTAGACTGATCCGCACCATCAACGCTGGCTTTGGCTTCAGCCAGCAACTACCTCGAATAACGCCCCAATTCCGGCCGTAATTGCCATTGCCAAGGCTCCCCATATGGTAACTCGCCT
>NZ_CAXBDN010000360.1:0-3237 GCF_963974375.1 uncultured Marinobacter sp.
CCGGATGCAACTGATCGATCAGTTGCATCCGGATGAAATCGTCTCGGGTTCCGCCGACATGCTGGTACTGCACGGTGCCGGCTGCGCGCTGGCGCCAATTCTGGCGGGGCTGGTGATGAATGTGGTCGGCGGGCACGGGCTGCCGCTCTACATTGCCACGGTGCTGGCTACGTTGGGGGTCTACACCGTTTATCGCTACCGCCATGTCAGTGATCTGGTCACTGGCGAGACGGCGCACTTTGAGCCGATGGTCCAGACTGGCGCGGAAGCCCTGCACCTGGCCTACGACCCGGCCCATGCAATGCAGGCGGACCTGTTCGAGCCTGAACAAGCTGGCACACCGCTAAATTGATGCCGGAAATTGCATGACAGAAGGGCGGCCAGGCTTTTTGTGCACCAAAATGGCGCAGATCTGCAAATCAACCGGTTGGATAATCACCCACGGTGGTGCCCGTTGTTGGTGCATACAAGGCGATTGCCGGCACCGGCACGGAATCTGCAACGGAACCCCTGACTGACCGTGACCAGGGAACGGAAACTCATCTGAAGCCCCGTGCAGGGAGTTGACTGTGATACTTGCCACCGATCTTGACGGAACTTTCCTCGCCGGCGATCCGGACAATCGCCTCAAACTCTATCAACTGATTACCACCCACCCGGATGTGGATCTGGTGTATGTAACCGGTCGTGGCCTGGAGTCGGTGCTACCGCTGCTGGCGGATCCGACCTTACCCCAGCCGGATTACATTATCTGCGATGTGGGCTGCACGGTAGTCGATGGCCGCAGCCTTCAGCCAGTGCGGGCAATACAGGGTGACGTGGATCAGCGCTGGCCCGGAGAGCACGTGGTGGAGGCCGCTCTTGCAGAGTTCACCGGACTGAGTCGTCAGGAAGTCCCTCAGGAGCGACGTTGCTCCTTCCTGTGTGAGCCGGATCAGGTAACCGATGAGATTCGCGTGATCGTCGAAGCCCTCGATTGTGATCTGCTCTATTCAGCGGACTGGTATCTGGATGTGCTGCCCCGGGGCGTTAACAAAGGCAAGACCCTGAGGGCCCTGGTGGCGCATCTCGGGGCAGACCCCGAAAATGTCCTGGTAGCAGGGGATACCCTGAACGATCTCTCCATGTACGAACAGGGCTTTATCGGTGTGTGCGTCGGCGAGTCCGAGCCGGCCCTGCTCGATGCCACCCAGAGCCGGGCCCGGGTCTATCACGCCACCCTGACCGGCTGCGGCGGTATTCTGGAGGCCCTGGGCCATTTCGGCTTTCTGGGCCCGGAGGGGGTCGCAGCGGAGGCCCGGGATATTCTTGAGCCTGGCAAATCCGACCTGGTGATTGTGTACCACCGGCTGCCTTATGAAGAGAGTGTGGAGGATGGCCAGCAGGTGAGGCGCCGGCCCACGTCGCCCAACGGGATTATCCCGACCCTGCTCAGTTTTTTTGCCGATGGCAAGGCGGGTTCCTGGGTCGCATGGTCGGTGCATGAACCCACCATGGGAGCGTTTGAGACCCACACCGAGGTGGATACCCAGCGCTACCCCAGATTGCGCGCGGCCCGGGTGGCGCTGAGCAAGAACGATGTGGATATCTTCTACAAGAAATTTTCCAAGGAAGCCTTCTGGCCGACCCTGCATACCTTCTGGGAGCGGGCCATCTTCCGGGAAGAGGACTGGCAGGTCTTTCTCAAGGTTAACCGGCTGTTTGCCGAACGCACAGCGGCGGAGGCCTCCGAAAACGCCGTGGTCTGGATTCACGACTACAACCTGTGGATGGTGCCGGCGTTCCTGCGTGAGCTGCGACCGGATGTCACCATCGCGTTTTTCCACCACACCTACTTCCCGTCGGCGGATGTGTTCAATGTGCTGCCCTGGCGTCGTGAGATTGTCGGCAGTCTGTTGCAGTGCGACTACATCGGCTTTCACATACCCCGTCAGGCCGAGAACTTTGTGGATGTGGCCCGCGGCGTGACACCCCTGGAAGTGACCCAGAGGGCGGGTTGTGCCCCTCGATTCCTGACCTATGGCTGCGCGGTGGGGCTGGATGAAATGACCACCGGAATCCGGGTCAACGACCGCAATATCCGCCTGGGTGCACACCCGGTGGGCCTCGACCTGTCCCGGGTGGAGCTGGCACTGGAGCGGGAAGATATCCAGCAGCGCATGGAGCATCTGCGCCAGGAGCTTGGCGACATGCGCCTGGTGCTGTCGGTGGAGCGTCTGGATTACACCAAGGGCATTCTGGAGAAACTCCAGGCCTACGAACATCTGCTGGACGAGCACCCGGAGCTCACCGGGAAAGTGACCCTGATCGTGGTATGCGTGCCGGCAGCCAAGGAAATGACGGTGTATCAGGAATTGCAGATCGATATCGAGCAGACTGTCGGTCGGATCAACGGCCGTTACGCCGAGGTGGGCTGGACCCCGGTCCAGTTTTTCTTCCGCAGCCTGCCATTTGAGGAACTGGTGGCCTACTACGCCATGGCGGATGTCATGTGGATTACACCGCTGCGGGACGGCCTGAATCTGGTGGCCAAGGAATTCGTTGCTACTCAGGGCCTGACTCAGGGCAGGGGAGTTCTGGTGTTGTCCGAGTTTGCCGGTGCTGCCGCCGAGGTCCGTGGTGCTGTCCTGACCAACCCCCACGATCCCAGAGAGATGGCAACCACCTGCTACCGGGCCCTGGCCATGCAAAAGGGCGAGGCCCTGGACCGGCTGCACCAGGCCTTCGAAACCGTCAGTTACTACGACATTGAACACTGGGGCAGGGAGTTTCTGGCCGCAGTCGATGCCACCCGGCGGCCGCAGGAAGAAGACTCCGGGCTCAGTTCCGTGGCCTGAGTGACGTCGCCATTCATGTGTGTCTGATACCACGCCATCGGCAGGAGGTGCCTTTTGAGTTTGCGTAATGCGGTCCAGCTGATCTGCTATCCGGACCGGATCGGATCCGGGCTGGCGGATCTGAACCGGTTCATCGACAGGCATCTGAAAGGGGCCATCGGCGGCGTGCATCTGCTGCCCTTCTACCCTTCCAATGCCGATGCCGGCTTCTCGCCCCTGACCCACACCGAGGTGGATCCGGCCTATGGCTCCTGGGATGACATTGAGCATCTGTCCAGCCGCTATGACCTGTGTGCGGATCTGACGGTCAACCATATCTCGGACGAGTCCATGGAATTTCAGGATTACCTTGCCCATGGCAAGGCTTCCGAGTACGCGGACCTGTTCGTGGATGTGGCCA
>NZ_CAXBDN010000361.1:0-3224 GCF_963974375.1 uncultured Marinobacter sp.
CCAATGGTGCCCACGTTGACGTGCGGCTTGTTACGCTCAAATTTTGCTTTAGACATTCGACCAATCTCCCTAATCAACCAGAATCGTAACGTTGACCGGACAAAAATGGAGCTCATGACCGGAATTGAACCGGTGACCTCATCCTTACCAAGGATGTGCTCTACCGACTGAGCTACATGAGCATTAAACAGTAACCAATTTGGAGCGGGCAGCGGGAATCGAACCCGCGTCATCAGCTTGGAAGGCTGAGGTAATAGCCACTATACGACACCCGCAAATTCACAATTTTGTGAGGCCACCTCAAAACCAAGGAAATTGCGTGGTGGAGGGGGCTGGATTCGAACCAGCGAAGCTTTCGCGTCAGATTTACAGTCTGATCCCTTTGGCCACTCGGGAACCCCTCCAGAGAAAACTCAACGTGAGTCACTCCAAAAAACTTAAGTGGAGCTGGCGGACGGAATCGAACCCCCGACCTGCTGATTACAAGTCAGCTGCTCTACCAACTGAGCTACGCCAGCTCACATTCGCCATGTCAGCGAGGGCGGTATACTACGGATTTTTCTCAGCGGTTGCAACACCTTCACAATCACTGATTTCAATACGCTGTAACCGGCCACCTTCAGCAAGACCATGAGCAACTTCCGGTAATTCAATAGCTTCCGAAGGCCCCTCAAAAACGAGGGCGTAGCTTATACGATTTCTGGGGAGCATTACCAGTGTTGCCGCAACATTTTGTCCGGTTCTGTCTTCCAGTAGCCGCTCAGCCGACTCACGGGAGCGGAACAAACCAAGCGATATACCGTTTTCCTGCTCCCCGGACGGAATCACATAGGATTCGATATCGCGGGCACTGAGCTCGCGGGAGGCAGCGATAGCCACTTGCCTGCTCTCGTAAGGCGGCACAAGGACCCAGTAAAAGGCATCAAGTTCCAGGTTGCGCTGATGAATACCTATAAAGGAAGGCTGATCTGAGGCCCGGATATGACCCAGTGCCTCACGGGCCACAGACTCGTCATCGAACCAGCCAACCAAGAAACAGGAGTTCGCCCCGCCATGGTCATCGTTGATTAACACGACTTGCGCAGTTACAGAAGGTATCCCACTGCCTTCTCTGCCGTCAGAGCTTGACTGAACGGAATCACCAGATGACGGCTCCAACTGATGCCCAGGCCCTGATTCGGATTCGGGTTCGGGCTCGGGCTCGGGCTCGGGCTCGGGCTCAGTGGCCACCAACTCAAGTGAAGCCACCCTCGGCAATCGCCCCTCAACCTGCGATTCGGTAGAGGAATCATCTGTCGTCACCAGAAACAACCAGAATCCGAGGTTAATACCCAGCAATATTGCCGCCAACCATTTCAGAGACCGCACGCAACCCGCTCCAGGCCATCGAACACAAGGTCCGGAATAAAAATCCCGCGACCACAAAATGCCGGTGTCAGTGACAGCCCGTCGCCACCGGTAAGATAAACTCTCCGCCCATGAATCGAGGGGTCAAGTGCCAGCTGTCGGGCAAGGGCCTGTAACGCCCAGTTGACACCATGACTGACGCACTCCTGGGTTGACTGACCTGGCCGCAGTCCGTCAACCGTGAAATCCGGCTCAAACAGGACCCGGGCAGTGTTCTGGCGAAGGCTCTCCAGCATCAGCCTCCGGCCAGGCACAATGTAACCACCCTCATGCTGCCCCGATGCCGCTATCCAGTCGACGGTAATCGCACTCCCGGCATCAATCACCACGACCGGCTCCCGGGTCAACCCACGCACAGCGACCATAGCATGCCACCGATCAGCACCCATACGGTCAAAATCCTGATAGCCACATACCAGGTCGCGGTACTGCGCCCGGGTCCAATAGAAAGTCACTGGTGCATCAGTGAGGCGTTGCAAGGCCTGCTCAATGTAGCGCTGATCAGTCTCAGAGCGCACGGTTGATACGGCGACGGACTCGATCTGGCCGGAGTAATCAGCCGCATCAGCAAACAGGTCTGTCCCTGCCAGATTCCCGCCACCTTCAACAGTAACCTGCCCACCGTCTCTCAGCTGCCATTTGATACGGGTATTGCCGCCGTCCAGGTAAAGCCTCATGAGCTGACCCGTAAGCTGATTTCTCCTGCATGCACGCGCTCGATACCGGTTTCAGTTCTGACCCGATAACTGCCGTCAGTCTCAATTCCGTCTGCGACCCCCTCAAAGGCACCGTTGACAGCGTGTATCAGCTTTCCGCGCAAGGCATCGTACTTCTCCCACTCGGTCCGGAAAGGCTCAAACCCTGACACCTCAAACTGCCTGATGATCAGAATCAGATGTTCAGTCATGGTACCAACAATGCGACTACGCACATGCTGCTGATCCGGAAATGCTTTTGCGAGACTGGTCCAGGGCTGATCCACGGCTGGCGTCTGGGTCATATGAACATTCAACCCAATTCCGATAACCACCCGGGCAGCACCCTCCAACTCGCCCTGAAGCTCAATCAGGATACCGCCAAGCTTTTCACCATTAACCTGCAGGTCATTGGGCCATTTCATGGTCAGGCCCGAGAGACCAAGCCCCTCCAGGGCCCGACACACGGCGATACCAGTCACCAGCGACAGCCCTTCAAGCCCGGTAAAGCCCCGGGCGACGGAAAAGCCGAAGCTGACATAGATATTTTCGCCACGCGGGCTCTGCCAGACTCGCCCCTGCCGCCCCCGCCCTCCTGACTGACTGTCAGCTACGGATACCAGAACGCCCTTCTCTCCGGCCTGCCAGCGCTTGATTACATCACTGTTGGTGGAATCGATCTCGTCATGAAGCTTCAACGCGACAGCGTCTTTTTCACCGGGGGAAATTGCACCAAGTAGTACGGCCTCATCCAGCAAGTCCAGAGGCTTTTCCAGCCCGTAGCCCTTACCCCGGATTCGCCTTATCGCGACACCATCACCCTGGAGCCGCTCAATCTGCTTCCAGACAGCGGTCCGACTGACCCCAAGCGCGGACGCCAGATTCTCTCCGGAATGAATTTGTCCGTCGGCCAGCAGGCGTAACAGCGGATTGTGATTCATAAAGCGGCCCCACGGCAATGAATAGACAGGATGCACCAAGGCACCATAACAAGCACCGGATTATAAACAACAGGCAGGGCAAAAGGACAAAACAGAACACATATAAAGCTCGAATTTCAGGCAATAACTTGAGTCTTTTTTTCAGGCAATAAAAAACCCCCGGCAGCAAAAGCTGTCGGGG
>NZ_CAXBDN010000362.1:0-3219 GCF_963974375.1 uncultured Marinobacter sp.
ATCATCTGCTGCCGGAGTTTTCAGCCCGGGAAAACGTGATGATGGCCTGCGTGCTGGGCGGCGTCTCGGTCAGCGAAGCCGGCCGGCGGGCCGATGCCATGCTGGACCAGGTGGGGCTCAGGGAACGCCTGGCTCACAAGCCCTCAGAGCTGTCCGGTGGCGAACGCCAGCGGGTTGCGATTGCCCGTGCGCTGGTCAACGAACCGAAGTGTGTGCTGATGGACGAGCCCACCGGCAACCTCGATGAGCAGACCGCCCGTGGAGTGCAGATGTTGATCGAGGACCTGCGGGATCGCCTGGGAATCGCCTTCGTGGTGGTGACTCACGATATGTCCATGGCCACCTCTCTTGGCCGAGTGCTTAAGCTGGAGCAGGGCCGCTTGCACGAGACCGGACAGTAAGGCTGGCTCAGGTCCCGTCTTTGCGTCGCAGGCTGCGACGGGCCTGCCAGTCGACACGGACCTTGCGTCGCCAAAGGTACTGGATCAGCAAATAGGAAAAGCAGGCCAGTATGGTTGCAACCACGAGCGATCCTACATAAAGCGGTATACCGATTTCGACAATACGTTCACCGAGCCAGGACCAGGACAGCTGGAACTCGAAGGTGATTACCGGACGATCCAGCAGCCAGGCGCCGACCTTGTAATTGAAATAGAACAGCGGTGGCATGGTGAACGGATTGCTGATCCACACCAGGGCCACCGAAAGTGGCAGATTGGCATTGATAATCAGGGCGGCAAATGCGGCCACAAGCATCTGCATTGGCATCGGGATGAAGGCCATGAAGACGCCGACCAGAAATGCCCGTGACACGCTGTGGCGGGTGATGTGCCAAAGGTTTGGTTCATGAAGGATATCCCCGAGAAAGCGCAGCGACTCGATTGAGTGCACCTTCTCTGGTGTCGGGATATAGCGCTTCAAAAACTTCTTAGGCATATCGGAAAGCTGCCTGCTGAACAATGGAGCACCGGATCGCCGGTACCCCGGAAGTGTTTTGGTCTTGACGATCGCGGCACAATCAGGCTAACAGGGCCTCCCGGGACCTGGTCCGGCAGGGATGCAAGAATTCAGGCTGGGACAATGGCTATGGGAGCACGGATTGCTGCCTTTGCGTGCGGCGTCATCATACTTTACTCCGGTTGGCTGGCGCCAGAGGTGGTGTTTTTTGTAGCCATCATGACGTTGATTTCATTATCCGCAGTGGCGGGCTTCCGACGACCCTGGCTGACTGCCCTGCTGGCCGGGCTGGTGCTGGCCAGCGGGGCTTCTGCGCTGCGTCTCAAGCAGGCGCTGCCGACTGAACTTGAAGGCCAGCCCGTTCAGGTTTCGGGCTATCTCTGTGACGTGCCGGCTCCCGGCGCTTTTGCCAGTGTCCGGTTCAGTCTGTGTGTGACCGGCTGGCAGCTCGGTCCCGCCATGGCCGACACTGCCAGTGCAAGCGGAATGCCGCGCCGGATTCGTCTGAGCTGGTACGGTGATGACAATACCCTGGCCGTGCCCTCACCACTGACCGCCACGGTGGTGCTCAAACGACCCCATGGTGCGGTCAACCCGGGTGGCTTTCGCTACGAAACCTGGCTGTTTCGCAAGGGCTACCGGGCCACCGGCACTGTCAGGGAGTTGTCGCCAGCGCCTGCTGCGGAATGCGGGTTGCTGTGCCGCTACCACCAGAGCCGGCAGCGGACGGTGCGCGCTATCGAGCTCAGGCTTGAGGGTATGAACAGGGGTGAGCTTGCCCTGTCGCTGATGCTGGGTTACCGCGGTGGCCTGGAACAAAAACACTGGGAGGTGCTCAACGCAACCGGAACCATCCACCTGGTGGCCATATCGGGATTGCATCTGGGCATGGTGGCGGTTACTGCAGGTTTCATGATGCGCCAGTGTCTGCTGCTGCCGCGGTTCCGCCGCTGGCCGCCGTTGCGACAAAAGCAGCTGGTGTTCATGGTGGTGATGGTGGTCTCGTTGATCTATGCCCTGCTTGCCGGATTCACCGTGCCCACCCGACGGGCACTGATCATGGTGGCGGCGATGAGCTGGATGCTGCTGACAGCGAGAACATTCAGCCCCTGGCAGGGATTGTTGATAGCGGCCGGGCTGGTCCTGTTGCTGGATCCTTTCTCACCGCTGGACCAGGGTTTCTGGTTGTCATTCGGAGCTGTTGCCGTACTGGTGTGGCTGTTTTCCCGCCGCATTGCAGCGGTTCATCCCGTTGCTGCCCTGCTGCTGGCACAGGGAGCAGTGTTTGCGGGGCTCTGGCCGGTTCTGGCCTTGCTGGGGCAGCCGGCGTCGCTGGCGGGCCTGCCGGCGAACCTGTTCGCAATTCCCTGGCTGAGTCTGGTGGTGATGCCGCTGCTGATGGCCGGCGCCCTGCTGCTGTTCTTGCCGGGTAGTGAGGTCCTGGTGGGGCCGGTTCTCGACGTCAGTCTTGCCGGGTTGTGGCAGCCTCTGGTGTGGCTGGCTGAGCTGTCATGGCCTGAGTTGACGGTGGCTTTTCCGGTGATACTGGGCTGTTCGCTGATTCTGCTACTGATCCTTTGGTTTCCGGACCAGCGCTTCAGGTACACAGCGGTTGCTGTTATGGCGGTGGCGCTGCTGGTCGGAGCCGGTCGGTTGAGTGAGCCTGCCAATGTCTGGCGGGAAGAGCCGGAACTCTGGTTCTGGGACGTGGGCCAGGGGCTTGCAGTGACCCTGGCACATCAGGGTGACGTGCTGGTCTATGATACCGGGCCGGAATCGCCGTCCGGATTCAGTGCGGTCAGCTCGGTGTTGCTGCCCTCCCATCAGGCAGTCGGCATCCATCGGGTCGATTACCTGATCGTCAGTCATGGCGACCGGGATCATGCCGGGGGGCTGTCGGCATTTCTGGAGGCCTACGCTCCACGCCGGCTGATGACCGGCGAGCGGCAACGATTGCTTGCTCTGGTGCCGGACCTTCAGGGCCGTGTGCTGGAAGACTGTCAGTCGGGCCAGTCTTTTCAGGTTGGCGAGGTCAGGGTTGAGCTGTGGCAGAGCAGTCGTACCGAAGCCGATGGCAATGACCGGTCCTGTGTCATCAGCCTTGGCTATGGGGACACTGAAGTCTTGTTGCCGGGGGATATTTCCCGCACTGTTGAGAGGGAATGGCTGGCAGACAATCCCGGCCCGGCTGACCGGTTCAGGGTTGTGCTGGCGCCTCATCATGGCAGCAAGACATCGTCGGATTCCCGCTGGGTCAGCGCC
>NZ_CAXBDN010000363.1:0-3204 GCF_963974375.1 uncultured Marinobacter sp.
CTGTTTGATCTTGGAGCGCTTCTCGGTACCGTAACGGGCCGGATCTTCTCCACCTTCACCGCTGTTGGAGCGACCACCCAGGGTATTCATGGCAACCGCCAGCGCCTCGTGGGCCTCTGGCGAGAGCGCACCGAGTGACATGGCCGCCGAATCGAAGCGGAGGAAGATCGCATCCACCGGCTCCACTTCCGACAGATCAATCGCCTTTATGTCCTTGCGGAAGCCAAACAGATCACGGAGCGTTGTTACCGGCCGCTCGTTCACCAGCGCGGCGTATTCACGATACTGACCGTATTCGCCACTGATCACCGCGTCCTGCAGGGTACTTACCACATCCGGATTGAAGGCGTGATATTCCTGGCCGTGAACGTATTTGAGGAGGCCACCCTGGGAAATCGCCTTGCGACGCTTCCAGGCAACCCCTGCCAGTTGCTCCTGGTCCTGCTGGAACTCGTAGAACCCGGCACCCTGAATGCGACTGGCCACACCGGGGAAGCACAGATCAACAACCTCATCCGCAATACCGATCGCTTCGAACAGCTGGGCGCCGCGGTAGGAGGCGATGGTGGAAATACCCATTTTGGACAGGATTTTCAGCAGGCCCTTGTTGATGCCCTTGCGATAGTTGTTCTTGGCCTCAATCGGATCCATCAGCATTTCGCCGGTGCGGATCAGATCATTGATGATCTGGTAAGACAGGTATGGATAGACTGCCGTCGCACCAAATCCGAACAGAACTGCGAAGTGGTGGGGATCTCGCGCCCAGCCACTTTCCACAATAATATTGGAATCACACCGGAGTCCCTGCTGCACGAGGTGGTGGTGTACGGCACCTGTGGCCATCAGTGCATTCAGAGGTAGTTCACCTTCCGCCAGATCCTTGTCACTGAGAATCAGCAGCACCTTGCCGCCACGAACCGCGTTGGCCGCCTGATCACAGAGGTCTTTGATGGCCTGCCTGAGACCAAGCTCGGGGGCATAGCTCAGACGAATCTTTGCCACTTCAAAGCCGCGGCGCTGATTCCCCTCAATCTGCAGGAACTTTGCCGGCGACAGCACCGGCGTGGTCAGAATAATCCGGTTGGCGTGCTCTGCAGACTCTTCGAATACATTCTGTTCAGCCCCGAGACAGGTTTCCAGGGACATGACAATAGCTTCGCGCAGCGGGTCAATGGCCGGATTGGTGACCTGAGCAAACTTCTGCCGGAAATAGTCAGCGGTGTGGCGCACCTTGCTGGACAGCACGGCCATGGGGGTATCATCACCCATGGATCCAACCGCTTCCTGACCACTCTCGGCCAGTGGCCGCAGCACCTGGTCACGCTCCTCATAGGACACCATGAACATTTTCTGGTGCACCAGAAGCTCGTCGCTGTCCATCAGGGTGAACTCTGGCGCAGGCGCGTTCAGTGTCGATTCGACACGCAACGCATTTTCTTTCAGCCACTTCTTGTAGGGCTGCGCGCTTTTCAGGCGACTGTCCACATCCTGGGTATGCAGGACCTCGCCACTTTTGGTATCAATTGCCAGCATCTGTCCGGGACCGACACGGCCTTTGGCCACCACGTCTTCCGGGGTGTAGCCATAGGTGCCGATTTCTGAGGCCAGGGTAATGAAATCGTCTTTCGTCACTACCCAGCGCGCCGGCCGCAGGCCGTTGCGGTCGAGCATACACACAGCGTAGCGGCCATCTGACAGCACCAGACCCGCCGGGCCGTCCCAGGCCTCCATGTGCATGGAGTTGTATTCGTAGAACGCCCGCAGCTCGGAGTCCATGGTGTCGACGTTCTGCCAGGCCGGAGGAATCATCATCCGCGCCGCACGGAACAGATCGACACCGCCGGCAAGCAGCACTTCCAGCATGTTATCCATGCTTGAGGAGTCTGACCCCGTCAGGTTAACGAGAGGTTGCAGGGTCTGGAGGTCCGGAAGGTTCGGAGAGCTGAACTTGGCTGCCCGGGCAATGGCCCAGTTACGGTTACCGGTGATGGTGTTGATCTCACCATTGTGGGCCAGATAACGGAACGGCTGGGCCAGCGGCCATTTCGGCATGGTATTGGTGGAGAAGCGCTGGTGAAAGACACAGATGGCGGTTTCCAGCTCAGGGTCACCCAGATCCGGGTAAAAGCTGGCCAGGTCTGCCGGCATCATCAGGCCCTTGTATGACAGCGTCTTGTGGGAAAGGCTGCAGACATAGAACTCCTCATCGTCTGCCATGTCCCGCTCGGCATGACGACGCCCGATGAACAGATTGATGGCGAATTCGGTTTCGTTCTGATCCTTGCCCGGCTCAACAAACACCTGCTCAATACGTGGCAGGCAATCCAGTGCCATGGGCCCGAGACAGTCACTGTTGGTCGGAACCTCACGCCAGCCAATCACCTCAAGCCCCTGTTCAGTAAGTCGGGACTCAAGTGCAGCACGCCCGGCAGCAGCCTTCGCCGCATCCTGGCTCAGAAAAATCTGGCCAACAGCGAAGCGCTCTCCCGGGTTCTTGCCAAACGCGGCAATTGCCGCCTTGCGCAGAAACCCGTCCGGGCTCTGAATAAGCAGGCCACAACCATCGCCGGTCTTGCCGTCTGCAGCGATACCACCTCGGTGGGTCATGCAGGTCAGCGACTCGATGGCAGTTTGCAACAACTTGTGGCTTTGCTGACCCTTCATATGGGCGATCAGACCGAAACCACAGTTGTCCCTGAATTCGTCGGGATGATACAAACCTGTCATCATAAAGCGTTCTCTCGAGTAGAAATGCTTTTCAATCAAAGAGTTAAAATATTACTTTCTATACAATACCCTTTGACACTGAAAATGGGGGCCGGCTATTTTACACACGTGGAAGTACCCACACAAACGCCCGCTATTTTCTGCCGGGCTTCACTGGCCGCCAGTCAGCACTTTGAGCGCGGCGGCACGCTTCAAAACTCGCTGAACGGCCGGATCCAGGGTTGCAATTTTCGTACCGTATCGGGCAGCGCCGGCAGTGATGCTCTGGCCTGCTCACGATCTCCGAATTGCCCGAGGTAAACCACGAACCAGTCGCGGCCTGCACGCTCGGTACGGGTATATCTGAGCTCTGGCAGCGACTCATGCTGATCCAGAAAGCGCAACGCTGTCCTCTCCTCATGGCCCGCTACCAGCTGCGCAGTGAAGCCTGGCATCCTGCGTACTTCTGCCAGGGGCACGAAGCGATCAGCCCTGGCA
>NZ_CAXBDN010000364.1:0-3165 GCF_963974375.1 uncultured Marinobacter sp.
CGTGATATGTAATATTACGTTATTTATGAGATAATTAACAAAGTTAATTTAAGAAACATAACGCACGTTAAAGAGCATTAACGTGCGTTAAAGTGCCAACTATCGTATTCTCCCAATGTAACACCGGTACAATGCTCGCCTTTCAAGGCGCTCCTCGAATCGGAACGATCATGGACACGACTCCCCCAAATCGAAAAGCCTCGCCTCCATTACGTAATGGATCTCAAACCGTGTTGGCCGATTCAGCGAATCCGTACATTCATATGGCCACCGCCGACAATACGCGTCGGACCTACCGTGCGGCCATTCGCAGTTTTGAGCGTTGGGGCGGGCGCCTACCCACACAGCCGGCAACGCTGGTCGCCTACCTGTCGGACCAAGCAGCCATCCTCAACCCCCGTACATTGGCTGTTTACCTGACTGCTCTTGGGCAATGGCACCACACTCAGGGGTTGCGTGATCCGGTTCGGGACCCGGTCGTGCGTAAAACGCTTGAAGGTATTCGGCGTGCCCACGGTCGCCCGAAGCGGCTGGCTCGGGCGTTGCGGCTGGAACACGTTGCGGCTTTTTTGGCTGCGCTTCAGCAGCAGCCCGACTCGCTCAGAAAGCACCGCGACTGAGCATTGCTGCAGACAGGTTTCTTCGGCGCGTTTCGGCGCAGTGAGCTGGTGGCCATCGAGGTGACTCATCTGTCGTGGGAGCCGGAAGGGGTGGTGGTGACCCTGCCGCGCTCCAAAACCGACCCGCACGGCGACGGACTGACGCGAGCTTTGCCGAGAGGCGCTGGGCCGGTTTGCCCGGTCAGTGCGCTCGAACGATGGCTGGTGCAGGCGGACATTCAGGCTGGCCCGGTATTTCGGGCCGTCAACCGCTGGGACCAGTTGCAGCCCAACGCCCTGTCACCCGGTTCCGTCAACCGGATCGTAAAAGCCCTGGGCGAGGCGTGCGGACTGGACATTGCGCCCATGCTGAGCAGTCACAGTTTTCGGCGGGGGCTGTCCACCGCTGCCGCCCAGGAAAACGTGGATTTTGAACAGATCAAACGCCAGGGCGGATGGAGGCACGACGCCACGGTGCGCGGCTACATCGAGGAAGGCCAACAGTTTACGCAGAATGCCGCAAGCAGCCTGATCAGCAAGGTCGCAGATCTGCTTGGGGAGCCGGAAACCAGCAACGTCTGACCGCTATTCTGAGCCAGGCATGAGCTTGCCGGGAATCCAGGCCAGGTAAACGGCCATTCCGAAGAGCTCAACCAGCGACTGAACAACGATGACCACCACGGCGGCCTGCCAAGCCTCGGGCAACGTCAGCGCGATGGGCAAAACCACGAAGGAATTGCGGGTACCAAAGCTGAACGTCAGGGTTCTGGCCGACAGAATGCGAAGCCGGAACAGGCGGCTGAGAGCCTTGCCCAGCAGTGCGGCGTAAACCAGATAGGCGATGAAAACGAAGGCGACCGGCACCAGAACAGCGGTAAGACCGGCCACCGTGGTGACTTGTGACGCCGCAATGACAAACACGACCAGGGCCAGCAACGGCACGGGAAGCAGCCCCAGACTGCTCACCCAACGCCTGGCCGCAACACTGCGCTCGGCAAAGTATTCAGTGCACCAGGCCAACGCCAGGGGAACAAGAATCAAACCGACAAACGCACTTACCAGTTGGCTGGTCACCACCGTCTGAAACCACGCTCCGCCCAGGAATAACCAGAGGTAGACCGGCAGCATCAGCATTTGCACCACCAGCAGCACGGGCGTGGCGGCAATGGCCCGGCCTGCGTCACCCTTGCCCAGATGGGTGAAGCTGATAAACCAGTCCGTGCAGGGCACTAGCAGCACCAGTAACACCCCGGCCTGGACGGCGGGGGACAGGGGAAGCAACGCCACCAGGGCATCGAGCAGCAAGGGCGTGATCACAAAGTTGCCCAGCACAAGCGCCGCCAGGAATCGCCAGTCACGTAACCCCCGGCCAATGTGCGTCAAAGGCACCTGGGTAAACGTGGCATAGAGCAAAACGCCCAGCAGTGGCCACAAACCCGCTTCCAGACGCGATGCCGTGTCCGGCAGGGCAATCCCGACGGCAAGACCCGCCAGAATAAAGGCCAGGTAAATCCAGGATTGATGTCGTTCCATCTGGTCTCGCATGGGAAAATCCGGCTCCAGGATTGAGTGCGAAAAGTGAGTCACCGCGTCAGTGAATCGGGCGGTCAGGCCTCCAATTCGCCTCCACGATCTACCCAGGCTTCTTTGCCGCCCACAAAATGATGAATGTCGGTATAGCCCACACTGACCAGGCGCTCAGCGGCACGACCGGCCCGTTTGCAACGGTCACTGGTACAATAAACCACAATCGTCGCGTCTTTGTCTGGAAGCGCGGCGGGGGCCTCGTCGAGAACATTATCGGAAACAAGATTGATGGCACCCGGCAGGTGCCCTTCGGCAAACGTCCTGGCCGGCAGGGTATCCACCAGGATGAATTCCCGGCCCTGCCTCTGCCAATCGCGCAGCGTGTCGGCGTTGATCGCTTTCATGAGGCCTTCCCGTCGCCGGCGGATTGTACCGGCGCAAAATAACGGTCCAGCCCCCAGAGCAACAGGCCGAACAGCAGGTGTGGCAGCGCGGAGGCGACGATCAACTTGGGACCAATGGCCAGGCCAGCAACGCCCCATCCGACCAGCGGAAAGAACACCACCAGTATCACGCCCCAGAGCGCGGCGGCCAGCCCCAGTGCGGTCGCCAGGCTCTTGCGCGGGAAGTAGCGAACGAACACCACCGACCAGAAGGTCACGTAAGCGGTGTGGAATAGCAGGCCAGCCGGTAGTGGCAGGGTCCGTCCCAGCAACGTCTCGGCAAAAGCCAGTGATGGCGGCTTCGGAAACGGTGAAACACCCGCCTTCAACAAGGCCACCATCACAATCGCGGTGAGGACCGAGACCGCAAGGCCAATGCCGAAGGCTCTTGGGAAAGACGGTTTGATGGGTATCGTGGCTGACATGGATGGCTCCTTTTTGGATTGGAAAAGTTAGTGTCCCGCCTCGTTGTCACCCGCGCTGTCAGCGGCCGTCGGACAGCGTGGCCCGCACCTTTCGCTGGACTCGCGACAGCAGGCGCCGACCAGGTGATCGGTTAGTGACAACAGGGACTCAAACGCGGCGCAGTAATAGAC
>NZ_CAXBDN010000365.1:0-3158 GCF_963974375.1 uncultured Marinobacter sp.
CCCTCTTCGCAGTAGTGCGTGGCGGGCTTGGATATGTTCGCTTGGCCAGCCTGCACCACAGCTGCAAAATGCTCGCCGGGTACGAACAGGTCAATATCGTTCAACGCTCGTTTAGATCCATACCCCTTTGCTGCGAGCCCTCCGCAGATTTGAAAAGGGATATTTCTGTCTCTCAGTAATCCCACTACCCATTGGGCGGCTAACTGGTGCACGTCTTCTCCTTCTTTTTACATATAGCACCAAGGTTATCACGCCGGTTTTGCACAACCGCAAAGGCTCGCGAGGTTAGCTTCCCCCATCATAATCTACCTGGTCACTAACCTGACACTGAGCGCTTATTCTCACAGCCGATTAGCAATTATGTACAAGCATTGAGAGGTAGCGATGGCATAAGCTAGGTGGCGTGACTAATCAGGAGGGAGCGGCATGAATAACGCAAGCCGGTTTCAATTCATCAAGAGCCAGCACTAACGTAAGCGTTCATTCCAAGACGTAGTTGACCTACTTCACGTCCCGGAGAGGTCTCAATAACTCCGGCGAGACCTTGTACTGCTTCCTGCCATCCTCATCCAGCACGATCACGCTCTTGCGGTTGATCTTGGTGACAATCCCCAGCACGGGGCCTTCCCGGCTCTCGAAGGTCACTTTCAGGCCCACCCGCAACTGGCTCAGCGCCTGGAGGTTCTCCCGGTCACGCAGTTCATCAATTCGCCGGCAGATGTATTGATTCAGTTCCAGCAACTGGTCGATGCTCATGTCGTCAATGCGCATGAACGGTGGCCTCCGGCTGTTTGTTCTGTCGGTCAGGATGGCGTGGATCGATCAGCGCCCGTAGCGGATTCTCGGCGAACCGGGTTTTCCAGAGACGAGGCGTCAGGTCGCTGACGTCACTGGCCGGATGCTGGCTGATGCGTTGCAGCACGTCCACCAGGTAAGTGTAGGGGGTAATATTGTGCAGCTTGCAGGTGCTGATCAGACTCTGGATGATGCCCAGGTGTTCCGCCCCCAATTCAGTCCAGCAGAACATCCAGTTTTTCTTGCCCATGGGAATGGGGCGTAGTGCCCGCTCGAGGTGGTTGGTGTCTGGCTGCACGTCTGGGTTTTCCAGGAATACGCTCAGGCTGGCTTCCCGGCTGAGCACGTAGTTCAGAGCTTTGGTCAGTGGATCGCTCGGCACCAGGCCGCCTGACGCCAACTGATCCCGGCACCACTGGAAGAAGCCGCTAACGACCGGTTTCGAGTGTTCCAACCGGTACTGACGTTTCTTCTCGCCAGTCAGCCCGTGGGTTCTGATGGTTTCTTCATTCCGGTACAGCGCTGCGATTCGTTGCAGGGCCTCGGTGACGGTTTCCGGGTGATCCTTCTGCGCCTCGATAAAATAACGGCGGCTATGCACCCAGCACTGGGCGTGGGTGACGTTCTCTTGGGCAGCAGCGTAGCGGGCATAGGCCGCGTAGCCGTCACTGATCAGCGTGCCGTTGAACGATTCGCTGAGGATGGCTTCGATGTGGGCACGCCCACGGCTGTTCGAGTAGGTGAACACCACCTCGTCGGCATCGCCGTATAACGGCCAGAACCAGCCGGATTTCAACTTGCCTTTTTGCGGGCCCGCCCGACCCTGGTGACCGGCCTTGATCGGCGTTTCATCCATGGCCAGCACCCGACTGCGCAGCACGTTGTCGGTCTGGGCATCCACAATGGGCCGAAGCAGGTCGATCACGCGCTTGACCAGATTGGTCAGGGTGCTGCGGCTGATTGTGATACCGGCTTGCTGGATGCGCTGGTGCTGACGGTACAGCGGCAGGTGGAACTGGAACTTGTCCACCAGCAACCCGGCCAGCAGACTGACATCGGCCAGGCTGTTGTCCAGCACGTTGAACGGGGCCGGCGTGGTGATGGGCTTGTCACTCCCCTTGCGCCGGAACACCGGGCGCTCCACCTTCAGCACCACGTAACTGGAGGCCCGCTGGGCCAGCCGGTAGGTGGTCTTACTGCCGATTACTTCGTACTGATCGGCCTCCGGCCCTGTCAGCTCTGGCGGCAGATACTCTATGACTTCCACCGGCACATCAGAGGTAAAGCGCAGACCGGTGTCGTTCAGGCAGCCATCGTCGCGCTGCTTCTTGCCGGTGCCACGCTGATAGGCCTTGATGGGGCGTTCTTCTTCGTCAGCAGGCGGCGCCGGTAGCGGCGCTTCCTCTGGCTGGAACAAGCTGTCCTGCCCGGGAAGATCGAACACCTGCTTCTCGGATTTGGGACCGAACAGCTGCTTTTTGAACCAGTCCAGTTGATGCGTCAGCTGACGAATCGCTTCTGCCTGGGCTCCCAACTGCTCCCGCAACACGGCATTCTCCTCGGCCAGAGCCGAGTAGGAAGGTGCATTGGAAGAAGGAGCGGAAGCGGTTGAATTCATGGCCGATATTATATCGAAAGTCGGCCTTCTATACCCCTCGAAAACGCTTGAACTGGCGATATTTCTGCACCTCGATGCCATCGATCAGCAGTTGCAGATCCGTCAGGGTCAGGGCTCGCTGCCCGGAGGCGGATAACGGCACCCGGAACTGGCCCTGCTCCAGGCGCTTGGCCCACAGGCAATAACCGGTGGCGGTGAAGTACAGCATCTTCATCTGGGTCTTGCGACGATTGACGAAGACGAAATACTGGCCACTGAGCGGGTCGTGCTTCAACTGATTCCGAACCAGGGCGCTCAGGCCCCGGAAGGATTTGCGCATGTCTGTGGGTTCGGTACATAGCCAGATGCGCGCCTGGCTATCGAGCCCGATCATCCGTTCTGGCTCAGCCGTAGCTCGACGCCGTTACCCAGGCTGAGCACAATATTCCAGCCTAAGCCGGATGATGGCGACGTGCCCATCAGTGACGACAAATCGAGAAAGCTGGCTTCTCCAGAGTCTGTCGAATTATCGGTCGGCTGATCGGACAGGCGCTTTCGCCAGTTGCAGAAGCTGGAATAGCCAATGTTCTCTTGTTTACAAAACTGCGAAGCTGACAGACCACTGTCACGATGCTGGTCAACCAGGGCCTGCCACTGTTCCGGGGTGCGGTGCTTTCTCATGGGGGTAACCTCGTGTGGGCAAATGTGAGGTTACTGTAGGGCGAATGTCAGCCGGGCGGCAGGACGTCTTAGAATGAACGCTTAC
>NZ_CAXBDN010000366.1:0-3156 GCF_963974375.1 uncultured Marinobacter sp.
TGCCTACACCGGTATCCGACACCGTGAAGCACAGCCGACACTGTCCCGGTGTATCACGACCGTCCTGACTCAGCGGATCTGCGGTCACCCGAACGCTTACACCACCTTCGTGAGTAAACTTGATGGCGTTGCCGACCAGGTTAAATAACACCTGGCGCAGACGGATTTCGTCCAGCATCAGGGCCAGAGGTACTTCCGAATCAACGCTGATTTCCAGGCTGACCCCCTGCTCCCGGGCCCGCAAATCAAAAATATGACGCACATCCTGCAACAGCCGTCGAACTGAGACCGGAACGTATTCGAGTCGCATCTTGCCCGCCTCGATACGGGACAGGTCCAGAATGTCATTGATCAGCATCAGCAGGCTGCGACTGCTGGCCTGGATAGCCCCCAGATAATGCTGCTGTCTGGGATCCGTGACACTGGCAGACAGCAGGTCACCGTAGCCGATTACCGCATTCATCGGGGTGCGGATTTCGTGGGACATATTGGCCAGAAACTCACTTTTCGCCCGATTGGCACTTTCTGCCTCCCGCGCCAGTCGCTCCGCTTCGAGCTTTGCCGCCCGCAGATCATCTTCACTGCGCCGCAACGCATGCTCCGAACGAATCCGCTCATCCACTTCCCGTGACAGCTTCCGGTTCCAGTAAAGAAAGATAAACACCACCACCAGGGCAATCAGTACGACCCGTTTGATGGCGGTGTAATCAGGGTCGCGCTCAATATCGAGATGAATCCAGCGGTTGTAGATGGCGTCAGTTTCCGTCGCACTGAGATTTCCCAGCGCCTTGTTGAGAATCCGCAGCAATTCCGGCCGGTCACGGTTCACCGCCAGTCGGAGCTCGTACTGATAGGGTGTGATACTGGTGATCCGGAGATTGGACAATCCAAGTCTGGCCACCGTGTAGCTGACACCCGGTATATGGGTCACCATCACATCCAGGTCGCCATTGGACAGGGCCAACAGGCCTTCCTGAAGCGAGCTGACAGGATAAATGTTCAGGTCCGGATGATTGATCAGCAGATAGTCGTGAGAGGCGTGCTGGCGCAACACGCCCACGCGCTCGCTTCTCAGCTCCCGCAAATCTCCGATAAACCGGCCGTCATCGCGGATCACCAGAACAATCGGCAGATTCAGGTAGCTGCGGGTGAACAGAAACTCGTCCTCGCGACGGGGTGTCCGTGGCAATGCCGGCAGCACATCAATGGCACCTTCGCGCAACAGCTGCTCTGCAGACGACCAGTCCGTTAACTGGCGATCAACAAAATCAACTCCCAGATCCTGGCCCAGGCGATTCACCAGATCCGGCACCAGGCCCCGGGTATTGTCGCCCTCCCTGAATTCAAAGGGCGGCCAGCCGTCCCGGTAAGCCACCGTCAGCTCCGGGTGGCGGCGCAACCACTCCTGTTCCGCCATGGTCAGTGCAAGGCCGCCATTGGCACTGCGCTGGAAAACCGGCTCCGGCAACCAGGCCTGGCGAATGGTGCGATGCTCATTATGACCGATAGAGGCCACTGCCCGGTTGAGTACATGATGCAGCTGTGACTCCGAATCCGGCACGGCCAGGACCACATCCACCTTCTGGTGATCCAGCAACACGGACAGACTGACGCCATTGATCAACGCGGATTGCAGATAATCCTGCACCACCGGCACCGGACCGATGAATGCATCGGCCTGACCGGACAGCACCATGCTCACCGCTTCACCAAAACCTGAAACCGGCACCGGGGTGAATGACTCAACCGGATCAAGTAGCGCGAACTGGCTGTCATCCAGTGCCACCACAGCAATCCGACGTCGCTCCAGATCACCGATCCGGCGGATACCGGCGTCGCCAGAGTCTGCATAAATGCCGTAGGTCAGGGTCATCAGTGGCCGGGTGTGCAGCCAGCCCCCAGGCACCGCTGACTCCCGTAACCGGGTTGCAATTCTTGCCAATGGCGCATCCGCCGGCTCACCCTGGCGGGCTGCCGGCAACAGTTGCGGTAAGAGCGGTGTCCGCAGTTTGCGGCCCAGCAGCTCGAGGTAGTCAATGTAGGTGCCGGCAAGCCAGCCATCCGCCGTACCAAAAGCCAGCGGGGTGTGGCCCGGGGGCACACCGACCGGGATACTCTCAAGCGAATCAAGCCAGGCCAGATCCTCCGCCCCCAGCACCGGGAACGGCATTGGCAATTCAGGCTCGGCCCGGGCCAACATGACAAAGAAGCACAGCCCGACCGCTGCCAGATAACGCCGTAACATTACTCAGTGCCCTGCTGATTCGTCATTTCAATCCGGTTACGGCCATTTTGCTTGGCCTGGTATAGCGCTTTATCGGCTTCATCGAATACCACATCGGGGCCGGCGCCTTCACGGAACCAGGACAGCCCTGCAGAAAAGGTCACATTGACCGGTTGACCCTGAAAATGAAATGGCAACTGCCCGATATGCAGCCGCAAATCGTCGATAACAGTCCGTGCCACATCCATCCGCGTTTCAGGCAGCAGAACCACAAACTCCTCACCACCATACCGGGCTACAAAGTCGGTGGTTCGCAAACGCTCCCGGAGCGCACGGGCAACCAGCTGTAACACCTTGTCACCGGCCTTGTGACCATAGGAATCGTTGACCTGTTTGAAGTGATCGATATCAAGAACGCAGAGTGTTATGGGATGACCATACCGGCGCCAGCGGTCGTACTCGAATACCAGCCGGTCATCCCAGGCTTCGCGGTTGGGCAGGTCGGTCAGAATATCGGTCAATGCACGCTGACGCTCTTCCTGCAGCTTTTCGCGAATCTGCTCACAATGGGTTTCCATGGCTGCCAGCTTTTCCTGCATGGCCCGCAGCTGGCCGGACAGCACAGCCTCACGCTCCTGTTCCTGCTGGCGGAATCCGTCCAGGCGCTGACCGATGGTATCCAGATGCTGACCCACCGATTCCCGCAAGGCATCCAGATCCGAGGCCTCAGACATGTGGCTGCCGATCGTCACCAGCTCCAGGCGGACCGATGATTCCAGCGTGGCGGAGGCGGAACGGCGATCTTCCTGAGCTTCTGCCTGCTCGCTGAAGTGGCCCTGCAAAGACCCCAGTCGCTCGTCCAGCCGCTGCAGAAACGCCTCGAACTCACGCTGCCCATGACCAACGGCCGCAATCACCAGTTCGGCGGTTTC
>NZ_CAXBDN010000367.1:0-3133 GCF_963974375.1 uncultured Marinobacter sp.
GGCCTGGCCCAGGTCAGGCCAGCGAAGGGGCGGCTGCAGACCGAGGTGTTAGGCGAGCAGTTAACGGTAATTGATGACAGCTACAACGCCAACCCCGCGTCCATGAAGGCGGCATTGGCGGTGCTGGCATCTGCCACCGGCACCAGGGTGGCAGTTCTTGGTCCGATGGCGGAACTGGGGCCTGATTCCCTGCGGTTGCATCAGTCCGTGGGCGAACGCGCCCGGGAGCTGGGCATCGAACGTTTGATTGCCGTGGGTGACGACCGCAGTCAGGGCTATTGCGATGGCTTCGGTGGCAGTGCCGAGCGGGTTGAAAATCATGAGCAGGCGGTGGAACGCCTGTTGTCCGGAAACACGGGAAGCCAGACGGTACTGGTGAAGGGCTCTCGTAGTTCTGCCATGGACCAGGTGGTGAAAAGCCTAAAAAACAAGGTAAACAACTCATGCTGCTCTGGCTGACAGAGTTTCTGTCACAGTACTTCACACAACTGACGGTGTTTCAGTACCTGACCTTGCGGGGGATTTTTGGCGTTCTGACAGCGCTGTTGATTTCCCTGCTGGTAGGTCCGTTGATGATCCGCAAACTCAGTCAGTATCAGATTGGTCAGGCGGTGCGCAACGACGGCCCCCAGACCCACCTGAGTAAAGCCGGTACGCCCACCATGGGTGGCGCGCTGATTCTGGTGGCCATAGCGGTGAGCACCTTGCTGTGGGCTGACCTCAGTAACCGTTATGTGTGGATTACCCTGCTGGTAACCCTGCTGTTCGGTGCTATTGGCTGGGTCGACGATTACCGCAAGGTGGTGGAGCGTAATCCCCGCGGGCTGCCAGCCCGCTGGAAGTATTTCTGGCAGTCCGTGGTGGGCGTCGGAGCAGCCATCGCATTGTTCTACAGCGCAACCTTGCCTCAGGAAACATCGCTTTACCTGCCCTTCGTCAAGAGTGTATCGCTGACGCTGGGGCCGGTGCTGTTCATCGTATTGAGCTATTTCGTCATTGTCGGCAGCAGTAACGCAGTCAACCTGACCGATGGCCTCGACGGTCTGGCGATTCTGCCAACGGTCATGGTAGGCGGCGCGCTCGGCATATTTGCCTATGTCTCGGGTCACTTCCAGTTCGCCAATTATCTGCTGATTCCGCATCTGCCGGGCAGTGGCGAGCTGATTGTATTCTGCGGAGCACTGGTGGGCGCCGGCCTGGGGTTTCTCTGGTTCAACACCTACCCGGCGCAGGTGTTCATGGGAGATGTCGGTGCCCTGGCACTCGGCGCTGCCCTGGGTGTGGTGGCGGTGATTACCCGTCAGGAAATCGTGCTGTTCATCATGGGGGGAGTCTTCGTGATGGAAACCGTGTCGGTGATTCTGCAGGTAGCGTCGTTCCGGCTGACCGGCCGCCGGATATTCCGGATGGCGCCGTTACACCACCATTTTGAATTGAAGGGCTGGCCAGAACCCAGAGTGATTGTCCGTTTCTGGGTGATCACGGTAGTGCTGGTACTGATCGGCCTTGCAAGCCTGAAACTGCGTTGAGGGAACAGGAAATCTTATGTCCATGATCACTTCAGATCGTCGCACACTGGTCGTAGGGCTCGGTAAAACCGGGCTCTCCTGCGTGCGCTATCTGATGGGTCTTGGCCGCGCCGTTGCGGTGGCCGATTCCCGCTCCCGGCCACCGGGTCTGAGCGAACTCAGAGCGCAATGGCCGGAGCTGGAAGTGCGCACCGGCGAGTTCGACGCAGACTGGTTCGCCTCCTTCAACGAGCTGGTGGTCAGCCCGGGCATTGCGGTCACCGAAACCGCTATTGCGGCGGCGGCCGCTGCCGGCGCGCAGATCCGCGGTGACATTGATCTGTTCGCCGAAGCCGCAACGGCGCCCATCGTGGCCATCACCGGCTCCAATGGAAAAACCACGGTGACAACTCTGGTGGGTGAAATGGCCAGGGCCAGCGGCGTGCGCGTGGCTGTCGGCGGCAATATCGGAACGCCCGCACTGGATCTGCTCGCTGAGCCGGCCGATCTCTACGTTCTGGAGCTGTCCAGTTTCCAGCTGGAAACCACCCATGAGCTGAATGCCCACGCGGCCACCATTCTCAATGTCAGCGATGATCATCTGGATCGCTACCCGTCGAAAATGGCCTATTACCAGGCCAAGCAACGGATTTTCCGGGGTGCGAAAACGGCGGTGGTGAATCTGGATGATGCCCTCAGCACGCCCATGGCCCGAGACACCTTGCGCTTCATTTGCTTCGGCGCCCACCGCATCAATCCGGAAACGCTCAGCACCCGGGACGACGATGAGGGCACCTGGATTACCTGGGGCTTTGACAACCTGCTGAATACGTCGCGTCTGAAGCTGGCGGGTCACCACAATGTCAGCAATGTGATGGCAGCACTGGCCCTTGGCCACGCCGCAGGCTTGCCATTTCCTGTCATGGTTGAGGCAGCTGTCGCCTTTCCGGGCCTGCCCCATCGCTGTGAGCATGTTGCCTGCGTTGGCGGTGTCGATTACTTCAACGATTCCAAAGGCACCAATGTGGGCGCAGCGGTAGCGGCCCTTGAAAGTCTTGCCCCTGCGCGTAGTGACCAGAAGCTGGTGCTGATCGCTGGTGGTGAGGGCAAGGGCGCTGACTTTACTCCCCTGGCTGGCCCTGTTGAGCGTCATTGCCGGGCCGTGGTCCTGATGGGCTGCGACGCGCCGCTGCTGAGCGGGGTTCTGGAGGGTAAGGCACCGTTGCTGGCGGCGGTAACCATGGCGGACGCCGTGAAGCAGGCAGCCGCTGTTGCCCGCCCGGGTGACCGGGTGCTGTTGTCTCCGGCCTGCGCCAGCTTTGATATGTTCCGCGATTACGAAGACCGGGGCGTCCAGTTCCGACAGGCCGTGGAGGCATTGCAATGAGTGCCGCTGCCATCGCCACTCTACGTCGCAATACGATGCTGGCAGAGCCTTTGCCCTGGCTGGTGCTCACCGCATCAGCGTTGCTGCTGCTGGGTGTAGTGATGATCGCTTCGGCGTCCATGGATATGGCGGCGGCCACCATGGGCAACAGCTACCACTATGCTATCCGCCAGCTTATTTTCGCCGGCATCGGTTGCACCCTGGCGCTGGCTGCGGCCAATGTGCCCATTTCCTGGTG
>NZ_CAXBDN010000368.1:0-3129 GCF_963974375.1 uncultured Marinobacter sp.
TACCCGGCCCCCAACTCCGGACGCCTTGAGGATATGTCCCAGGTCCGCCAGCAAGCCATCCGATACATCGATGCAGGCAGAGGCCTTACCTCTCAGCCACTGGCCTGCCGACAGCCGTGGTTGCGGATGATGGTAGCGGGTGAGTAACGCCCTGGACACCGGCGTTGTGGGCGGCTTGTCCAGCAGGGCCAGGGCCGCCGCCGCACCGCCCAGCTCACCGGTAACACAGATAAGATCCCCCACCCGTGCACCACTGCGCACCAGCGCAAGACCTGCGGGTACGGTTCCGTGAACCTGCACCGAGAGCGTGAGAGGCCCCCGTGTGGTGTCGCCACCTGCCAGCGCAATACCAAAGGCCACCGCGGCGTCAGCCAGGCCCTCGGTAAACGGACGCAGCCAGCTTTCCCGGGCATCGGGCAGGGTTAGAGCGAGGGTAAAGCAGACGGGATCGGCGCCCATGGCAGCCAGGTCGCTGACCGCAACGGCGAGGGCTCGCCAGCCCAGAGAGCGGGGATCATAGTGCAAGGGAAAATGGACACCCTCAACGAGGGTATCCACAGAAAATACCAGCTGATGGCCCGGTGACAGGCTCTGAATGGCGCAATCGTCTCCCGGACCAAGGATCAGATCCGGGTGGCGGAGGCGTTTCGCCAGCGGGCGAAACAGGTTCTCGATCAACTCAAACTCGCCCATGAAAACCTGCCACCGGTTGCTGGCTCAGTCCTGACGTGGACGCGTCTCAGCCAGCCGCAAACGGCGGCTGAGCTTGTCCAGCAAGCTGTTGACGAACTTGTGACCTTCCGTGCCACCGAAACGTTTGGCAAGCTCAATACCCTCATTGATCACGACCCGGTAAGGCACATCAATGCGGTGCTTGAGTTCAAAGGTTCCAAGGCGGACGATCGCCAGTTCAATGGCGTCCACTTCACCTATGGGACGATCCAGGAAAGGCTCAATGAGCCGGTCCAGATCCCCCTGTTCACGATGAATGCCGCGGATCAGTTCCCGGAAGTAGGCGGTATCGACGTTACTCATGTCGTTATCAACCATGAATTCCGCTTCAATATCCGTCATCGCACTCCTGCTGAAATGACGCTGGTACAACGCCTGCAGCGCAAGTGCCCGGGCCCGGCGACGATCACCCGCCTTGGGCTTTCCGGCCGGAGCCGCCGAAGAAGTCTGGTCCTGCTCGCTCATTACTCACCCAGCTTGTTGAACAGACTGACCATTTCCAGCGCTGTAATGGCCGCTTCCGCGCCCTTGTTACCGGCTTTGGTGCCGGACCTTTCGATGGCCTGCTCGATGGAATCGACAGTCAGTACACCGAAGCTGACCGGGATATCCGTCTCGAGGCTGACCGCACCGAGGCCACTGGCCGCCTCGCCTGCCACATATTCGAAATGCGGCGTACCGCCACGGATCACGGCGCCCAGGGCGATAATGGCGCTGTAGGTGCCGGTCTCTGCGACCCGTTTGACCGCAAGCGGCATTTCATAAGCGCCGGGCACGCGAATGATGGCGATGTCATCGTCGGCAATACCGTGGCGCCGCAGAGTATCGATGGCACCCTCTACCAGGCTTTCAACCACAAAACCGTTAAAACGACCAACCACCAGCGCGTAACGACCGGAACACTGGCGAAAATCGCCCTCAATTACTTTGATATCTGCCATGTCTGGCTCCTGTATGTCTGCCCGCCGCCGGGCGCAGACTCGCTATGGGTATCGGGGGCTGTCCCCGCTATTCAAAATTACTCGCCGGTGTAGGGCAGATACTCAACCACTTCCAGTTCAAACCCGGAAATTGCCGAAAACTTGATGGGTGCACTCAGCAACCGCATCTTGCCTACCCCGATATCACGCAGAATCTGGGAACCGGTACCAACCGTGAAATAAACCCCTGAGCTGCCACCTTTTCCTGCCGCTGCCGGGCCTTCACCAAAAAATTCGTGAATACGGTCTTCCAGGTTGTAACTGTCTTCCGCGCTGTTCAGCAGGACCACCACACCCCGACCCTCTTCAGCCACCCGGCTCAAGGCATGGTGCAGAGGCCAGCTGTGGGAGCCCTCACGTCGGGCACCCAGTAAATCGCGCAGGGTGTCGGTAATGTGAACCCTCACCAACGACGGCTCGTTGGCGTCAATGTCACCCATGACCATGGCCAGATGGGTGGCGCCCTGAATATTGTCGCGATAGGTGCGCAGGTTGAAGGTGCCGTACTCGGTATCCAGATCGTATTGTTCAACGCACTCAATGGTGCGCTCATTCATGGTGCGATAGTGGATCAGATCCGCAATGGTGCCAATCTTGAGATCGTGCAGCTCGGCGAATCTCTCCAGATCTTCACGGCGGGCCATGGAGCCATCGTCGTTCATGATCTCGCAGATCACTCCGGCAGGCTCACACCCTGCCAGTGCCGCCAGATCACAGGACGCCTCGGTATGGCCTGCCCGGCTGAGAACGCCGCCAGGATCCGCCATCAGCGGAAAGATATGACCCGGCTGAACCAGATCAGAAGCCTTTGCGCCCCTGGCAACGGCGGCCTGAACCGTGCGGGAACGATCCGCGGCGGAAATGCCGGTGGACACGCCTTCAGCGGCCTCGATAGAGAGGGTGAACTTGGTCCCGAAACCGGAATGATTGCTGTGAACCATCAACGGCAGACCGAGCTGCTCACAGCGGGTACGGGTCATTGGCATGCAGATCAGACCACGACCAAACCGCGCCATGAAATTGATGGCCTCCGGCGTGCAGAATTCCGCAGCCATCACCAGATCGCCTTCGTTTTCGCGATCTTCGTCATCCATCAGGATGACCATCTTGCCCTGCCGGATATCTGCAATGATCTCTTCTATGCTGTTCAGTGCCATAATCTGTTTGCACCCTCCAGGTCAGCCGCCAGGCCTGAGCTTTTCAGCCCGGAGCCGCCAGACTGCCGTGGTTTATAGACATGAGCCGATGCCACCACTGTGGTCACCGGTTATTGTGGTGCCAGTATCAAACGCTGATCAGCGCCGATCTGACGACGGTCCAGCACCTTCCACTGTACTTTGTCCGACATTTTGTCCAGCGGCAGCCGGGCCGTCGGTCGACCCTCGCTACCCAGGAACATGGGGGCCTGGTACAGCCA
>NZ_CAXBDN010000369.1:0-3104 GCF_963974375.1 uncultured Marinobacter sp.
CGTTCCCAACGGTTTATCCGTCGAAGCCCTAAGTTGCGCCTGCGCGCCCGCTTCAAACCCGGTCAGTGGCGAACGCCGGGTGTCCACCTCATTGCTGTAAACCCAGAGGTGACCGCTTCGGAGCCGGCGTTCAGCTCCTTTGCGGAGATAAAGCAGGGGAAAATCCATAATCTGGTACCTGAAACAGCGTGGGTGGGTGGCGACGACTGACGGCGAAACAATCGTCGCGGGGATCAAAACTCCGGAGAACCGCGGTAGTTACTGCTCCGCCAGCAACTCACCATAGCCAGCGGCATCCAGCAGGCTGTCCAGTTCGCCTGGATCGGCCAGCCGCACTTTGAACAGCCAGCCCTCGCCGTAAGGGTCCTCATTGACAGTTTCCGGCTCGTCCTCGAGGCGCTCGTTGATCGCCAGCACCTCGCCAGTAACCGGGCTGAATACGTCGGAGGCGGATTTCACCGATTCCGCAACACCGGCTTCCTCACCGCCGTTCACAGTTTCGCCGACCTCTGGCAAACCGATGTAGACCACGTCGCCCAACTGCTCCTGGGCAAAATCCGTGATACCGACCACGCCGGTGCCATCATCGGCGACACGCACCCACTGGTGAGTGTCGATGTATTTCAGATCTGGGGGAACGTCGCTCATCGCTCTGGTGTCCTGGTGGAAATTTCCCGAAGTTTACCGGAAATTGCCACCAAACAGGAACGTCAGAATTGCCGGCAGCACGGTTGTGAAATTCTGAAACCGATGATCACCACCAGGCTGGATCCAGGCCGGGCTTCCGCGATGCTTGCCGAGTACATCTCTGAAATCGAGGGTTTCGTCACCGGTCTGCACCAGAATGAACAAACGCTCCGGACGAGCGGGAGGCTCAGGCTCAAGCGTCTTCAGCCGCAGGATGTGGGATTCGTTCAGCTCGTACCGCTCGCCGGTGTAAGGATTGTGCTGCGGACCGAGATGATCCACCAACAGCTGATAGGGATAGGCTGCAGGATTAACCAGAGCAGCCGGAAGGTCGTACTGCTGGCTCAGCACCGAGGCGTAGAATCCGCCCAGGGAGCTGCCGATCAGGCCTACCGACTGGCCGGCTTCCAGCAATGGCCGGATCACGTCCCCGGCCCTCGCAAGTGCCACATCCGGATCAAAACCCAGCTCGGGCACCTGCAGATCAACATCACCCAGACCCAGCTCTTTTGTCAGCCCGGGCAGCACAGATTTAATTTCAGTCACTTTTCTGGACTGCGGCGAACTGTTGAAACCATGCAGGTAGACCAGCGTATGGAGGGCTTGCGGTTGCCTCATGGCGACGTTCACTCTTTCGTTGAAAGCTACAAATGCATCAGTAGCCGGTGCTATTAACGTCAAGATCGAAGGTAAAATCCAGGGCTCGCCGCACACCTGTTTCCAGCCGCCCATCGGGATGCAGGTCCAGCCAGCGGTAACCAGGAGCTTTCTCTTCAACAGCGAACTCCCTCGAACCTGACGTGAACTGGATACAGGTTGACGGCGTTGCCAGCAGGCGAACGTCACCCCGGTAGCAATCCAGCTCCTGGTGGATATGCCCCCACAGCACCACCCTCACCTGGGCATGCCGGTCAATCATCTGCCAGAAGGCGTCGCGGTTGTGCAACCCGATATCTTCCATCCAGCCTGAACCGACCGTAACAGGATGATGGTGCAGCGACACCATGGCCGGCGTGTCCGGATGTTCTGCCAGACACTGATCCAGAAACGCAAGCTCATGGCCGGCCAGATAGCCATGGACCTTTTTGTGCACCGATGAATCCAGCATGACAATCTGCCAGCCGCCCAGCAGAATCTGCCGGTGATCGGCATTGTGCTGACCTGCCACAGACTGGAGCAGAGCGCTGTCATCGTGATTGCCGGCTACCCAGGCACTGGGACACGAAAAGCCGCCCAGCCTGGCAGCGAACGCCTGATACGCCGTTTCAGATGCATCCTGGGCCAGGTCACCGGTGGCAAGAATGAAATCGGGCGCCCTGGGATCCGCCTGCGCATGGGCTATCACGGCATCAAGGCTATCCCGGGTTTTTACGCCCAGCAGGGCGCCATCGGGATCCGCCATCAGGTGAGGATCCGTAATCTGAAGCACTCTCACGGGTGCCGGCCTTCCGTTGTTAACCTGCAACATAAAATACCCGGTTGAAAACAGTCTGAACGCTTACCGCTGGAAAAATAGTAGTCCCATTTTACCTGCCCGGCTCCAACACTGGTCACAAGTCGGATGAAATATAATCACTGGTTTAACAAAAGATTACACAAAATGGACTGAAAGGATCGGCTGACCGGTATCCCAGGCACTCTATCCTTCGACGCCATCACTTTTACGCCAGAAGGCAGACACACCCGGGGCGTGGCCGAAACGCAGACAGAAATCGAGCCAGTCCGCCACAAAGCTGTTCATCTGGACCTTTTCATCCGGGTGATGCATGAACCGGTTCGGATAATCGTTTACGGCGGCGATTTGCCGGTTACCGTAAAAGCTGATGATCTCCGCCAGGCTGGCATCGTGGTACACCCTGACCGTCAGTTCGGGATTGTTCAGCCAGCGTCCATTATTGTGGGTCTGCTCCAGCAGCAGGGTTTCGGTGTACCGGGTCTGCTGCAGTACCGAGATTCGGACCCTGCCCAGATACTGCGATTCCCGGTGCAGTTCGAACTCAATGCCGGCATCCGGCTGTGCACTTAACTTGCGTAGCCGCAGCAGGCGCTGATAATTCCCCTCACACAAGGCTCCCAACCTTTGCAGATCGGGTACGTAACGTTTCCGGCGAAGCGTCGTAGCTGACATATCAGTGCCAGCGCTCGCGCAACGGGATGCGGTTCAGTTGCAGCCACTGTATCGCCATGATGGCGGCCGCATTGTTGATTCGTCCGTCCGCAATCATGGCAACGGCCTCTTCCACGGTGACCACATGAACGCGAATGTCCTCGTGTTCATCTTCAATTCCGTGCAGGCCCCCGGCGGTCCCGGTACTGGTCTGACCGCAATAGAGATGGACCAGCTCTGTGGTGCCTCCCGGAGACACCAGGTAGTCACAGATGTGTTCCAGTCGACGGAACTCCAGCCCCGCCTCTTC
>NZ_CAXBDN010000370.1:0-3062 GCF_963974375.1 uncultured Marinobacter sp.
AATAGGCGCGGCAATGCTCCTCATCGAAGACCACCTCCGCCAGCCAGCCGCGGGTTTTCAGTTCAGCCTCGACCTGGCGCATGCTGCCCATCACAGTGCCCCGGATAAAGGCTTCCACATCATCGCGGCCCGGAAAATCGACAATACCCGCCAGCCGGTGCTTCCACTGGGAACCGGTCATATGCCGGCTGCTGGCCATGTGGGCCTGCAGACTGCTCTCACGATGCCCCTCGATCACCAGCGCGCGCCACATCCCGACAGCCGCGACCAGCATGATGATGGAAAACGGCAGTGCACTGGCAATGGTCATGGTCTGCAAGGCACTGAGACCACCCGCAAGCAGCAGAACGGACGCCACCGCGCCTTCCAGCACGGCCCAGAACACCCGCTGCCAGGCCGGAGTCTGCATGGCGCCACCGGATGCCAGGGAGTCAATGACCAGTGAGCCTGAGTCGGAAGAGGTCACAAAGAAGGTCACGATCAGCAACACAGTGATCAGGGAGATGAAGAAGGACCAGGGCAACTGATCAAAAAGCTTGAACAGCGCCACCGCATGGTCCGCCTGCACGTCTGCGATCAGAGTGGTGACGCCTTCGTTCATGATCAGGTTCAGTGCGGTATCCCCGAAAATGGAGAACCAGAGGAAGGTGAAGATGGTCGGCACCAGCATGACGCCGCCAACAAACTCACGAATGGTACGTCCCCGGCTGATTTTGGCGATAAACATACCCACAAACGGCGCCCAGGCAATGGTCCAGCCGAAGATAAACAGGGTCCAGTTACCTATCCAGTCGCTGCGGGTGTAGGCCTGCAGGTTGAATGTCCGCTCGACGATACCACTGAGGTAACTACCGGTATTCTGAAGGAAGGTTTCCAGAATCAGGATACTTGGTCCCACGATGAACACGAAGGACATCAGCGCTACCGCCAGCACCATATTCAGAATTGACAGCCGCTTCACGCCTTTGTCGAGACCTGCCACCACAGACACCGTCGCCGCAGCCGTTATCACCGCAATTGCAATGATCTGGACCGTTGTATTTATCGGGATTGCCGGCCACAGGTAATTGATACCCGCATTGATCTGCGTGACCGAGAGTCCGAGGGTGGTAGCGATACCAAACATGGTACCGAGGATGGCGAACACATCGACGGTGTGCCCGATGGGGCCATAGATGCGCTCACCGATCAGCGGGTACAGGGCAGACCGGATCGACAGGGGTAACCCGTGACGAAACGCAAAATAAGCCAGCACCAGCCCCACCAGACCGTAGATGGCCCAGATGTGGAAACCCCAGTGGAAGAACGCAATCTGCATGGCCTGCTTGGCAGCATCCACCGTTTCCGGAGCTCCGGCAGGAGGTGACGCATAGTGAAGCACCGGCTCTGCCACACCGAAAAACAGCAAGGCAATGCCGTAACCGGCTGAAAACAGCATGGCGAACCAGGCCGGGAAGCTGTACTGCGCGACCGCGTGATCCGGCCCCAGCTTGATCCTGCCCCAGGGTGATACCGCAACGACAACAATAAAAACCAGAAAGATCGCCACCGACAGCATGTAGAACCAGCCGAAGGTCTGGGTGATCCACGCCAGGGTTGCGCTGAACAACTCGCCGGCCAGTTCAGGATTACTGATGGTGCCTACCACCAGCAGTAAGGTTACCGCCACCGCCGGGATGAATACCGGCGCGAGAATGGTAGAGCGGAAGGCTTTGCTCTCTGCAATCATGGATACGCATCCGTTTCGTTGGTTGTTTTTATCGGCAGAAACTGCCGATCAGGCACCGCCAGAACCCAAGTATAGGCTGAAAACAGGAATCTGGATTTCCTGATATGGAATCGGGAGCCCGGACCAGGAATGACCCATCCGGAAAACAGCAAAAAGCCGCAGGTTTGTGGCCTGCGGCTTTTCAGTACTAACCCCTCGAAAGGGTCAGTGAGAAATTACTGCATCTGCTGCTGTTGCATCTGTTGCTGCTGCATTTCCTGCATGCGCTGTTCCAGCGTGGCACGCTGCTCTTCGGTAAATACACTGTCTACGCGAGCCTGCATCAGGGTATTCACCGCAACCATCTGGCCGCTCAGCTCACCCAGACGGGAGGCATCTTCGCGGATCGACGCTTCATCAAAATCCGGTCCAATCTGGTCCTGCAGTTGTGCCTGCAGTGCCTGCGCCTCAGCCTGAAGTTCCTGCAGCTCGCCCTGAGACTCATCAAGAATGCCGCGAATCTCGGTTTGCTGGCTCTCATTGAGATCAAGCATCTCGGCAAGCTGGGCCACCTGGTCTGGCTGACCGCCACCGCCCTGCATCTGCTGGGCCATGGCTGAATGCGCGAAAGCCATTGCGAGAATGGCGAGGGCAAAAATCCGAATAGTCTTCATGTAATCTCCACGTCTTTTCGTTTCATTTTGTGCTGGTGACCGTACACCCTAATGAAAACTGCCGGCAATTTCACCCCAACGGCCATTTCTGCACCGGAATCGCACCCGACCGGATGTTTCTGCAGGTCCGGCGCCCCCCGTGGGAGGCCGGATCCGGAATAATGTGAAATCTTTGTTATTCCCCGCCATAATGGCGCGCAACCGCCACTCAGGAGCATATCATGGCCATTAACTGGTTCCCGGGCCATATGCACAAGGCCCGCAAGGACATCAAGAACATCATGCCGCAGATGGACCTGATTATTGAGGTTCTGGACGCGCGCATTCCGTTCAGCAGTGAGAACCCTCTGGTGCCGTCCCTGAGAGGCGACAAGCCGGTTATCAAGATTCTCAACAAGCGGGATCTGGCTGACCCGGAGGTCACCCGCCAGTGGCAAGCCTGGCTGGAACGTGAAAAAGGCACCCGGGCGATTACGCTCACCCATAACCAGCGCCAGGAGACTCTTGGACTGCTGACCCTGGCCCGGGAGATGACCAGCGCCACCGCCCGAGACACCCGGGCGCTGAGGATCATGATCCTGGGCATTCCCAATGTGGGCAAATCCACACTGATCAACACCCTCGCCGGCCGCAGCGCCGCCAAAACCGGTAACGAGCCGGCCGTAACCCGGGCCCAGCAG
>NZ_CAXBDN010000371.1:0-3052 GCF_963974375.1 uncultured Marinobacter sp.
CAGGCGGCCATGAAGATCCACCACGGCGCGGCTGCCGGCCTGCTGGTGCAGACGATCCACGTTCTGGGTAACCAGCAGGGTGGTGTGTTGCCGCTGTTCCAGTTCCGAAATCCGGAAATGGGCGTCATTGGGTCTGGCATTGCGGATCATCGGCCAGCCCACCAGACTGCGGCCCCAATAGCGCTGACGCACGTCATACCGGGACATGAAGTCCTGGTGCTGCACCGGCTGCCTGCGCTTCCAGGCCCCCTGCTGATCCCGGTAATCCGGAATACCACTGTCCGTGCTGACGCCGGCTCCAGTCAGAACAAACAGTCGCGGGTGCCGCCCGATGAACCTCGCCAGCCTGATCCCGGCCTCTTCCGGCGCCAGGGTAACCAGCGGACCGACGGATTCCGGCATGGCGATGGTGCGTGTGGTGCGGCGCAGGGCTGTCATGGACTGAACTCCGGTCTGCCAAAAATTAAAACGAACACTACCTCATCAGGATGACCGGGACCTTACAAACAGATTTTGCTGGGCAATGCCAACAGGGCCGTGCTCATCGTACAGATCCGAGCGTACCAGCCCGACGCCGTTGGCCTCCACTGTCATTTTACTGTCGACGCCTACCCACTCGCTGACCGGATTCCGGTGCAGATAAACCGTAAGGTCGGTGTTTACAAAAGTATAGTCCTCCACCGGCAGCATCCAGCTCAGGCCATTGCCGAAATCCGACGCAGCGACCGCACCCATGCCGCCAGAGATGGGCATCCCTTCAAGCAGCGGTCTGGCAAACCGGAACCAGGCCGATGCGGGCCCCGGTTTGCCGACGTTGCCGCCGGCTACCCGGATATCCATGGCGGTCTCGTAAAACGAGGTGACCCTGGGCATACCCGGTACCGAAAAGCGCTGATGACAGGTGTCCGGCGCTGGCATGGGCATCGGTGCCGACTGCGCCTGGCCTGCCGTCGGCAGCTGCAGCGGTTGCTGGCGCAGAAACAGGGCGATTGCCCGGGCCACCACCACGCCGTCGTGACTCAAGGCCAGTTCGACACGCCTCACGGAATTGCCACGCCCCATGGTTGTGGCTACCGCCAGCGGAGCAATGGGAACCGGCCGCACCAGTTCCATGGTCAGTCGTGACAGAAACATATCCGGGTCGTTCACTTCAGCTTCGGCAAGCCCCGCCAGCAGGGCCGCCGGCGCTCCGCCATGCTGAGCCTCGGCGCTCCAGGGCCCCCGGGACAATGCCGTCGGGACGTATAGGTCATCGGAACGAACATAAACCGCGGAATCAGTATCGGGCACATCTTTCTCCAGTAGCGGTGTGGTGAATCGGGTGAGTTTTCCAGCTCAAAGCTACACCAAAACAGAACGGTAGCGCATCTATTCTTATAATCTATAGTACATGATTCATATAATTCATTTGATTCATTTAGCAGAGGCTCCCATAGTGAGTCCACACGGTTGCCGTGATTCCGAATCAGATCGCTCAGAAGTGAGCCCCAGGAGGTTCCAATGGATTTTCAGTATTCCGACAAGGTCAAGAAACTGCAGCAACAGCTGCTGACGTTCATGGATGATTATATTTACCCCAACGAAGCCCTCTACAAGCAACAGCTGGAAGAGAACAAGGCCCGGGGCCACGCCTATGCCGGCGTACCCATCGTTGAGGAGCTGAAGGAAAAGGCAAAAGCCCAGGGCCTGTGGAATCTGTTCCTGCCCGAGGAAGAGTACGGCCCCGGACTGACCAACCTGGAATACTCCCCGCTGGCGGAAATCATGGGCCGGGTGATGTGGTCCTCGGAGGTATTCAACTGCGCCGCACCGGACACCGGCAATATGGAAGTACTGGCCCGTTATGGTAACGAGGCCCAGCAGAAGGAGTGGTTGCAGCCACTGCTGGAAGGCCGGATCCGCTCCTCCTTTGCCATGACAGAACCCGCCGTTGCTTCCAGTGACGCCGCCAATATCGAAACCAGAATTGTCCGCGACGGCGACGACTATGTAATCAACGGTCGCAAATGGTTTATTACCGGTGGCTGCGGCGAGCGCACAAAATTCTTTATTGTGATGGGCAAGACCGACCCTGATAACGCCGACCGCCATAAACAGCAGTCCATGATTATCGTGCCCAAGGATACCCCCGGCGTGACCATCGTGCGTGACATGCCGGTATACGGTTATTACCACGCCCCCAAGGGCCACCCGGAAATCCTGTTTGAAAACGTGCGGGTGCCGGCCAGCAATCTGCTTCTGGGTGAAGGCCGGGGGTTTGAAATCGCACAGGGTCGCCTTGGGCCCGGCCGTATTCACCATTGCATGCGGGTAATCGGTCAGGCCGAACGGGCCTTCGATCTGATGTGCCAGCGCCTGGTGTCCCGCACCGCGTTTCACAAGCAGCTGTCAGAACAGGGTGTCTGGCGCGAGCGTGTGGCCGACTGCCGCATCGCCATCGATCAGACCCGGCTTTCGGTACTGCAGGCCGCCCAGATGATGGATCTGGTGGGTAACAAGGTGGCCAAGAAGCAGATCGCAATGATCAAGGTGGCCGCACCGGACATGGCCTGCAAGGTGATTGACTGGGCCATTCAGGCCCACGGTGCCGCCGGTTATACCGAAGACTTCCCGCTGGCCGACATGTACGTTTACGCCCGTCACCTGCGCACGGCCGATGGCCCTGATGAGGTGCATCGCAATGCTATTGCCAAGGAAGAGCTGAACCGGTTCATGTGACCGTAAGAGGACGATCCGGAGCCCGAGAGCGGCTCCGGAGTTCTCACCCTTCGATCCTTCGATCCTTCGACGAGCTCAGGATCAGGATGAACGGGTTCAGGATTCGTTTCAGCTCCGTTCGTCCTGAGCCTGTCGAAGGGCGTGTACTCCCAAATCCCATCCTTCGACCCTTCGACGAGCTCAGGATCAGGATGAGGAGGAACGGGGTTCAGGATTCGTTTCAGCTCAGGATCAGGGTGAACGGAGTGAAGTGTTATGCCGTCTCAGGTCTCTGGCTGCAGAGTCTGAAGAATGCCCCCCAGGAAATCGTTCATCAGCGACCTCGGCAGAGCAT
>NZ_CAXBDN010000372.1:0-3036 GCF_963974375.1 uncultured Marinobacter sp.
TCCCGGTGCCCTGGCTCAGGTCTTGGGCGGCGCTCTGGCTGACCGTTTCGGGACACAGGCGGTTGTCATGTATTCGCTGTTGTTGGCACTGGCTGTGCTGGCCGCGCTGTCGGTACCGCCTTTGCGCGAGCTGTCCGATCCTGCGTCCGCTCTGGCCTACCCACTTGCGGTTGATCTGTTGCTGGTGCTCTGCCTTGGCCTGGCCCTTGGCTGTGCGATCGGCGGTTTGCTGCGCAAAATGGTGGACGAGAACCCCCAGTGGCCCGCATTTACCGCCGGTATTCTGTTGCAGAGTGCCTGCGTGGTGGCGTTCTGGCTGCCGGTGGTATCCGGTGCAGTGAGTGACTGGCTGGCGGTGAGCGGCACCGTATTTGTGATGCTGTTCCTGCTGTTGCTGGCTGGCTGCCTCCTGTTTGTCATTCACGGCCAGTTGACGGACCGGAACCTGCGCAAAGCCGGGGCTATATAAGTCCTTATCCCCTAGGTGGTAGAACCCGGTTATGACGGGGTAACCACGCAGATTTCCCGGTTTTTCTCCCACACAATGGTCTCAAATCGAAGCTACACCAGAACGGCATCGGAACAGCGATCCGGCCAACGGGTTGATGGAGAGAGAGACCATGAGTCATTTGATCGACAAACTGAGTTACTTCAGAAAGAAGCGTGAACCGTTCGCCAACGGCCACGGCGAAACCCACGACGTCAACCGCGACTGGGAAGACAGCTATCGCCAGCGCTGGCAGCACGACAAGGTGGTTCGCTCCACCCACGGCGTGAACTGTACCGGCTCCTGCAGCTGGAAAATCTACGTCAAGAATGGCCTGGTGACCTGGGAAACCCAGCAAACCGACTACCCGCGCACCCGCCCGGATCTGCCCAACCATGAACCCCGCGGCTGCCCCCGGGGCGCCAGCTACTCCTGGTACATGTACAGCGCCAACCGCCTGAAGTACCCGTTGATGCGCAAGAGCCTGATGAAGCTCTGGCGCGCAGCCCGCGTTCAGTTCAGTGACCCGGTGGATGCCTGGGCCTCGATCGTTGAGGATCCCGAAAAGACCGCCGAATACAAACCCCGTCGCGGCATGGGCGGTTTCGTGCGTTCTGACTGGGACGAAGTCAACGAACTGATTGCCGCCTCCAACGTCTACACGGCCAAGAAATTCGGACCGGACCGGATTATCGGTTTCTCGCCGATTTCGGCCATGTCCATGGTGTCCTACGCCGCCGGCAGCCGCTACCTGTCGTTGATCGGTGGTGTGTGCATGAGCTTCTACGACTGGTACTGCGACCTGCCGCCGGCATCCCCGCAAACCTGGGGTGAACAGACCGACGTGCCGGAATCCGCTGACTGGTACAACTCAGGCTATATCATCGCCTGGGGTTCCAACGTACCCCAGACCCGGACCCCGGACGCCCACTTCTTCACTGAGGTGCGTTACAAGGGCACCAAGACGGTGGCCATTACTCCGGACTATGCCGAAGTTGCCAAGCTGTCTGACGAGTGGCTGAACCCGAAGCAGGGCACCGACGCCGCCCTGGGCATGGCCATGGGCCACGTTATTCTGAAAGAGTTCCACGTCGACCAGCCCAGCGAGTATTTCACGGACTACGTGCGACGTTACACCGACATGCCAAATCTGGTGATGCTGGAGCCCAAGGAGGACGGCAGCTATGTGCCGGGCCGGTTCCTGCGGGCCAGCGATCTGGTGGACGGCCTGGGTGAAGAAAACAACCCGGAATGGAAAACCATCGCCATTGATGAAATCACCGGCGAACTGACCGCACCAAACGGCTCCATCGGCTATCGCTGGGGCGAGAAGGGCAAGTGGAACCTGAAGCAGACCGCCGACAGCAAAGACGTAGCGCTGCAGCTGTCCATGGTCGAGAAGCACGACGATGTGGTCGATGTGGCCTTTCCGTACTTCGGCGGCATCGAGCACGAGTATTTCAAACACGTTGAAATCAAGGACATCCTCAAGCACAAGCTGGGTACCCGCAAGGTAAAGCTGGCGGATGGCTCCGAGGGTCTTGTGGTCACGGTCTATGACCTGATGATCGCCAATTACGGCATCAGCCGTGGCCTGGGTGACGACGACGGCGCTACCTCCTACGACCAGGTGAAACCCTACACTCCCGCCTGGCAGGAAAAGATCACCGGCGTACCGGCCGAGAAAGTGATCCGTATTGCCCGTGAATTCGCCGACAACGCCAACAAGACCAAGGGTCGTTCCATGATCATTGTCGGTGCCGGTA
Organism: uncultured Marinobacter sp.; assembly: GCF_963974375.1. Classification (GTDB taxonomy): domain Bacteria; phylum Pseudomonadota; class Gammaproteobacteria; order Pseudomonadales; family Oleiphilaceae; genus Marinobacter. Next base: position 2,254 of record NZ_CAXBDN010000372.1, read on the forward strand.
TGAACCACTGGTACCACATGGACATGAACTACCGCGGCCTGATCAACATGCTGGTCATGTGTGGCTGTATCGGCCAGAGCGGTGGCGGCTGGGCCCACTATGTTGGGCAGGAAAAACTGCGTCCGCAGACTGGCTGGACGCCTTTGGCCTTTGGCCTCGACTGGCAGCGCCCGCCGCGCCACATGAACTCTACTTCCTTCTTCTATAGTCACTCCTCCCAGTGGCGCTACGAGAAGCTCGAGATTAAAGAAATTCTTTCGCCGTTGGCCAAGGCCGAGGATTACCCCGGTAGCCTGATTGACTTTAACGTGCGTGCTGAGCGCATGGGCTGGCTGCCGTCAGCACCACAACTGGACACTAACCCGCTACGCCTAGCGAAAAAAGCCGAAGCCGCGGGTATGTCGACAGCCGACTATGCCGTTCAGCAGCTCAAGAGCGGTGAACTGCGCTTTGCAGCGGAAGACCCGGATGCACCAGAGAACTTCCCGCGTAATATGTTCATCTGGCGCTCCAACCTGCTGGGTAGTTCCGGTAAGGGCCATGAGTACATGCTCAAGTACCTGCTGGGTACTCGCCACGGTATTCAGGGTAAAGATCTGGGCGACTTCGGCGGCCAGAAGCCCGAAGAAGTGGTATGGCGTGACGAGGCGCCGGAAGGCAAGCTCGACCTGCTGGTGACGCTGGATTTCCGCATGTCCACCACCTGCCTCTACTCGGATATCGTGCTGCCTACGGCGACCTGGTATGAGAAAGACGACCTAAACACTTCTGACATGCACCCCT
>NZ_CAXBDN010000373.1:0-3019 GCF_963974375.1 uncultured Marinobacter sp.
TATTCAGACTGTGGGAGGCGCTGGCGACACTCGCCACCGGCAAACCGGCACGGATGGCCACCGAGATCGTTGCCCAGTGGCTGCGATCGTTCAGGCTTTCCTCAGCCACAGTAAGCGGACTGATGCGGTCGGCATCCGCGACTTCGCTGGTGGCCGTTGCCCAGCCACCCTGCCAGCTGGACGCTGCGCTGCGAACCGGCACACCCGGCATAAAACGCGGCGTCAGTGTGGTCGGCAACTGCAACTCGAACTGGCCGCTGTCATAACGAACCGCCTGCTGATAGTGCAATTCCACAGTGACTGATTCACCCGGCGGAATATTGGCCAGATGGGTGGTAAACAGGTTGGCACGCTGCTGATCCACCCGGGCCGCCTGACGGCCGGATTCGCGGGCATTCTGATAGGCCTTGCGGGCCTGTTCCCGCTTCCGCACCTCCCCCTTTACCACCCGCTCGCCGGTCCTCATGGTAAAACCATAGACCGTGGCATCCTGGGGCAGCGGAAAGACGTAAACGCCTTCACGCCAGGCCAGCCCGGTATTCTCGAAGGTCTGGGTCAGACGGGTGACCGCCAGCAGACCGCTCACGGTTACCTGATAATCGGTCGTCAGCACAGTCGCCGTTTCATGGCCCTGCTCTGTCACGTAGTGAAAGACACCGGCAGACGCGACTTGCGGGGCAGCCTCGGCATACAGCGGTTGCAGGAACAACACCAGCAACAGTGCCATCCAGAAACCCAAGGCTTCCAGCCAGCGGGTGCGGCCAGGGGAAGCCTTCTGAGGTGTGAGGTCAGAGGACGCCCGGGTCCGCCAGGAATGGATCATCAGCATCAGCTCAACTCCTTTTTTATAATTCAACGATGGTTCCGGGAAACCCCGGACAATTGAGTTCATTTGAGCTGACCCCGGGGGCCATTCCGTGGCAGATTCTGGCAAGGTGCAGGCGGGAAAATGATGAATTGTGGCAAACGGGACAGAACGCCTTAAAGGAAGCCGGCAAAGAATGGTTAAATACGGAACTGAAGCAGCAGCCACCCAAGTGAGACCGGCACTGACATGAAACGACACATCGTACTGGTAGAAGATGAGCCCGCCATCCGCGAGAACTATCGCGATGCCTTTGAGCGCCGCGGCTACCAGGTCTCCGCCTACAGTAGCCGGGAGTCGGCCTGGCAGGCGCTGCGTAATGGCCTGCCGGAGCTGGCGGTGATTGATGTGGGTCTGGGGGATGAGCCAGAGGGTGGTTTTACCCTGTGCCAGGACCTGCGCCGGCTTTCTGCGACCTTGCCGATCATCTTCCTGACCGCCCGCGACAGCGATATCGACTCGGTCCACGGCCTGCGCCTGGGAGCCGATGACTATGTCACCAAAGACATGAACCTGGATCACCTGCTGGCCCGCGTCACCGCGCTGTTGCGCCGGGCCGATGCCTGGGCCAGTGCATTGCAGCAGCCCGATGAACTGCTGAAACGGGGCCGCCTGCTGCTCAACGTGGACCGCATGACCGCCCAGTGGCAGGACCAGCCGGTAGAGCTGACAGTAACTGAATTCTGGATGCTGCACGCCCTGGTTCAGCACCCGGGCCACGTCCGCAATCGTGATCAGCTGATGGCCGCTGCCAGTACCGTGCTGGACGACAACACCGTGACTTCCCACATCAAACGCATCCGCCGCAAGTTCCAGCAGGCAGACACCGGATTTGACGGGATCCAGACCGCCTACGGCATGGGCTATCGCTGGAACGCTCATGAGGTGTAGTTCTTGACGCTCAAGCGCCAGCTGTTTGTTGCCAGCCTGCTGATGCTGCTGATCCCCTGGGCCGGCCTGCAGTTTGTACTGGAGCTGGATCAGGCCCTGCGAGATCAGGCCGCAGAGCAACTGCGCCACCAGGCCCAGCGCATGAAGCCGGTTACCGCAAAGTATCTGGCGGGACAGGCATCGGTGGCAGCGGGGCAGCCGGTTATCTACGCGGACATCATCAGCCGACCGCTGAATCTGGATGGCTACCGCGAAGACTGGCCGGTTTATGGCATTCAGGATCCGCAGCCTTTCTGGCAGAGCCTGGCCCCGGCAAACGATGGCACCCGGCTGCAATGGCTGGCGGTAGCCGACGCCCGATATCTGTATCTGCTGCTACAGACCAACCGGGCAACCCCCGCGATTTTCAATCCGGCCGAGCCCACCCAGCCCCACGACCAGTTCACCCTGAGCTGGCAGCAAAACGGCGAAACCCTGCGCCGGATCGTCCGCAACACAGGGCCAGGGCGCATCAACAGCATCATTCCAGGTTCCGGCAATCGATCCGACCGGCTGATTAGTGGCCACTGGCAGACCACGGCAAGGCAACTGGAGCTGCGCCTGCCACGTCCCGATACCGGCACCCGGGTGGGCATCGAACTGACCTGGCCGTCCGCTGGTGGCCACCGGGTCTACTGGCTGGGCACCGGCAGTGCCGAATCTACGCTGGTGCCACTGATCACCCGGGAGCCAGAGCTTGAGGAATCCCTCACACGTCTGCTGGACCCCGGGCAACAGGCCCGGGTTCTGGAACCCGGTGGCTGGGTACGCGCCCGGGCTGAACGACCAGCGGCAAAGGCCCGACCGGTGTTCGATAACCTCACGGCCCTGGAAATAGTGGAGCAGATCAGCCTGAACGGGCTGCGGGCGCTGGTGCGCTTTCATCAGCCAGAGCCGATTGCCGTGAATCCGGACCTGCCGCAATCGGGCACCGGCATCCTGCCCCCGGAAGCCCTGGTGCAGCATCCGGACGGTGACAACCTGCTAATGATCACTCAGGACCTGGGTAACGACCGGATTCTGATTCTTGAGGAATCCCTGGACCAGTTGCTGACCCTGTCCGGCAGCACCCTGGGGGCGGTGATCACCCGCAGCTTGCTGCTGATTCTCGGCCTGATGCTGGTGCTACTGGGCTATGCCAGCTGGCTGTCCTGGCGCATTACCCGGCTGCAACGGGCGGTGACCGCCAGCGTCGACGAAGACGGCCGCATTCTGCAACCGTTG
>NZ_CAXBDN010000374.1:0-2996 GCF_963974375.1 uncultured Marinobacter sp.
GCAATTTCTTCAACGGCTTCCGCCGTGACGCGCATCCGATGGCCATCATGTGTGGGGTAGTGGGTGCCCTGTCTGCCTTCTACCACGACCAGATGGACGTTACCGATCCCCGTCAGCGTGAAATCACCGGCCACCGTCTGATTGCCAAGATGCCCACCATCGCCGCCTGGTGCTACAAGTACTCCATCGGCCAGCCCTTCATGTATCCCCGCAACGACCTCAACTATGCAGAGAACTTCCTGCACATGATGTTTGGCGTGCCTTGCGAGGATTACGTGCCTAACCCGGTGCTGGCCAAGGCCATGGACAAGATATTTCTGTTGCACGCAGACCACGAGCAGAACGCCTCAACCTCCACCGTTCGCCTGGCCGGCTCCACCGGCGCCAACCCCTATGCCTGCATCGCTTCAGGCATTGCAGCGCTCTGGGGGCCCGCTCACGGCGGTGCCAACGAAGCGGTACTGGACATGCTGGCAGAAATCGGCGACGAGAAGAACATCGAAACCTTCATCGCCAAGGCCAAGGACAAGGACGATCCGTTCCGCCTCATGGGCTTCGGCCATCGGGTGTACAAGAACTTCGACCCCCGCGCCAAGGTCATGCGTGAAACCGCCCACGAGGTTCTGTCGGAACTGGGCCTGGAAAACGATCCGCAGCTTCGTATTGCCCAGCGTCTGGAGAAAATCGCGCTGGACGACGAATACTTTGTGGCCCGCAAGCTCTACCCCAACGTGGACTTCTATTCAGGCATCATCCTGAAGGCCATGGGCATTCCGACCTCGATGTTTACGGTCATTTTTGCCATGTCCCGCACCATTGGCTGGTTCAGCCACTGGAACGAGATGGTATCTGGCGACTACCGCATTGGTCGCCCGCGCCAGCTGTACACCGGTCCGGAGCAGCGTGATTACCCGAAAAAGTAATCACCTGGCAAACCGTACTGAAGGCCGCTGACACCCAGCGGCCTTTTTTTGTGCCCCGGGTTTTGCGATTATATCGCCCTTCCCTTCTGGCTTCGGCCAGCCGTTGTTAACCACCAGACTCAGGCAGACACCAAAATGACAATCGCCGCATTTATCGGACTTGGGGTTATGGGATATCCAATGGCCGGCCACCTGGCCAGCGCCGGCCTGGAGGTCAGAGTCTGGAACCGCTCCCCGGACAAAGCCCGGAACTGGGCCGAGCAGCATAAAGGCACAGCCTCCGCCAGCATTGCTGAGGCGGTCCGGGGTGCCGATATCGTTATCGTGTGCGTGGGTGCTGACCCGGACCTCAGGGCCGTCTTCGAAGGGCCGGATGGCATTCTCGCCAACGCGCCCAGCGGGGCTCTGCTGGTCGATCACACCACTGCGTCTGCCGGTATTGCTGAACACCTGTCAAAGCAGGCCGCAGGATATGGCCAGCACTTTATCGACGCGCCGGTGTCCGGCGGACAGCAAGGCGCGGAAAACGGTCAGCTCACTATCATGTGCGGCGGCGAGCCCGAAGCCTTTGCCAAGGCCCGGCCGATACTGGCCCACTACGCCAAAGCCCTGAACCTGATGGGCCCTGCCGGTAGCGGCCAGAAAACCAAAATGGTCAACCAGATTGCCATTGCCGGTCTCATACAGGGGCTTTCCGAGGCACTGCATTTTGCCGAACAGGCCGACCTGGACGTACGCAAGGTGGTGGATGTCATTTCCAAGGGCGCAGCCCAGTCCTGGCAGATGGAAAACCGCAGCGGCACCATGATTGACGGCCAGTTCGAACACGGTTTCGCGGTGGACTGGATGCGCAAGGATCTCGGCATCGTGCTGGACGAAGCCCGCCGCAACGGCGCCAGACTACCGGTGGCAGCGCTGGTGGATCAGTTCTATGGGGATGTCCAGGATATGGGGGGCAACCGCTGGGATACGTCTTCGCTGATCCAGCGGTTACGGAAGAAATAATTTTCCTGTTCTTTCCATCGGTCCCGAGTCTGCCGCCCTTCGACAAGCTCAGGGCGGACGGAGTGTCGGGTTCCGGGGCGGAGTATCTTTAACCTTTCTCCCGCTACGGTTCACCCTGAATATGCCCTTCGACAGGCTCAGGGCGAACGAGGCGAAAGGCTCAAAGCGAACGGAGTGCCAGGTTCCGAGGCGGAGTAGCTTTAACCTTTCTCCCGCCTACGTTTACCCTGAGTTGCCGCCCTTCGACAGGCTCAGGGCGGACGGAGTTCCAGGCTAAGGGCGAACGAGGTGACAGGCTCAGAGCGAACGTGGCGACAGGCTCAGAGCGAATGAAGCGACAGGCTCATTCCGAACGAAGTCGCGGGTTTCGCAGCGAGGTATCTTTAACCTTTCTCCTGCTACCGTTCGCCCTGAGCCTGTCGAAGGGAGCCTGTCGAAGGGCGGTACCCTGTTACTTGCGCTTATCCTGTGGCACCCAGCGGCCGTTGTCGTACCACGCCGACCAGCCTGTGGCCTTGCCGTCTTCCTTTTCGGTCATGACGTATTGTTCTTTGGTCTTGCGACTGTAGCGGATCACCGTCGGGTTGCCGTCCGGGTCTTTCACCGGCGCGTCCATCAGATAATCGTGTTTCGGGTCGATCTCATCCCGGTGTGGCAGCAGCTCTTTCACCAGTGGCGGCCGCGTTTCCCGGTTTTTCGGGAATTTACTGGCGGCCAGAAACAGGCCTGAAGCACCATCACGCAGGACGTAGGTATCGTCAACCTTCTGGCACTGCAGCTCCGGCATGGGCACCGGGTCCATCTTGGGTGGCGCGGGTTCACCGCTTTTCAGTAGCTTGCGGGTATTCTTGCATTCGCTGTTGGTGCAACCGAAGTACTTGCCAAAGCGGCCGGTCTTCAGCTGCATTTCCGAGCCGCATTTATCACATTCAAGGGTCGGACCGTCGTAGCCCTTGATGCGGAAAGTGCCCTCTTCCACCTCATAACCCGAGCAGTCCGGGTTATTGCCACAGACATGCAGCTTGCGCTTCTCATCCACCAGGTAGCTGTCCATGGCGGTACTGCATT
>NZ_CAXBDN010000375.1:0-2981 GCF_963974375.1 uncultured Marinobacter sp.
CCGCCACCCGCACCGACAAGGTACCCAACACTTCGCCAACGGCGGCCTCATCCGGCTCTGACCTGAACGGTATGGCGGCGCTGGATGCCTGTGAGAAGATCCTCAGCCGGCTGATCGACTTTGCTGCGGACCAATGGTCGGTACCGGCGGCCCAGGTGCGCTTCGAAGATAATCAGGTGGTGGTTGGCGAGTTGCGGGTACCCTGGGGCGAGTTCGTCCAGAAGGCCTATATGAACCGGGTGTCGCTGTCGTCTTCCGGCTTCTACGCCACCCCGAAAATCCATTTTGACCCCGAGAAAGGCCAGGGCCACCCGTTCCTGTACTATGCCAACGGCGCTTCCTGCTCCGAGGTGGTAATCGACACCCTGACCGGCGAATACCGGGTGCTGCGCACCGATATCCTCCACGACGTGGGACGCTCCCTGAATCCGGACATCGACATTGGCCAGATTGAAGGCGGCTTTATCCAGGGCATGGGCTGGCTCACCACCGAAGAACTGGTTTACGGCGATGACGGCCGTCTGCTGACCACCGGACCTGCCACCTACAAGATTCCGGCGGTGTCCGACACGCCGCCGGACTTCCGGGTGGAACTGCTGGCCAACAGCCCGAACCGGGAGGCCACCGTGTTCCATTCAAAGGCCGTGGGTGAGCCACCGCTGATGCACGGCATTTCGGTGTGGAGCGCCCTGCGGGATGCAGTGGCCAGTGTCTCCGGCTATCGCTTCAACCCGCCGCTGGATACCCCGGCCACGCCGGAGCGGGTGCTGCAGGCGGTAACCCGCAGCCAGCAGTGGCTGGCCCAACACAAGGAGGCCGTGTAATGGACAGCAGAATGAGCTGGTATCAGGCGGTCGCCCACTGCGAGCAGAGCGGCGAACCCTACGTGCTGGTGACGGTGCTGGGGGTGACCGGCTCGGTACCCCGGGAGCCGGCCAGCAAGATGGTGGTGACCGGAGAGCACAGTTACGACACCATTGGCGGCGGCCATCTGGAATACCGGATCTGCCAGCAGGCCCGGGAACGCCTGGCGGCCCGCGCTTACACCAGCGAGATGGCCCACTTCCCCCTGGGGGCCAGCCTGGGCCAGTGTTGTGGCGGCAGCGTTTCGGTGTTGCTGGAAGGCCACCCCGGCTGCGAACAGCAACTGGTGATCTTCGGCGCGGGCCATGTGGCCAAGGCCCTGGTCACCGTTATGGCTCAGTTGCCCTGGCGGGTAACCTGGGTCGACTCCCGGGCCGACCAGTTTCCGGCGGAGCTGCCGGCCAACGTGCGCCAGCACCTGACCGACGATCCGGTGGGGGACGCCCCGGCTCTGTGTGCCGGTGCCCAGGTGCTGATCCTGACCCACAACCATCAGCTGGATTTCGATCTGTGCCAGGCCCTGCTCAAATCCGCCGACTGCGATGGCATCGGCCTGATTGGCAGCAACACCAAAGCGGGGCGTTTCCGCCAGCGCCTGGCCCACCGGGGTTTCAGCGACGAGGCCATTGCCGGTATCCGCTGCCCGGTTGGTCGCCAGGACATACCGGGCAAACGTCCGATGGAAGTGGCGGTGTCCATCACCGCTGAGCTGCTGAGTCTGACCGCCAGCCAAAGCCCGGCGGAGAGCCGCCGTGGCCTGGACTGGAAAGAATTGCGGGGGCTGATTCGTCAGTCGCCGGAAGGAGAGAAAACCGAATGAATCTGCGTTCCCTGAACACGCTTTCCCGGGACCGGGCCGCACGGCATTTTCGCGACTGCTGCGCCGCCCAGCGTTGGATCGACGGCATGGTCGCCGGACGACCCTACCCGGATCGCGAGGCCCTGCTCGCCCACTGCCGCGAACTCTGGCCCACCCTGACCGAAGCCGACTGGCTGCAGGCCTTCGAGGCCCATCCGCAGATCGGCGACGTTAACAGTCTGAAAAAGAAGTACGCCAGCACCAAAGCCCTGGCCAGTGGCGAGCAGTCCGGTGCCAGTGTTGCCTCCGACGACGTCCTGCTGTGCCTGAAAGCCGGCAACGACGCCTACCTGCGCAAGTTCGGCTTTATCTTCATCGTCTGCGCCACCGGCAAGAGCGCGTCCGAGATGCTGGCACTGCTGGAAGACCGCCTGCCTAACAGCCGCGACGATGAAATCCGCAACGCCGCCCGGGAGCAGGCCAAAATCACCGAGCTTCGGCTGGAGAAACTGATATGAGCGATAAAAGCCCCATCACCACCCATATTCTTGATCTGGGCAGGGGTCAGCCCGCCGCTGGCGTAAAGGTTACCCTGCAACAGATTACCGCCGAAGGCGCTACCCAGGTGGCCAGCGGCACCACCGACGACGATGGCCGCATCATGCACTGGTTCGACGGCCCCCTCAGTCCCGGCCACTACCGGCTCAGCTTTGCCACCGGCGACTGGTATGACAGCCAGGGGCTGGACACTTTCTATCCACAGGTCAGCCTGGACTTCCGGGTGGACGACACTCGCGCCCACTATCACGTACCCCTGCTGCTGAACCAGTGGGGCTACTCAACCTACCGGGGTAGCTGATGACCGATTCTGCACAATCTCTTCCCCTGCCCCCGGGCTGCAAGGCCTTTCGCGGACCACTGCTGCACTTTCTGGATGATCCCGGCAACGGCCCGGAGCCGGTAGCTGACAGTTACGACTATCTGGCGGACGGTCTGCTGGTGGTGCATCAGGGCAAAGTAATAGCCACCGGTGCTGCCGACGCAGTGATTCCGTCACTGCCACCGGGAGCCACGGTCCAGCATTTTCCCGACTCGCTGATTCTGCCGGGCTTTATCGACACCCATGTGCATATGCCGCAACTGGGGGTGATCGCCAGCTACGGTGCCCAGCTGCTGGACTGGCTGGAGAACTACACCTTTCCCCATGAAGCCCGCTTCAGCGACCAGAACTACGCCCAGGCCGAAGCCCACCGGTTCACCAACCTGCTGCTGGGCCACGGCACCACTTCCGGACTGGTGTTCTGCACCTCTCACCCCG
>NZ_CAXBDN010000376.1:0-2877 GCF_963974375.1 uncultured Marinobacter sp.
CAACCGAAACACCGATGTGGCGCTCAAGCCCTTTCAGCTTGCGAAAAATCAGGGTGCGATGGGCCCAGGGACAGGCCAGTGATACGTAAAGGTGATAGCGTCCGGATTCCGCCTTGAAGCCACCGTCACCGTCGGGACCGGGCGCACCGTCGACCGTTACCCAGTTGCGAAAGCGGGCAGCCTCCCGTTCAAATTTTCCACCGGTCTTGTCAGTGTCGTACCATGCGTCGTGCCACTTGCCGTCGATCAAAAGTCCCATACTGCCATCCTCACCAATACGAATTGGCCACGTAGTACGTAGCAAACTTCAAGGACGACAGGATACCCACGGAGCTGCTAACCTCTCAAACAAGCATTTCTGGCCATCACCTTCAGATAATTCGAACATGCATACAGCCATTACTATCGACGCCCTCAAAGTTCTTGATGCCATTGACCGCAAAGGCAGTTTTGCCGGCGCTGCCGGGGAGCTGTTCCGGGTACCCTCGGCCATCAGCTATACCGTACAAAAACTGGAAGAAGATCTGGATGTCGAGATTTTTGATCGCAGCGGTCACCGCGCGACTCTGACGCCGGCCGGACGATATCTGCTGAACGAAGGCAGGGCCCTGCTTGAGGCCACCGACGCCCTCGCCCACACCACCCGGCAGGTGGCCCAGGGCTGGGAAACAAGGCTGAAAATCGGCTTTAACTCACTGCTTCCGGCACAAGCATTGTTCCCGGCGCTGAAGACGTTTTACGAACTGGGCATCCCAGTGGAAGTTCAGTTAATTGAAGAGGTTTTTGCGGGCACCTGGGATGCCCTGCAAAGCCGGAGAGTGGATCTTGTGGTTGGCGCAGACCAGATCAGCCGGCCCGCCGGGCCCTTCACCACTCACTCCCTCGGACGCATGCACTTTGTGTTTGCCGTCAGCGCGGAGCACCCCCTGGCAGCGACCAGCGCCCCCCTGACAGAAAAAGACATTGCCCGCTATCCGGCGGCGGTGGCTGCGGATAGTTCCCGCAACCTGACCCCGGGCACTGCCGGCATTTTCCGGCGGCAACGAACCGTCACGGTCTCCAACATGAGCCAGAAAATCGCACTCCAGGAAGCCGGACTGGGAGTGGGCTGGCTGCCCAGGTCACTGATCCGCCACCAGCTGGCCTCGGGCCAGCTGGTGGCCCTGACCACGGACGCCCAGCGAGACCCCATCCAGCTGCATATTGCCAAACACAGTGAGGACCGGGGTAAGGCGCTCACCTGGTTCTGGGACACCCTGAGCCAGCCGGATTACTTTTCCGACTGGCTGGCAGACCCGGAGTAAAACTAATCCAAGGCCCAGCGCAGGAATTCCCGTCGCTGTTCATCTGAAGCTTCACGCCACAGGTTCTGCAGAGCACCCAGCGTATCGTCCCGCTCTTCAGCGGCAGCATCAGGCACGGCTGGCTGCCGGGCCGACGGGCCGGATGGCTCGCTGGCCCTGACCGCCCCCTGGGGAGCGGCATCCGCTACCCGGTTGCCGGCCGAATCCACGATACTGGCACGAAACGCCCCGGCAAGGGCTTCCGCCTCACGCCGGTCAGTGACCTCCGGCACCTCGAAGCGATAAACTTCCCCGGCCCGGGCCTCAAATTCAACCACCTGCGGTTCTGACTCAATCACCGCAACCCTGGCGTTCCCGGTACCTGTTCCGGAAGGCCGCGCCCAGATCGTTTTATGACTGAAAACAACCGTGTTGTTGCCGACCAGAAGCTGGTAATCAACCGCGACATCGGTCAGCAGGAACTCATCCATGGAGCGACCATTCACTTCACTGACGGTAATTGTCGACGGCGCCTTCAGTGTCGCGATTTCACGCTCGCTGACCGCCTGCCCCTCCCAGGTCTGGACCCGGGTCATGGAGCTACAGCCAGAGATAACAACAACCAAACCCAGCAGCATGCCCAGCCGGGCCCCGGAGATCTGTTCCAGGGTCGCGCGAACCCTTTCGCTGATAGATATTCTTTCAGGAACCAACACAGGCAGCCTCCAGGGTAGCCGATACAGTGGGCAGCCTCCGCACACACTGGTGAACGGATGGGCCATTAAAATCAACGTAATTCTGTTTACTGAAAGCTCCCGCCACGGGGAAAAGCCAAAAACTATCCGAACAAATCAACCACTGAATTGTAAAAAAGTGTTGAATTTCGCACAAAATGGATTAATTTTAAACAGTGCGCCAACAAATCAGCTTTTGCTTTGCAAACTGGGACACCTCAGATGAAACCCTGCAGGCAGACAATGAGCGCTTTCACACACCGGCATTCGCCCTCAGATTCGCTGTAGGAGGCACCATGGATATTCATACCCGCTCCGGAGAAGCCGGACCGGTCCCGTTCCGCAGCAGCCGGTTTTTCAGTGTCGGCGGCAAGTGGTATTTTACCACCCGCGAAGGTTTCGACAGCGGCCCGTTCGCCACCCGGGAACGGGCAGAAATCGGGCTCAAGCGTTTTCTTCACGTGATCCGCATGCTGCCAGCGGTACCCCGACCACTATCAGTGCATTGATCATTCCTTAACGCCGGGCCTGACCGAACCGCCGCAGACGTTGCACCCGACACCCGGCAATGCAACGGCAGCGTCGAGCCTTCGGTGGCAGCGCTGGCCGTTCACAACGTCAGCCAGAACCTGAGCGGTAAACGCGCAAGTGTTTGCAATTCAGTGGTCATCAGCCGTACCAAAATGATCATACCCCCTGTGTGCGCCCACCGTTTGTGCCTGGCCCCCGGGCTGAATCAGCCGCAGCTCCCGTCCGGCGGCTACCTCCCCGATGACGGTGAAACCAACACCGACATACCGGGACAGGGCATCGCGATGCTCTGGCGGCAGGGTAAAACACAACTCGTAGTCATCCCCCCC
>NZ_CAXBDN010000377.1:0-2864 GCF_963974375.1 uncultured Marinobacter sp.
GGTGACCGAGGAAGAACAGGGTGTGGCTGCTTCGGTACCTGCTCAGCAGACGCGACGTTCGGTTCAGGTCGAGGGCGATATCAAGCATCAGTCGTTTCTGAATGAGGGTTTTACCTTTGATACCTTTGTTGAGGGTAAATCCAACCAGCTGGCCCGGGCCGCCTCGATGCAGGTAGCGGAGAATCCCGGTGGCGCCTATAACCCGCTGTTTCTGTATGGTGGCGTAGGACTTGGTAAAACCCACCTGATGCACGCCATAGGGAATGAAATTGTCCGACGCAATCCGGGCGCCAAGGTGGCCTATCTGCGCTCGGAACGATTCGTTGCCGACATGGTGAAAGCGCTTCAGCTGAATGCGATCAATGAGTTCAAGCGCTATTACCGTTCCGTGGATGCCCTGTTGATTGACGACATCCAGTTTTTCGCCCGCAAGGAGCGTTCGCAGGAAGAGTTTTTTCATACCTTCAATGCGTTGCTGGAGGGCGGTCAGCAGGTTATTGTTACCTGTGACCGGTTTCCCAAGGAAATCGTCGACATGGAAGAGCGGCTCAAGTCCCGTTTTGGCTGGGGGCTTACAGTGATGGTGGAACCGCCGGAGCTGGAAACCCGGGTTGCGATTCTGATGAAAAAGGCGGACCAGGCTAATGTGCGTCTGAGCAGTGAGGCCGCCTTTTTTATTGCCCAGAAAATACGCTCTAACGTGAGAGAGCTTGAAGGCGCGCTGCGGCTGGTGATAGCGAATGCTCACTTCACAGGCTCGGAGATTACGCCGCCCTTTATTCGGGAGAGCCTCAAGGACCTGCTGGCTCTCCATGAAAAGCAGGTGGGAATTGATAACATCCAGCGCACGGTAGCGGAGTATTACAAGATCAAGGTATCCGATCTGTTATCGAAAAGGAGGACCCGTACGGTGACCCGGCCCAGGCAATTGGCCATGTCGTTGGCAAAAGAGCTGACCAACCACAGTCTGCCTGAAATAGGTGACGCCTTCGGCGGTCGCGACCATACCACCGTGCTGCATGCCTGCAAGAAAATCATTGAACTCCGGGAAACCGATGCCGGTATCCGGGAAGACTACCAGAATTTTATGAGACTGCTGACCAGCTAGGTGAGACCGAATTGGCACGCGCAACACACACTGTTCACCTTTCACAGGAACACTGAGTGACATGAAACTGACTATCAGCCGGGAAGCGCTACTTACCCCCCTACAATCCATTGCGGGCGTTGTTGAACGCAAGCAGACCATGCCGGTGTTGTCGAATGTGCTGTTGGTGGCGGAAGACAACCGACTCACCATGACCGGCACCAATATGGAAGTCGAACTGGTAGGCCGGGTTGCGCCGGTGCATGTGGATCAGCCTGGCAGCATTACGGTGCCGGCGAGGAAGCTTTCTGATATCTGTCGTGCATTGGGTGACGAAGCGCCGATTGAACTGAGTCTGGAGGGTGATCGTCTTCATCTGCGTTGCGGGGCCAGTCATTTTACCCTGTCGACCTTGCCGGCCCAGCATTTTCCCAATGTTGAAGATGAGCCTGCCAGTCTTACCCTTGAACTGCCGCAAAAGGAACTTGGCCGGATGTTCGAGGCAACGGCCTTTGCCATGGCTCAGCAGGATGTGCGTTATTACCTGAATGGCTTGTTGCTGGAAGTTGGCAAGGACTACGTCCGCACCGTTGCGACAGATGGCCACCGGCTGGCGATGGCGCACTTTGACATGGCTACAGGCTACGACGAAATCCGTCAGGTAATTGTTCCCCGCAAGGGCGTGCTGGAACTGGCAAGGCTGCTGGATGACGTGGACACGCCGGTTACTCTGGTAGTGGGCGACAATCACCTGCGAGCAACGGTGGGTTCCTACACCTTTACCTCGAAACTGATCGAAGGCAAGTTCCCGGACTACAATCGTGTTATTCCCCGGGGTGGTGACAAAATTGTGCTGGCAGACCGGTCCACACTCAAGAACATGCTGCAGCGGGCAGGTATCCTGTCCCACGAAAACATCCGTGGCGTTCGTTTGCATCTGTCATCCGGTAAGCTGGAAGTGTTTGCCAATAACCCGGATCAGGAACAGGCGGAAGACGCCCTGGCCGTGGAATATGAGGGGGAGTCCCTGCAGATCGGGTTTAACGTCGGTTATCTGGTGGACGTGCTGAACGCACTGGATGATGATCAGGTTAAAATGACACTGGCGAACCCGAATAGCAGCGCACTGATGGAATCCAGCACCGATCAGCGATGCTTGTACGTGGTTATGCCTATGAGGCTGTAATATCAGGTAGCTATCATGTTTTCCCTGAGGGATGGGTGCCGGGGGCCGGCGCCAGAGTAGTTAATGAATAAATGAAACATGGAGCTGATTTATCATGGTAGGGATATCGGACGGTGTTAAAGGGGCATTTCGGATAGGACAAACCTTGTCGGTGGTGGGACGCACCAGTCTTGGCTGGATACGTGGTCATCGCCCGCCCACACCCCGGTTGTTGCGTGAAACCTTTGAATCCCTGGGAGCGACCTACATCAAGCTGGGGCAGTTTATTGCCAGCTCTCCGACTTTTTTCCCAAAGGAATATGTTGAGGAATTTCAGGGTTGTCTGGATAGGACCCCTAGCTTGCCGTTCCCGGTTATCCGCAGAATTATCCGCGAGGAACTGGGGCGGCCTCTCGAGGAAGTGTTCAGCGAGATTGATCCGGTAGCCCTGGCTTCGGCATCAATAGCTCAGGTTCACGCGGCCAGACTGTTGTCCGGTGAAGAAGTGGTGATCAAGGTTCAGAAGCCAGGGGTAGAGACGGTTTTGCTGACGGATCTCAACCTTCTTTATTTTGGCTCCCGGGTTGTTGAAACCCTGGCGCCAAAGCTTTC
>NZ_CAXBDN010000378.1:0-2855 GCF_963974375.1 uncultured Marinobacter sp.
GTCTGCTGAACGACGTACCGGGTGATATTACCGTGGAAGGTCACACCGACAATGTTCCGATCCGCAGTGGTCGCTACGAGTCCAACTGGAATCTTTCAGCGGACCGGGCGGCGGCCGTTGCCAACGCCCTGATCGAGGCCGGCCCCATGGATGATAGCCGGTTCCGGATCATGGGACTGGCTTCCACTCGCCCCAGGGCTGACAACAGCTCCCCGGAAAGCCGGGCCGCCAATCGGCGCGTGGAAATCATCATTGACCTCTCCCTGGCCCCCCGTGAGAGCCGCTCGGCTCTTGAGGACCTTTCCCCGGTCATCATTATCGACCCACCTTCCGGATCCCCCGACAGTCTGCGCTGGTAATCCTCCGGATCTGTTTGCGTTCCCGCTGAAGCCCTTGGACGACGAGCCGTTCCGGGTATACTGGCGTATTACTCTTTCTGATTTGCGGCTTGTTTACCGTTGAACGTTTAATGATCGACGTAACCAGATAACTGTTTTCAGATTCCCGATTGCAGAGAACCATACAGTGAGGCCACAGGAGTTCTATGGAGTTTATCCAGGTAAAAGGCGCCCGCACCCATAATCTCAAGAATATCGATCTAGAACTGCCCAGAGACAAGCTGATTGTCATTACCGGGTTATCCGGTTCGGGGAAATCCTCTCTGGCCTTCGATACCCTGTACGCGGAAGGTCAGCGGCGCTATGTGGAATCCCTGTCCACCTACGCCAGGCAGTTCCTGTCGATGATGGAAAAACCGGATGTCGACCATATTGAAGGCTTGTCGCCCGCCATCTCGATAGAACAGAAGTCCACCTCCCACAACCCCCGCTCCACTGTGGGCACCATTACCGAGATCTACGACTATCTGCGGCTGCTGTTCGCCCGTGCCGGCGAGCCCCGCTGCCCGGAGCATGGTCAACCCCTGGAGGCCCAGACCGTCAGCCAGATGGTGGATCAGGTGCTGGCCATGCCCGAAGACAGCAAACTGATGATCGTTGCGCCAGTGATTCGCGACCGCAAAGGGGAACACCTGCAGGTTATCGATACCATGAAGGCCCAGGGCTTTATCCGCCTGCGGGTCGATGGCTATGTTTATGATATTGATGATGTGCCACCGCTGGACAAGAAAAAGAAACACATAATCGACGTGGTGGTCGACAGGTTCCGGGTCAAGGCCGGCCTGGAACAGCGCCTGGCAGAGAGTTTCGAAACCGCGCTGGAGCTGGCCGACGGCATAGCCCTCGTGGCCCCCATGGATGGCGGGGGGGAAGACCAGACCTTTTCCGCACGCTACGCCTGTACCCAATGCGGTTATTCACTGAGCGAACTGGAGCCCCGGCTATTTTCCTTCAACAACCCTGCCGGCGCCTGCCCCACCTGCGACGGCCTTGGCGTCAAGCAGTTTTTTGACCCGGAGAAAATTGTCCATCATCCTGCGGCGACCCTGGCCGAAGGCGCCATCCGCGGCTGGGACCGGCGGGCGGTGTATTACTTCCAGATGCTGGCCAGCGTAGCCGATCACTACGGCGTAGATCTCGACACCCCCTTCGTGGATTTGCCAGAAAGCTTCCGCCAGGCCATTCTGTATGGTTCCGGAGACGAGGACATTTCCTTCCGCTACGTCAATTCCCGTGGCCATATCATGGAAAAGGCACACCCCTTTGAGGGTGTCCTTCCCAACCTCGAGCGCCGCTACCGCGAGACCGACTCCCAGAGCATGCGCGAGGAGCTGGCCAAACACCTGAGCCAGCAGCCCTGCAAGGACTGTTACGGCTCCCGGCTACGACTCAGTGCCCGCAATGTCTTCATCGAGAACCGGACACTTCCGGAGCTGGTGCGGTTTCCGGTGGGCGAGGCCTTCAGTTACTTCGAGTCCCTGGCTCTGGCCGGGCGCAAGGGAGAAATCGCCGAAAAGATTCTCAAGGAGGTCCGGCAACGACTGCAGTTTCTGGTCAACGTGGGCCTGGAATATCTCACCCTGGAGCGCAGTGCCGACACTCTCTCCGGTGGCGAGGCCCAGCGTATTCGTCTGGCCAGTCAGATAGGCGCAGGGCTGGTCGGCGTCATGTACATTCTGGACGAGCCATCCATCGGCCTTCACCAGCGTGATAACGACCGTCTGCTGGGCACCCTCACTCATCTCAGAGATCTGGGCAACACAGTGATCGTGGTTGAGCATGATGAGGATGCCATCCGCGCCGCCGATCATGTCATCGATATTGGCCCTGGCGCGGGCGTCCATGGCGGCCGAATCATTGCCCAGGGCAAACCGGAAGCCATCATTTCCAATCCGGACTCACTGACCGGGCAGTACCTTTCGGGCACCCGCAAGATCGCCATTCCGGAAATCCGGAACCCGGGCAACGGCCACCATCTGGTGCTTTCCGGCGCCAGCGGCAACAACCTGAACAACGCAACGCTGCGGCTGCCTCTGGGGGTCATGACCTGCATTACCGGCGTCTCCGGTTCCGGTAAGTCCACCCTGATCAACGGTACTCTCTATCCGGTGGCGGCGACCCGCCTGAACAAGGCCACCACGCTGACCCATGGCCCCTACGAGTCACTGACAGGACTCGAACACCTCGATAAAGTCATCGACATCGACCAGAGCCCTATTGGGCGTACGCCACGGTCCAATCCCGCCACCTACACCGGGATCTTTACACCGATCCGGGAACTGTTTGCTGGCACTCAGGAAGCCCGCTCACGGGGCTACAAGCCTGGTCGTTTCAGCTTCAACGTCAAGGGTGGGCGATGCGAAGCCTGCCAGGGCGACGGCATGATCAAGGTGGAAATGCACTTTCTGCCGGATATCTACGTGCCCTGCGACGTCTGCAAAGCCAAGCGCTACAACC
>NZ_CAXBDN010000379.1:0-2845 GCF_963974375.1 uncultured Marinobacter sp.
GTTTGCTGTCGTATTCCGGATCATCCTTGCTGAGCGTTTTTGCCAATCGCTCTTCCAGGCCTTCCTCCGATACCTTGCGGAAATACTCGTCCATGTCCATGCCTTCCGGCACCGGGTAATTGGGCAGGAAGTACTCGCCCATCTTTACCGGAACACTGCAGCGTCGCGCTATTTCCAGAGTGTTTTCGATGGCTTCCGGAATGTCGGAGAACAGCTCGATCATTTCTTCCGCACTGCGCAGATACTGCTGGTCGCTGAATCTGCGATCACGGCGCGGATCGGCCAGGGTACGACTCTCACCGATGCAGACCCGCGCTTCATGAGCCTCGAAGTCGTCCTGGTAGAGAAAGTGAACATCATTGGTAGCCACCACCGGACACCCGGCCTCGGTGGCCAGGTTAACGCTCAGGTGCAGACAGTGCTCATCGTTCTCACGCCCGGTGCGCTGCAGCTCAAGGTAGTAGCTGTCCGGGTACAGATTCATCCAGTAATCAAGCCGGTCGCGGGCCAGTTCCGGCTTGCCGGCCATCAGGGCCTTGCCGACATCGCCCATCTTGCCGCCGGAAAGCGCGATCAATCCGCCGCGGCGAGCCTCCAGCCACGCCCGGGCAATGACCGGTTTGCCGAAGCGCTGCCCCTCGGTGTAGCCCAGGGAAATGATCTCGGTCAGATGACGATAACCGGCAGGATTGCGGGCCAGCAGCGTCAGCCGGAACGGGTTCTCCGGTTCATCGGGATTTTCCAGCCACAGGTCCGCGCCCGGCAGAGGTTTTACGCCCGCCGCCATCGCCGCCTTATAGAACCGGACCAGCGAACACATATTGGACTGCTCAGTGAGTCCAACCGCCGGCATACCCAGCTCTTTCACCCGGTTGATCAGGGGCTTGACGCGAATAAGCCCGTCCACCATGGAATACTCGGAGTGAACACGCAGGTGTACAAAATTCTGGGTCATAACAGTTCAGTTCCGGAAAACAGAAGTAGGTCGGATCAACCCGGCTCAATGGCCCGGATCAATTCCCATCAGTGCCATCAGGCCATCCTCTGTCTGGGGCCCCAGCAGGGTTTCAGTCAACTCACCATCGGGGTTGACCACAAAGGTCACCGGCAAGGCGCCGGGCATGGTCCAGCCAAACGCCGGTGCCGGATCGTCCGCCAGCATGGTGAAGGTAATGTTCATGCGTTGGCCCAGCTCGGTCAGCTCATCACCGCTGATCCCGTCAAAATTGACGGCCATGACAGTAACCCCGACAATCCCGTCAACATCGTTCAGCTCGGGTATTTCTTCCAGGCAGGGCTTGCACCATTCCGCCCAGTAGTTGACCAGTACCCACTGGCCCCGATAGTCAGCCCAGGCAATCTTGCCGCCCTCGGCTGTGGCAAATGTCATTTCCGACACCGGCGGGGTAGCGGGACTCTCGCTGCTGCACCCGGCAAGGCTGAACAGACCGGCGAACATCAGAAAAACGGGGTACTTCCCCATGGAACCTCCTGCTAGACTTGGCACATTCTGAAGAGAGCAGACCAATGACAGACATTACCCGTATCTACCACAATCCACGCTGTTCAAAATCCCGGGAAACCCTTGCCCTGCTTGAAGAGCGCGGCATAAAGCCGGAAATTATACGCTACCTCGAGACGCCGCCCAACGAAACAGAACTGGCAGATCTGGTCGGAGCACTCGGGGTAAAGGTGAGGGATATCATCCGGGTTAAGGAATCCGAATACAAGGAACTGGGACTGGACGATCGGGAACTGTCAGAGCAGCAGCTGATCACAGCACTCTGTGCAACACCAAAGCTTATCGAGCGCCCCATTGTGACCCGTGGCGCCAAAGCCGCCATCGGGCGCCCACCGGAGGCAGTGCTGGCTCTGTTCTGACCTCATTGACCGGACACCGAGAACGTCTGTTCACCCATTCAGACATGCTGGAGATTATGAACAATACCACCACAGCGGAGGCTGTTACGGCTCCCTACGCACTGATTCTCTATTACAGCCGCAACGGACAAACCGCCACCATGGCCAGTCAGATTGCCCGGGGCGTTGCCAGGGTTGATGGCATCGATGCCCGCATCCGTGCGGTACCACCGGTCTCCCCCGATACTGAAGCCAGTGCACCGGCGGTGCCTGACGAAGGCGCGCCCTGGTGCAGCAAAGCAGATCTGGCGGGCTGTGCCGGTCTGGCTATTGGCAGCCCTACCCGCTTCGGCAATATGGCGGCGCCGCTGAAGTATTTTCTCGACAGCACCGGTGACCTGTGGCTCAGCGGTGCCATGGCGGGGAAACCGGCCGGGGCCTTTACTTCCACCGGCAGCCTCCATGGCGGACAGGAAACCACCCTGACCTCCATGATGCTGCCCCTGCTGCACCACGGCATGGTGATCTGCGGACTGCCCTATACCGAACAGGCACTGGCCACCACCACAACGGGCGGCACCCCTTACGGTCCATCACACTGGGCGGGCACCGATGCCCAGAAACCTCTGAGTGACGATGAAAAGGCCCTGTGCCAGGCCTTCGGTCAGCGCCTGGCCACCCTTGCCCTGAAGCTGCGCTGAGGCCGATTGCACCCTTTTTGCCTCCTCGACCCACCAAACCACGGGACTGTTCATGCTGTACGCTGATAACGCTCGATTTACCCGCAATCTGACGGCCGCGCTCTACTCCGCCGTCCTGGTGTTACTGGTCATTACCACCTTCTATCCCCAGCCGCCGGAAGGCGTGTCCGTGCTGTTGATACTCGCGGTCAAGCTACTGCCCTTACTCCCCTTTGCTTGGGTCGTATTCCGGGGCCACAACCGGGGCTATATCTGGCTGAGCTTCGTGATTATTTTCTATTTCA
>NZ_CAXBDN010000380.1:0-2838 GCF_963974375.1 uncultured Marinobacter sp.
GCTTTCTGGATGCGCTTATTGAATTTTACGGCAGCCGCGATGCGTTTGAAGCGCGTTGCAAAGCTGAATTTGGCGCCGGTCATGTTCCGGAGCCTACCCAACAGACCGAACCCGACCAGGCACCGGTAGCCGCAGAGGCCTGAGCGCCCGATACCGGACTTGCCACCAAAAGGTATATTGAACGTTATGACACAAGAACTTGAAACGGCCGAGCAGGCACCAGTAACGACGAATCTCGCCCAGACGACCAGTGTGCGCTTTGCCGACCTGAACCTCGACAAGCGTCTGCAGCAGGCCATTGCGTCTGTCGGTTTCGAATATTGTACGCCCATTCAGGCTGAAACATTGCCGTACACCCTTGCGTGCCACGACCTCATCGGACAGGCCCAGACCGGCACCGGCAAAACCGCCGCTTTTCTGATTACCGCCATTCAGGGCATGCTGGAAACACCGGTTCCCGACGATCAGCGTTTCGCGTCGGAACCCCGGGTGCTGGCGCTGGCACCAACCCGCGAACTGGCCATGCAGATCGCCAAAGACGCGGAGCAGCTCTGCGAGCATACCGGTCACCGGGTGGTGACGGTGGTGGGCGGTATGAATTACGACAAGCAGCGTGACCAGTTGCAGAATGAAATTGTCGATATTCTGGTTGCGACTCCCGGCCGGCTGATCGATTTCCTGGGCTCCCAGGATGTGTTCCTGGACCAGATTGACCTGCTGATTCTGGATGAGGCAGACCGGATGCTCGATATGGGCTTCATTCCGGACGTCAAGCGCATCATCCGCCGTTGCACCGACAAGGACAACCGTCAGACGCTGCTGTTCAGTGCCACCTTCAATCAGGATGTGCTGAACCTGGCGTCCATGTGGACCCACGGCGCAGAATTTATCGAAATCGAACCGCAACAGAAGACCGCGGAGCGGGTCAAGCAGACGGTTTACCTGGTGGGTGCTGATGAAAAACTGCCGGTGCTGGTGAACTATCTGAAGCGTCCCGAAGTGGAAAAGGCCATTGTCTTCGCCAATCGCCGCGATCAGTGCCGGGATCTCGATGAGGATCTGCGTAACCAGGGTGTCAAGGTAGCGCTGATGTCCGGTGAGATCGCCCAGAACAAGCGCCTGAAAACCCTGGATCAGTTCAAGCGGGGTGATATTCAGGTGCTGGTGGCCACCGACGTAGCGGGTCGCGGAATCCACGTCGAGGGCGTCAGTCACGTCTTCAATTACAATTTGCCGGACAATGCCGAAGATTATGTCCACCGCATCGGCCGCACCGGTCGCGCGGGTCAGCATGGTGTCTCCATCAGTTTTGCCGGTGAAGACGACGCCTATGCCTTGCCGGCCATCGAGTCCTACATCAGCCAGAAACTGACCACCTCAGTGCCGGAGGAAGAGTTGATGCAGGAGCTGGAGCAGCCCCTGATTCAGCGTCGTCGCGGTCGCCGCCCCCAGGGCAGCAACAGTGGTGGTCAGCGTGGACGTCCCCGTCAGCGCCGGAGCTGATCGGCAGGAGTTGGCCCGGTGATCATCGTTGCCGACGAGAACATGCCCCTGGTGGCGGAGTATTTCGGCTCCCTGGGCACCGTTCGCCGGGTTAACGGGCGTCAGCTCCGCAAACAGGATCTGATGGATGCGGATGTGCTGCTGGTCCGCTCCGTGACAGCCGTCAACAAGGCATTGCTTGATGGCACCCCGGTGCGCTTTGTGGGCACCGCGACCATCGGCACCGATCACATTGATACCGACTGGCTGGTACAACAGGGTATCCGTTTCGCGGCGGCGCCAGGTTGTAACGCTGCCAGTGTCGTACAGTATGTCTTGTCCCTTCTCGTGCTCCATGCCCAGTTCCGACATCTGGATACCCTGACCGGCCTGAAAGCGGGCATCGTCGGCGCCGGCAATGTGGGTGGCCGTCTGGCTGCCACGCTCGAGGCTCTGGGGGTCGAGGTGGTGGTGTCAGATCCACCCAGGGAGGCGGCCGGTGCCGCAACCGCTGGCCGTTATGGCCGTCTTGATGAGGTGCTGGATTGCGATCTGGTCAGTCTGCACACACCGCTGACCCGCTCCGGCCCCTGTCCGACCTTTCACTTGCTGGCGGCTCCGCAGCTGGCGGGCCTGAGGGCAGGGCAGTTGCTGGTGAACAGTGGTCGCGGCCCGGTGATCGACAACGCCGCTCTGCAACACCGGTTGTCGCTGGAAAACCCGCCAACGGTGGCTCTGGATGTCTGGGAGTGGGAGCCGGCAGTGACATCTGAGCTGGCCTCCCGGTGCTGGCTGGGAACGCCACATATCGCGGGTTACAGCCTGGAAGGCAAGTCCCGGGGCACTGATATGATCTACCGTGCCCTGTGCAGCTATCTGGGGCAGCCTCCGGCACAGCAGCTTGAAGGTTTGTTGCCACCTGCGCCGGTTTACCGGCTGCAAGCCCCTGATCTGGCGTCGCCAGTTCAGGCATTGACCCGTTCCTTGCTGGCCTGCTACGACCCGAGAGAGGATGATGCCCGGTTCCGGCCGATTCTGGCACTGCCGGAACAGGCGCAAAGAGAGGCCTTCGATGCCTTACGACGGAACTATCCGGTACGTCGCGAACCGTCGAGTGTGGCGTTGGAGATTGAGGGAGGGCCTGCCGCCGTTACGGGGCCGGTCGCCAGGGCTTTGAAAGCAGCGGGATTCCCGGTGGATTCCGCCGCTTTGCAATAATCAGGCTATGCGCGCGTTCTGTAACGCCTGAATCCGGTCTTCCAGGGGGGGATGCGTCATGAACATGGCACTGAGACCCGACCTGGCGGCTTTGTTGATACCAAATGCCTGAAGAGTGTCGGGCATCTGATCCGGCAC
>NZ_CAXBDN010000381.1:0-2834 GCF_963974375.1 uncultured Marinobacter sp.
GAGCAACGTCCTGTTTGTCAGCGTCCTTGCGTCCCTTGTATTCCAGCGTTCCTGCGCCCAGACCGCGGTCGGAAACCACGATGCGATGGGGGATGCCGGTCAGCTCGAGATCCGCAAACTTCACGCCTGGCCGCTCGTTGCGGTCGTCCAGCAATACGTCAAAGCCGGCCTGCCGTAGTTGTGCGTAAAGAGTTTCACCGGCCTCGGCAACCGCCGCTGATTTGTGACCGTTCAGGGTAACAACCGCTATCTCGAAGGGTGCGATGGCATCGGGCCAGATGATGCCACGATCGTCGTTATTCTGCTCGATGGATGCCGCGACAATGCGTGACACACCAATGCCGTAACAGCCCATTTCCAGAATGGCGGTCTTGCCGTTTTCGTCCAGTACGGTGGCGTTCAGCGCCTTGCTGTATTTGTTGCCCAGTTTGAAGATATGGCCAACCTCAATACCGCGGCGAATCACCAGTGTGCCTTTGCCGTCCGGGCTGGGGTCGCCTTCGACCACGTTGCGCAGGTCTTCAACCCGGGTCAGTTCCAGATCACGGACCCAGTTTACGCCTGTCAGGTGATAGCCTTCCTTGTTGGCACCGCAGACGAAGTCCGCCAGTTGGGCAGCGCTGCGATCGACGATGACCGGCACCGGCAGATTGACCGGCCCGATGGAGCCCGGGGCACAGCCTACCGCGTTCCGGATTTCCTCGTCGGTGGCCATGGTGAGAGGCTCGGCCACACCGGCCAGTTTCTCTGCCTTGATGTCGTTCAGGGTGTGATCACCCCGCAGTATCAGCGCTACCAGGCTGCTGTTGCCATCTTCATCCGCTTCACCTTTGACCAGCAGGGTTTTGACGGTCTGCTGCGGGTCAACCGAGAGAAACTGTGAAACCGCATCAATGGTGGTCTGGCCCAGTGTCGCAATTTCTGTCAGTTCGGACCCGGGAGCCGGGCGTTCTCCTTCCGGAGCCACGGCCTCGGCCTTCTCAATATTGGCGGCATAATCACTGTCGGTGCTGAAGGCGATGGCGTCTTCACCGGAGGACGCCAGCACGTGGAATTCGTGGGAGGCATTGCCGCCAATGGCGCCGGAATCTGCCTGTACCGGACGGTAATCGAGGCCCAGGCGATCGAAAATTGCACAGTAGGTACGGTGCATTACGTCGTAGGTTTCGTCCAGGGATTCACTGCTGGCATGAAACGAGTAGGCATCCTTCATCAGGAATTCCCGGGCCCGCATCACGCCAAAACGGGGGCGCCGCTCATCACGGAACTTGGTCTGGATCTGGTAGAAGTTGGCGGGCAGCTCCTTGTAACTCTTCAGCTCGTTACGAACCAGATCGGTAATGACTTCCTCATGGGTCGGGCCAAAGCAGAACTCACGGCCGTGGCGATCGTTCAGTCGCAGCAATTCGCCACCGTACTGTTCCCAGCGCCCGGATTCCTGCCACAGTTCTGCCGGCTGTATGGCTGGCATCAGCACTTCCTGGGCACCGCTGCGGTCCATTTCTTCGCGGACAATACGCTCAACCTTGCGCAATACCCGCAAACCCATGGGCAGCCAGGTGTACAGGCCGGCGGCCAGTTTACGAATCAGGCCTGCCCGCAGCATCAGCTGATGACTGATGATCTCGGCGTCGGACGGCGTTTCCTTGAGGGTTGCAATCAGGTAGCGGCTTGCTCGCATTATGGTTTCCGTAACTGGTGATTGAGATGGCTGTATGTCTGGCGCAGGGGCCAGAGTTCGTTAGTCGCTATTGTACGTGGCTGTCGCCAGAATTGTACCTGTTGAGCGGGCGGATTTACGGGTGTTCTCAGAGGTTGTCCAGATAGTCCAGGGGCAGGGCGGTGGTTTCAATTACCCGGCGCAGTACGAAACTGGAGTGAACGCCGCTGACACCCGGTATCCGGGTGATGCGGTTCAGCAGGAACTGATGATAACCGTCCATATCCGGTACCACCACTTTCAGCATGTAGTCCGCGTCCTGCCCGGTAATCAGGTAACACAGTTGTACCTCCGGGTACTGTGAGACCTCACGTTCAAAGGCCTCGAAGCGTTCCGGTGTATGGCGATCCATACCAATCATGATGATGGCCGTCAGTGACAGCCCCAGCTTCTTGTGATCCAGAACGGTCACCCGGTCAACGATGATGCCAGCCTCCTCCAGCGCCTTGACCCGGCGCAGACAGGGTGAGGGCGAGAGGCCCACCTGTTCGGCCAGTTGCTGGTTGTTGAGGGAGCCATTGGACTGCAGTGCGGCCAGAATCCGGCGGTCGGTGCGGTCAAGTTTGTGCATGGTTTCTTTGTTCATTGCAATAGTCCGTCTTTTTCTATTGGTAAATTGGAACATAATGCCCAGATAGTCCGGTTTCAGGGCTTAAAAAGCAATCCCATGGCTGATCTTTGGCGTTATCATGTGTGCATCGAGGAGTGATGTTTCGGTACCTACCGGCATTTCTACCGTTCGTTTACAGCAAGAGGATCGCAGCATGGCTTTTGATCACCGCAAATACGTCCCGTTTCAACCAGTGCGCAAGACCGACCGGCGCTGGCCGGACCGGGTTATCGAGCGGGCACCCGACTGGTGTGCGGTGGATCTGCGGGACGGCAACCAGGCGCTGGTGAAGCCCATGACCGTAGCTCAGAAGCAGCGGATGTTTGATTTGCTGGTCAAACTGGGCTTTACCGAGATCGAAATCGGTTTTCCCGCCGCCAGCCAGCCGGATTTCGACTTCTGCCGCAAGCTGATCGACGAAAACCGGATTCCGGACAACGTCCGCATTCAGGTACTGACCCAGGCTCGCCCAGAGCTGATCGAACGGACTTACGAGGCCCTGGA
>NZ_CAXBDN010000382.1:0-2801 GCF_963974375.1 uncultured Marinobacter sp.
GCCGTAGGTCTCCGGAATCTCACCACCATACTCATTGATGATGGCCAGCCAGTCCTGAGGCACGGAGCTGGAACCGTGCATCACCAGATGGGTGTCCGGAATACGGGCATGAATCGCCTTGATGCGATCGATGGCCAGAATGTCGCCCGTGGGCGGACGGGTGAACTTGTAGGCGCCGTGGCTGGTGCCGATGGCGATAGCGAGGGCGTCCACATGGGTTTTCTGGACGAAATCCGCCGCTTCTTCCGGATCGGTCAGCATCTGGTCGTGGTCCAGGGTGCCCTCGGCGCCAATGCCGTCTTCTTCGCCGGCCTGACCGGTTTCCAGGGAACCCAGGCAGCCCAGCTCGCCTTCTACAGACACACCGCAGGCGTGGGCCATTTCCACGGTCCGGCGGGTGACGTCGACGTTATACTCGTAATCCATGGGGGTCTTGCCGTCTTCACCCAGGGAACCGTCCATCATCACCGAGCTGAAACCCAGCTGAATGGAACGCTGACACACCGCAGGGCTGGTACCGTGATCCTGGTGCATGACCACCGGAATATGCGGAAATTCTTCAACCGCCGCCAGAATCAGGTGGCGCAAGAATGGTGCACCGGCGTATTTGCGAGCACCGGCTGAAGCCTGCACGATCACCGGAGAGTCGGTTTTATCCGCCGCTTCCATAATGGCGCGCATCTGCTCCAGGTTGTTGACGTTGAACGCAGGTACGCCGTATCCGTACTCGGCTGCGTGATCCAGCATCTGGCGCAGGGAAATGAGAGCCATGGGTTATCTCCTTAATGAAAATTTGCTTCGCGAATCCAGCTACCCTCAGGCGCCGCGTTCTTCCAGTACAGCTACCGCCGGCAGGGTTTTGCCTTCCACGAACTCCAGAAAGGCCCCACCACCGGTCGAAATATAGGAAATCTTGTCACTCACACCGTACTTGTCAATCGCCGCTACGGTATCGCCACCGCCGGCAAGAGAGAATGCACCACCTTCGGCAATAGCCATGGCCAGCGCCCTGGTGCCGTTACCAAACTGGTCGAACTCGAATACCCCGACCGGTCCGTTCCAGAGAATGGTTTTTGCGTTCTTCAGCAACTCGGCAAACTGCCCTGCCGTTTCCGGACCCACATCGAGAATCATGTCATTCTCGCCCACATCAGAAATGTTGCGGGTAGTGGCGGTGGCGGTTTCGGAAAATTCCGTGGCGACCACCACATCCACCGGCAGCGGGATATTCACCCGTGAGGCGATGTCCTTTGCCGTGTCGATCAGGTCGTGCTCGCACAGGGACTTGCCCACCGGATGACCGGCAGCCGCCAGAAAGGTGTTGGCGATACCGCCGCCGACAATGATCTGGTCGCAGACCTTTTCCAGGGCGTTGAGCACATCCAGTTTGGTGGACACCTTGGAGCCGCCCACAATGGCCACCACTGGTTTGGCTGGGTGGTCCAGCGCCTTGCCAAGGGCTTCGAGCTCAGCGGCCAGCAACGGGCCGGCGCAGGCTTCCGGTGCAAATTTTGCGACACCGTGGGTGGAGGCCTGGGCCCGGTGAGCGGTGCCAAAGGCGTCCATGACATAGATGTCGCACAGCGCGGCGTACTGCTTTGCCAGCACTTCATCGTCTTTTTTCTCGCCCTTGTTGAAACGGACGTTCTCGAACAACACTACCTCGCCGTCGGCCACGTGAACGCCGTCCAGGTAATCGGTGATCAGACGCACCGGCTGTCCCAGCAGCGTCGCCAGGTGATCGGCCACCGGTTTCATGGAGGAGGCTTCGTCATACACGCCTTCTTCCGGCCGGCCAAGGTGGGACATCAGCATGACTTTCGCCCCGGCATCCTTCGCCGCTTTGATCGTAGGCAGCGAAGCGCGGATACGGGCATCGCTGCTTACCTTGCCGTCCTTGACGGGTACGTTCAGATCTTCCCGGATAAGTACGCGCTTACCGGCAAGGTCCAGGTCAGTCATTTTCTTGATGGCCATAGTCGTTTCCGTTATTTCAGTTAAAGACAAAGATTCCGCGGCTAAAAAATCACTACAAGCTCAGCCAGCGTTTGCTCACATCCAGCATCCGGTTGGCAAAACCCCACTCATTATCAAACCAGCACAGCACCTTGACCATGGTGGTTCCGGTGACCCGGGTCTGGCCGCCGTCGACGATGCCGGAGTGGGCGTCATGATTGAAGTCGGAACTGGCCAGCAACTCATCGGTGTACCCGAGAATTCCTTTCAGCGGGCCCCGCGCCGACTGTTTCAGCAAATCGTTCACCGCTGCGACCGAAGTGGCATGCCTGACGTTCACTACCATATCAATAGCCGACACATTCAGGGTAGGCACTCTCATGGCGACAGAACTGAAGCGACCTTCCATATGAGGCAGCAGGCGCTCGATGCCTTTGGCCAGACCGGTATCCACCGGCACTATGTTGTGCAGCGCACTGCGGGTGCGGCGCAGGTCCTGATGATGATAGGCGTCGATCACCGGCTGATCGTTCATGGCGGCGTGAATGGTGGTGGTGGTGCCCTGCTCCACACCCAACGCATCGTCCAGCACCTTGATCAACGGTACCAGGCAGTTAGTGGTACAGGAGCCGGCGGCTACGATACGGTCAGATCCAAGCAGTTCGCCATCATTGATACCAAACACCACCGTGCGGTCCACATCCGCTTCCGCTGGCTGGGAAAACAGCAGGCGGGCTGCCCCGGCCGCCAGATGTTGCTCGGCCGTGGCACGATCGCTGAAGGAACCGGAGCACTCCAGCACCAGGTCTACACCCAACTCGGCCCAGGGCAAGGTTTGCGGATCC
>NZ_CAXBDN010000383.1:0-2770 GCF_963974375.1 uncultured Marinobacter sp.
GGGGCACTCACCACTTTTTTCTCAGCGCCTCGCGAGTGACCTCCATTTCCAGTAGTAATTCGGCGAGCAGCTTTTTTAATCGCGTATTTTCAGTTTCGAGTTCTTTAAGTCGCTTGGCCTCAGGGACTCTCATGCCGCCAAACTTGCTGCGCCATAAATAGTAACTGGCTTCTGAGAAGCCGTGTCGACGGGATAGATCCTTAATGGGCAGTCCCGCTTCTGCTTCGCCCAGGAAACCAATGGTCTGCTCTTCGCTGAAACGCTTCTTCATATCCAATCTCCTTACGCATAGGATCAGACTCTAAAGTGTAGCGCTACTCAATCTGGGGGTGACGTCGGCCCTACTACCGTTACTCGGAATGCCGGCACGCGCTGTGTAATTCGCACCACGTCGCGCAACCTGCTGGAACGCCTCCAGGCTTATGAGGATGACGTGTTGCGCTTCCTCGACGCCCCTGTAGCTCCCTTCACCAACAACCTGGGGGAGCGTGATCTGCGAATGACCAAGGTTCAGCATAAAATCTCGTGCTGTTTTCGCGCCCGGGAGGCCGCCGAGATTTTATGCCGGATGCGCAGCGTCCTCTCGACTGCGGTCAAGCAAGGGGTGGCGGCGCATACCGCACTGGAGCAGCTATTTGCTGGTGAAGTGCCGGACTTCATGCGACAGGACACCCTGAATCAGGCTGCGTGAGCTGAATAGTTACGCCCTGGACAACGTTATCAATAACCCACAGCGCCCGTTGGTGGCAGTTTTCGGCGGCGCCAAAATAGCGGACAAGCTCGAAGCTATCAATGCCCTCATCGGCCGCGCCGAGCAGGTTTTGATTGGCGGTGCGATGGCCTATACGTTCCTGCGGGCCTGTGAGATTCTCGAGAAGGCCGGTGACAAACTGCTTCTGCCCACAGACCATGTCATGGGTATGGAGAAAGAGACACGTACAGGCAGAGAAATCATCGGCAACTGGATGAGGATGGACATCGGGCCGGATGGCGACTTCGACGGCAAGGTGGCCGCCATCGAGAAACTGGACCGCGCAATTCCCCGGATGATGGAACTGCAACTGGATGTCATTGTGGTAACGGGAGATCACAGCACTCCCAGCGCCATGGCATGCCACAGCTGGCATCCGGTACCGGTTCTGATCCGCGCGAACACCTGCCGGGTGGACAGCGTCGAGGTCTTCGACGAAACTGCCTGTGCTGGCGGCGGGCTTGGTCACCTGCCGGTAAAACATCTTATTACCCTGGCGCTGGCCCACGCCGGCCACTACAAAAATACGGGGCCTGAAGGCCAGCACCGAACTAGACCGGTCTTTAGAGGAAGTTTCCAGTGGGTTCGAAAAGCGGAAAGAGAAGGGACTCTCCCGAAAAAAACTCGTGGCACGCCGTCGACGTCGAAGACGCTCTGGCGGAATTCGGCGTCCGGAAGAAAAATGGATTGACGGAGGATGAGGCCCAGGAGCGATTGAAGCGCTACGGCCCGAATCAGCTACGGGTGGCCCAAAGCCAGCCCTGGTGGCGGATTCTTCTGGGACAGTTTCAGAGTATCGTTATCTACCTGCTGGGCGGCGCCGCCGTTCTGGCGTTTGCCACCGGCCGCCTGCCGGAAGGATTTGCCGTCCTGGCGGTGCTGCTGGTCAATACCACTATTGGCTTTGTAAGCGAATGGAAGGCGGTACGATCCATGGCCGCCCTGCGCCGATTGGGAGAACACATGACCCGGGTGCGCCGGGAAGGCAGCGAGCGGGAGACTGCCGCATCGGAAATCGTGCCAGGCGATATTGTACTGCTGGAGGCCGGCGACCTGGTCCCCGCCGATCTGCGGTTGCTGGAAGCGGAACACCTGAGAGTCAACGAAGCACCGCTTACCGGTGAGTCAGTTGCGGTGAGCAAACTGACCGATACCCTGGCCTCGGATACTGACCTCGCCGATCGCAACAACATGCTCTACAAGGGCACCAGCATCGCCGACGGTACTGCAGTGGGTGTTGCAGCGGCAACTGGCTCGGAGACGGAACTGGGCCGGGTGTCGGCGCTTGCGGAATCGGCTGAGGGAACCGTTACACCATTGCAGCAGCGGCTGGATCAACTGGGGCGCCGCCTCGCCATATTAACCGTTCTTATTGCCATCGTGGTCGCCGCGATAGGTTTTCTGGTGCGGGAGCAACAGGCCGCGCTGGTGATCGAGACGGCGTTGGCCCTTGGTGTGGCTGCCATTCCTGAAGGCCTTCCTATCGTCGCCACCATTGCCCTCGCCCGCGGCATGTACCTGATGGCGGCCCGCAACGCGCTGGTAAACCAACTCACTGCGGTGGAAACGCTGGGGGCAACCCGGGTGATCTTTTCGGACAAGACCGGCACGCTGACGGAAAACCGGATGTGGCTACACAAAATCGTCACCCCCAATGGCGATCTCGTGCTGGAGGAAACCGGCACTGGCGAGGCGCTGGAAGACAAGGAGGGGATTCGCCGTGTCCTGGAGGTGGGCCTGCTCTGTAATGGTGCCTCCCTCGATCAGCAACAGGGAGAGGACAATCCCCGCGGCGATCCCACTGAAGTCGCGCTGCTGGCGGGAGGAAAAGACCTGGGGCTGGAACGGGAATCGTTGCTGGAAGAGCGACCCGAGGCCCGGGTGGAACAATTCGAGCCCCGGCTCAAGAAGATGGCCACCTTTCACCGCGATGAGGGCCAGTATTACGTGGCGGTGAAAGGCGCTCCCGAGGCGGTGCTGGATGTCTGCACCGACATCATGACAGATGACGGCACCAAG
>NZ_CAXBDN010000384.1:0-2748 GCF_963974375.1 uncultured Marinobacter sp.
CGAACACCAGCAAAGCGTCGTGCTCATCGCAGAGATCACGCAGCCCCTGCAGGAATTCAGGTTCCGCCGGCATCACGCCGCCTTCGCCCTGAATCGGCTCAACCACCACGGCACAGGTTTTCTCTTTGGAGATCAGTGCACGTACCGAATCCAGGTCGTTATAGGTAGCGTGATGAATGCCACCCGGTGCCGGCTCAAAGCCTTCAAGATACTTGGCCTGGCCACCAACACTGACGGTAAACAGCGTGCGGCCATGAAACGAGTTGTTGAAGGCGATAATTTCATGCTTCTGGGGGCCGTGGTTGCTCCAGCTATAGCGGCGGGCCAGCTTGAACGCGGCTTCGTTAGCTTCAGCACCGGAGTTGGCAAAGAACACCCGCTCGGCAAAGGTCAGCTCGCAGAGTGTCCGGGCCAGACGCAGGGCAGGCTCGTTGGTCAGTACGTTGGACACATGCCAGAGCTTCTCGGCCTGTTCCATTAGCGCGCTGACCAGTCCCGGGTGGGCGTGGCCCAGGGAGTTCACGGCGATACCACCGGCCAGATCGACGTACTCCCGCCCCTCCTGATCCCACAGACGTGAGCCCTCACCTCGCACGGGAATCATGCCGCCCGGTGCGTAATTGGGAACCATAACGTCATCGAAAAGCTCACGGGATACAGGATCTCTGTTCATTCTGTCCTCTCTGGCATTGCTGCTCTGGGGTCGGTCTCTACCGGTGTCTGACTGGATGGCAAATCGCACTGACCACCAGCCAGCCGATAATCATAAAGCACTCATGGCACCAATACATCCGGTTCGCCCACCGAACCCAGCTCAATAACACGAAAAATTGCGCCTGCGGTCACGGCATCCCCGTCACCCCCGCCTTTACCCCCTGCTGCGGACCGGCCAGACAGCGCCTTCACCACGAGCTTGTAGGAATCCAGATCAAAAGTGACTGCCTGCCCCCGCAATGACAGGTCCTCCAGTTCTTCCATGTGGTGGAGCGTGGCCACATGCATCCAGTTGTAGATCACCAGCAGGTCCAGACGCTGCCGGGCCGGGTTCGACTCCAGTACCGCCACCGGACCTTTCCAGGGCCAGGTTTTCAGGCGCAGGGCATGGAAGGCGATCTGCATTCTGAGGTTGTAGCGAACGGTATCTTCCGCCTGCTCACAGGCGCCTTTGCAGCGCCCCAGGGTGCGCTGAAAACAGGGACCGGTCTGGTCAGCCGGCTCCAGACCCAGCAGCCGGTTGCAAAGATCATTCTTGGCGGCAATACCACTGAGGGCGCGCTCCGCATCTTTCTTGCTGCGAAACAGTCCGTAATAGTCACCGAGGCGGTATGGCTCAATTTCCCGTACCAGCCGGGCCTGCAAATAACCGCTGGCAGCCGTGGTCAGCTCGATACTCCACAGGGTTTTGGCGGCCCGGGAGCGGCGATTGAACAGTGGCTTCAGAGTCTTGATCTGCTTCAGCTCCAGCAGCAGAGCGCCCAACTCACCGGCGGTTTCGGTGTACTCCACCCGACGCAGGCTCTCTGACATGCGCACCCCCCGGCTGCTGTTGTGATCACCGGAAAAGTGCGAGGCCACCCGTTGCGCAATGTTGGTGCTCTTGCCCACGTAGAGCAACACGTCGTTTTCACCATAGAAACGGTACACCCCGGGCGCTCTCGGCAAGTCCTTCAACACTTCCGGAGACACATTGGAGGGCACACTGGGGCGCTGCAACAAGGCCTTGACTGCAGCTTCAAACTGCTCGGCGCCATGCTCCCTGAGGCCATGCAGGAAGAACTCCATCATGGCACTGACATCGCCCATGGCACGGTGCCGCTGCACCTGCTGTAAATGGTGCCGCTCGATGAGGGAGTCCATATTGTGGCGACGGAATTCCGGATAAAGCCGCCGCGACAGTTTGACCGTACACAGCACTTTTGCGGCGAAGGGCTGGCCCAGCCGACGGAACTCGGACTTCACGAAGCCATAGTCAAAGCGGGCGTTATGGGCCACAAAAATGGTGCCCTCCAGCTTCTCCCGGAACTCATCCGCAATGTCCACGAACCTGGGTGCATCGGCCACCATCGCATTGGTTATGCCGGTGAAGTGCTCGATAAAGGGCGAAATACGGGTTTCCGGATTGAGCAGGGTCTGCCACTCACCCAAGACCTCGCCATTGCGCCAGAAACGGATACCGATTTCAGTAATCCGGTCATGGCCGGCGGACCCGCCGGTGGTTTCCAGATCCAGGAAGGCGAAGGTTGCGGAAGTCAACAAACTGTCTGAGGCTGTCGGTGTTGTCATGATCAGAGGATACGTCAGCTCATGGGTGTCAGGCGAGCGGCAGCAACATCGCTCCGGACGAGCGCAAATATGTTGACCTTAACTACACGAAGTTATCCCATTCCTCCGGAAATCCTCCGTTTCGATCAAATTCCGCCGGAATATGTCCGGTTTTATTGCGATCCGGTAACAGTTTTGCCATGGTGAAATGGTAATAAAAAACGCGACAAGGAGAGGACGAATGCGAAATCATAAATCAAGAAACGCAATCCGTACCACCTCAGTAGCTGCAGCGCTGGGTCTGGCAGCAAGCTCTGTGAGCGCCATTGAGGTCAATGCCGGTGACTATGACATTGACGTATACGGCTACGCCCGCTTGAACGCCAGCTATGATATTGACAACGATATTGCGTCAAGTACCCGTGCCGGTGAGAGCCTGTAAACCAAATTGTGTAACTGCCCACGACTGAGTAATCTTTTCAAAAG
>NZ_CAXBDN010000385.1:0-2745 GCF_963974375.1 uncultured Marinobacter sp.
GTATCGTTGCCCATCTGCTCACTCTCCAGATGACAACGTATTTCAGGACGGGACAGGCCCCACAAAAAAGGCGAGCCTCCGGGCTCGCCTTTTTGTTACCTGAACAAATAACTATCCAGCTGCCCTGAACTCCGCCGGCGACTTGCCCATCCAGCGCTTGAACGCACGACTGAAGGCGCTCAGCTCGGAAAAACCGAGTAGCTCGGCCACCTCTGACAACGACCGGTTACGATCCCGCAGGTAATTCAGTGCCTGCTCCCGCCGTACATCTTCCAGCAAAGCCGCGAAGGTGAGATTTTCCTCCTTCAGCTTTTTGTAGAGGGTATGACGGCTCATATTCAGCTCCCTGGCCACACCCTCAACCTTGACCCGTCCCTTGCCCAGTTGCTGCGCAATCAGCGGGCGTACCTGCCGGCTGAAGGTGATACCCGGCAGCAAACGGCTCTGGATGAGCTGCCACAACTTCTGCATCTGTGACGGCGACAAACGGGTTTCCGGCTCGGCCAGCTGCTCCGGCGACAGGCCCGCATAACTCGCCAGCTCCCCCCGGGAGAATCCCGCAGACTGAAGATACTTCACCATGGCAACGATCAGTGCCGCCAACGCATCCGATCTCATCAAACATGCCTCCTGCAACTTTTCGACTGAGCTGCAATTGATAGTTCACTTAGTCACTCATCTGAGCGCACAAATGTTAGCTCAAAATGAACCCCAATGATATTGAGCATCATCAATACGCCGAACGAATCAGGCAGCCATAATACACAGCAACGCCCGTACTCATGAGCCTGAATAACGGACACAACGCCATGAAATTTCCCGAACTACTGGCCCCGGCCGGCACCCTCGAGCACCTGAAAACCGCCCTTGCCTATGGTGCTGACGCTGTCTACGCCGGCCAGCCCCGATACTCTCTCAGAGTGAGGAACAACAGTTTCAGGGATGTGAATGCTATCGCCGAGGGCATCCATCTGACCCGCCAGCAGAACAAGGCCTTTTACCTTGTTTCCAACATCGCACCCCACAACAGCAAGGTTCGCACCTACCTCAACGATCTGGCACCGATGATCGACCTCAAGCCCGACGCACTGATCATGTCCGACCCGGGGCTGATCATGCTGGTACGGGAAACCTGGCCGGACCAGCCGATCCACCTGTCCGTCCAGGCCAACGCTGTCAACTGGGCCACCGTCGAATTCTGGAGACGTCAGGGCATCAGCCGGGTCATCCTGTCCCGGGAGCTTGCTCTCGACGAAATCCGGGAGATCCGCGACAGAGTTCCGAAAATGGAACTGGAAGTGTTCGTCCACGGGGCGCTCTGCATGACCTATTCCGGCCGCTGCCTGCTGTCCGGCTACATGAACCATCGGGATGCCAACCAGGGCGCCTGCACCAACGCCTGCCGCTGGAACTATAAGGAAGTAACGCACACCCACGACCAGACTCACGACCTGATTGCCACTTCGTCAGACCAGGTCCGGGAATACGAACCCAAAGAAATCCTGCTGGAAGAACCCAACCGCCCCGGCAGCTTTATCCCGGCCTACGAGGACGAACACGGCACCTACATCATGAACTCCAGAGACCTGCGGGCAGTTCAACACGTAGCTGAACTGGTTAACATGGGAGTCCACTCCCTGAAAATCGAAGGTCGCACCAAAAGCACCTACTACGTCGCCCGGACCACCCAGGTTTACCGCCGCGCTATCGACGATGCCCTTGCCGGCAAGTCTTTCGACATGCAGATGATGAACGAACTCGAAGCCCTCTCAAACCGGGGCTACACCGAAGGCTTCCTGCGCCGCCACCTGCCCCAGGAATACCAGACCTACGAACAAGGCTCTTCCTATCTGGGCACCCAGCAAGTGGTAGGAACTGTTTTAGGCGCAGATAACCGCTGGCTCACCATCGACGTCAAAAACAGATTTGCCCCGGGCGACAAGTTTGAACTCATCACCCCGGCCGGGAACCTGCGCCTGAGTGCCGACACCATCGAAACCGTCAACGGCACCCCTATGGATTATGCGCCAGGCAGCGGCTACGTGGTGCGAATACCCCGGCCAGAAGGCCTGCCGGACTCAATGGGCTACAGCTATCTGACAAAAATCTTCGCGGCGAACAACCAAACCCAGACTGCTGACACATTAAACCAGACATAACTCCAAGCCTTCGAGCTTTTGAGACCACCCATTGCTCACGGTGCGGGTCGGCACGGTCTCCCAAAACCGTGCCTTGCCATGGATGGCAAGGCCGAGCCTACAGGGACGTATTTACGGCGTGTTTTGGGAGACCGTGCCGACCTGCACCCTGACGAGAGCCTTCAGTCCTGTAATCAGAACAAACCCCAACTTAGCCCCCTAACACCTGATTGCGGTATAATCACCCCTGTCACAAAATAATACCTGACTAAAATAGTCTGATATTGTACAATCACTCGCCATAAGCACGGGAATATGCCGTATTTCGGCATGATTCCGTCATCCAAAAATCGATTGCAGGGCGTACTCCATGGATGAGCGACCACTGCGACAACCGACTGATGAAATTCCACCAGCGCAGGCCTGAACAGGCTCTGTGAGCAATACCAAAGGGCACCAAGCCCCTGCTGAGAGACAACGGAGCGACGATCATGGCGACCACCGACAAAGAGGTGAAAGAGCTGATCAAACGGGAATACGAGCACGGTTTCGTTACCGAAATCGAATCGGATACCTTTGAGCCAGGCCTCAACGAAGACGTAATCCG
>NZ_CAXBDN010000386.1:0-2738 GCF_963974375.1 uncultured Marinobacter sp.
GGTCCGGGTGGCAGGCTTCACGTGGAATGGGTGGCAACCTTCAGCGGTTTACGCAAAAGTCTATGGTTTGTAACAGGTAATAAAGAAACTTTGGGTCGTTGCCTTTGAAGTCGGTGACATACAAGGCCGTGTTTAACGGCCAGAAGTCTTTATCTGAATAGCTTATTTCCCCCATGGAGTTACCACTGCGTCCGACTGTTACGCCTGGCCCGGTAGCCTTTGCTTCATTGTGAAAGCCGGTAATGCCTGACGAGCCCAGTATGGGGATCTCTCCCGAGAGCCTATTCTGAGTCGGTAGGTCATGGCCACGTTGTAAAGTTAATACATCACCGAGCGGGATAGTTACCCATTCAGACTTCATACCCCAGCCCCCCAAGATTCCGCTTGATTGCAGCCTCCAGCCGATCACTCTCCGCAAACTGCTCTCGCAACTGCCCTGTCAACCGCGCCATCTTCTCGGCAAACGGCTCGCCATCCTCTTCCTGCTCTTGGGCACCCACATAGCGCCCCGGCGTCAGCACAAAGTCATGCTTCTTGATCTCGTCCAGGCTGGCGGATTTGCAGAAGCCGGGGATGTCTTCATAAACACGCTGGTCGCTCTCGTCCATCCCTGGACTCCGCGACACTTGGGCTCCTGCCCGGCGCCAAGCATGGAAGGTGTCGGCGATCTTGGCGATGTCGTCGTTGGTGAAGTCCCGCAGCACCCGATCCCGCATAAAGCCCAGGTTGCGGGCGT
This sequence comes from uncultured Marinobacter sp., assembly GCF_963974375.1. Classification (GTDB taxonomy): domain Bacteria; phylum Pseudomonadota; class Gammaproteobacteria; order Pseudomonadales; family Oleiphilaceae; genus Marinobacter. The sequence goes on from NZ_CAXBDN010000386.1 coordinate 737, forward strand.
CGATGAACAGGAACTCTTCCCGGCGGTCGCGCTTTTCACCGGAAACTGCTCCTGCGTTTCCGGCACTTCCGCCATCCCTGGCGGTCGTCGAGCGCACCGCTGCTTTATTTTTCGTCAGGAACCAGATGCAGGCGGGGATCTGGGTGTTGGTGAACAGCTGACCGGGCAGAGCGACCATGCATTCCACCAGGTCTTCTTCCACCAGGCGTTTGCGGATTTCGCCTTCGTTGTTGGTGTTGGAGCTCATGGAGCCGTTGGCCAGCAACAGGGCCATGCTGCCGGTTGGCGCCAGATGGTGGATCATGTGCTGCATCCAGCCAAAGTTGGCGTTGCCCTTGGGCGGGGTGCCGTACTTCCAACGCACGTCGTCGGCGAGGGATTCGCTCCACCAGTCCTTGATGTTGAACGGCGGGTTGGCCATCACGAAGTCGGCACGCAGATCCGGATGCTGGTCGTCCAGGAAGGTGTCGGCGTTTTTCTTGCCGAAGTTGAAGTCGATGCCCCGGATAGCCATGTTCATGGCGGCCAGCTTCCAGGTGGTGGGGTTGGATTCCTGGCCGTACACGGAAATGTGCTTCTTCTGTTCTGAGGCGTCGTAGTGCTGTTCGCTGGCGTGTTCTTCGATGAACTTGTCGCTGGAGACAAAGAAGCCGCCGGGGCCCATGGCCGGGTCGTACACCCGGCCGGAATAGGGTTGCAGCATTTCCACAATCAGAGTGACGATGCTCTTGGGGGTGTAATACTGGCCGCCCTGCTTGCCTTCGGCGAGGGCAAACTGGCCCAGGAAGTATTCGTACACATGGCCTAGGATGTCTTTGCTGTGCAGGGCCAGCTTCTCACCACCCAGTACCGGTTTGGTGAAGGAGGTGTCGGAGAAGGTGTTGATCAGGCCCAGCAGCTTGTCGTTATCCAGCTGGTACTGGCTGATCCGGTTAAGGATGCCTTTGAGTTTGGCGTTGTGCTTTTCGATGTCTTCCAGGGCGTTGTCAATCAGCCAGGACACAGAGCGCAGCTTTACATCGTTACCGGCGTCGTCCTGCCAGAGCACGGTGCCCACGGGCAGCACGGCTTTCTCTTTCAAGGTGTTCCAACGGGCGGGCTTGGGTACCCAGAACACGTTGGCTTCGCGGTAGTAATCTAATACTTCCAGCTCTTCCTGCAGGGCCTGCTGGTAGTCGGCGTCGCTGTCGTAGTCGCCGGGCGGGAGGTGGTAGATGTCGTTGCTTTCATCCTTGAACAGTTCCAGCAATTCCTCCTGGCGCTCCTCGAAGGCATCGGAGACGTACTTCAGGAAGATCAGGCCCAGCACCACATGCTTGTAGTTGGCGGCATCCAGATTAGCGCGGAGCTTGTCGGCGGATTTCCAGAGTTTGTCGTCCAGGGCTTTGAGGAATTGCTGTTCCGTGTTGTTCATTGCTCGGTCGTTCCCTATGAGAAGTGACTACTTTCATTCTCTGATAAAGCGTAAAGGCACGGAGCGACAGGCTGTGTCGGTTCGTGCCTTGGATTGTTCCGGAGAGTTGCGGGCAATACCGGGGGTGTATTGCTTGCTAACCACTCGATATAGGGTTGTTTTACGTCAGTTGGTGGGGTTAGGCAAGGTTAAGGGAGGCTGTGCCCAAACCCTGTAGCCGGGCAAACGGGACAAAGGTCACGAGAAAGATTGGAGGCTAATCTGTGAAGAAATGGTAGGCACTACCAGGGCACCATTTGGGCACAGGCCAAAAAAAGGACCTGCGTTCTGATTCGGCCTGGTTCATGGGTCTGATACAAGAGGATGGACTCAGATCGCCTTGGGGGCGATCTTCGGGGCTTTGCCCCGCCTTCGCGTTGCTGCGGCGCCCAAATCGCGTTCGCGATTTGTCGAACGGAGGTTCTGCATCTGCCCTCTGGCAAACCAGACTTCCACAAAAAAGCCCACTGTCACGTGGGCTTTTTTGTGGAAGTTGTCCCGTCCTGAAATACGTTGTCATCTGGAGAGTGAGCAGATGGGCAACGATAC
>NZ_CAXBDN010000387.1:0-2695 GCF_963974375.1 uncultured Marinobacter sp.
CTGGGACCAGATGGTGTTGCTGCAGTGGCTGTGCCCACAGGCACGCCGCCCGCTGGCATTCCAATGGCTCAGGCGATCCGCTCACGGCCGTTTATCGCTTTGTACCTGGCCGGTCTGATTGCCTCTTTCGGGTTATTTGTACCCTTTGTGCATCTGGTGCCCTACGCCCTGGATCATGGTATGAGTTCGGGCCAGGCGGCCTTTTTGCTGGGCATGATCGGGGTTGGCAGCACCCTGGGGCGATTCTTCCTGGGTGGTATCGCCGATCGCATCGGGCGCCATGTGTCGCTGATCGGTGTTTACCTGGGTATGGCCCTGACCCTGGTGATCTGGACGGTGTCCGACACCTTGTGGCCGCTGGCGCTGTTTGCCCTGACCTTCGGTGCCTTTTACGGCGGCTTCGTGGCCTTGCTGCCGGCGCTGGTGATGGATTACTTCGGTGGCCGCAACGTCAGCAGCATCATTGGCGTGCTCTATACCTGTGTGGCACTGGGCACACTGATTGGCCCCACCGCAGCTGGCTACCTCTATGACCTGACCCAGAGCTATTTTGCGGCCATTGTTGCCAGCATCGCCGGCAATCTGATCGCCGCCTTCATTATTGCCGCCTTCAGCAAAAAGCCTGAAATGCCATAACAACTGATCATCGGGAGGTCCTGTCCTTCGACCCTTCGGGAGGCTCAGGCTCAGGACGAACGGAGGTCCGGGTTTGCCTGATCCTGCCAGGCTTCCGCCGCAGCCTCTCCCCGCCGCTCGTTCACCGGCAACACCGTAATGATCGCCAGCACAAACAGCACCAGGCAGAACAGAATGGCATCCGCCAGGCCGAACCCCCACTGAATAGCCCCCAACCCCAGAATACCGAACACCGCAGCCAGCTTTGAGGACATGCCCCAGAAACCAAAGAACTCCGCCGCCTTGCCCCGGGGCGTCAGCACGCCCACCAGCGCGCGGGTTGCGGATTGGGATGAACCGAGGCTGGCACCCGCCAGAACGCCGGCAAAAAGAAATACGTACTGGGCCTCCCAGCTCACCCCAAACAGGTTCTGGATCAGGACAGTCAGCGCAGGGGTCTGCCAGATCGCCAGAATGGCCAGCAACCAAAGGGTCAGGGTGATGATATAGGTGGTACGGGCGCCGATATGGCTCTGCAGCCAGCCAAACCCCACCGCTCCCAGTGCCGCCGTGATCTGCACTGTGATAAACATGAAGACCCGTACCTCTTCATCCCAGCCAATCACCTGCGACCCGTAGATGAAGGAGAACGCAATGATGATGTAGATCCCCGCCATGGCAAAAAATACCGAAATCAGCAGCGAACGCAGATCCCGGAAATAACGGATTTCAGACCAGGTAGTCCTGATTCGCTGTACCCCGATTTTCACCAGCGACGCGCCTTCCGGTTTGACCTGGGCCCTGCCTCGCTCCCTGACCCAGACAAAGGTGGGAATGGCCGTGATCAGAAAGAAACCCGCCGCAAAGGGTCCAACCCAACGAATGGTGTCGAAGTTCTCTGCGGATACATCCCCCAGAAACAACAGTGCGAAAGCCGTGGCGACCAGCCCGCCAATATAGCCCAGGCCCCAGCCGAGCCCTGAAATCCAGCCCATGGCCTTACGTGGCCCAAGATCCGGCAGGAAGCTGGCAATAAAACCCTCGCCGATGGCGTATGCGAAGTTGGAAATGATGATCAGCACCACCGCCACCAGCCACCACCCGGGTTCCGCCAGGTACAGCATCGCGGTGGCAAAAACAGTCAGCAGGTAGCTTCCGAACAGGAACCGCTTGCGGCTCGCCGTGTAGTCCATGATGGCCCCACACACGGGATTGGCCACCACCACCATCAGGTAGCTGATCGCCAGTGCCAGGCTCCAGAGCAGGTTACCCATGCGGAAATCCGGGGCATCACCCACAATGATGCGGGTAAACAGATCGCCGTATATGACCGTGATAATCAGCAGGGTGTAGCCCTGGTTGGCGAAATCGAACATGGCCCAGCCAAAAATTTCACGTTTGGGGGCAAGTTCCTGCTGGCTCATGGGTCACTCCTGATCGGGGGCCACGGTCGGATGCGATGGCGATGTTGTAGCGGATGTTCACTCAGTGGATTGATCTTGCCACAGGAAAGTGACAAAAGCCCTGCGAACCGGAAACAGCCATTAGCGGCACGATCTTCAATAGTCACCAAAGAGGAAAATGGGGGTGTGAAGAAAATCACAGATCCGGCATCTGCATGGCAAAAATGATTGTACGGTTCGATAACACAAAATCGCATAACATTAAAAACGGTTCATCTTATATTTGTACAAATCAATAGGGTTATTGGTGGGCAGGTCAATCAGACTCTCTGACACTATTTCACCAGCTATTCACATCACACGGCTCTGATCAGAAAATTTTTATATCTGCCAGGCAATTAGCCCACTGCACGCGGGCTTACTATTCAACAAGATATAGAACCTATACCCACAACCTATATAAAGCACGCACTGATAACCACAGCCAAAGCGTGCAAACGTCGATTTTCAATTACACAGAGGATATTTGTTGGCCGCCAGATAGCAGGGCTATAAATGTAAGCCCAATTCACGTGCAAATATTATTACCACCGGAGGGTGAAACCATGCACATCTTTGGACTTAACCCGGATTTCTCATGAGGGGATAAAAGAAAGCGGCTGAAAGTGCTATAGTTT
>NZ_CAXBDN010000388.1:0-2667 GCF_963974375.1 uncultured Marinobacter sp.
CCGCACCCAGAGTGCGCTGCTGGAGGCCATGGAAGAACGCCAGGTTTCCATTGAGGGTGAAACCCGGCCGTTGCCGCTGCCTTTTTTCGTTATCGCCACCCAGAACCCGGTGGAACAGGGCGGCACCTACCCGCTGCCGGAATCCCAGCTGGACCGTTTCCTGATGCGTCTGCGCCTGGGTTATCCGGACCCGAGAGCCGAACGCGCGTTGCTGGAAGGGGAAGACCGGCGCTCCATGACCGACCGGCTGAAGACGGTTATCGACGGCGCTGACCTTGAAACACTGCAGCAAGGCGTCAACCGTGTAACTACCAGTGCCGCCCTGCTGGACTACGTGCAGGCGCTGCTGGAACAAAGCCGACGGATGCCCGGCGTGGTTTACGGCCTGTCCCCCCGCGCCGGGCTCGGTCTGGTGCGGGCAGCCCGGGCCTGGGCCCTGATGCAGGGCCGCCATCATGTGCTCCCGGACGATGTGCAGAGTGTATTCCCGGCCATCGCCAGCCACCGGCTCGAACAGGGTGACGCCAGCAAGGGCGAACAGCGGGTGAAGCAGTTACTGGAACAGGTGCCGGTCATCCGCCAGTCCTGAAGTACGGCATAGCGTGGAACAATAGACCGGATTGGCGAAAACAACTGCCGCTGATTTCGATCCCTGCTAGGCTCCTTTTCACACAGCGTTTGGCAAAACCGAAGAAAAACTGCCAGTCGCGGACTGCGCCACCGTCACCGTACCCTTGAATAACGCTGGCTGGCCCCGATAATCAGATAAATGTCATTTTCAGCCAGGCTCAGAGTCCCGTGCCGACGACGGTAACCGCGCTGAGCTTCACGACTACAACTTCAGACACATCAAGAGACCCGTCATGACAGACACCAAGCACTCCCGACTCATCATCCTCGGTTCCGGCCCTGCCGGTTACACCGCTGCCGTTTACGCCGCCAGAGCCAATCTGCAGCCCACGCTGATCACCGGCATAGAGGTGGGTGGCCAGCTGACCACCACCACCGATGTGGACAACTGGCCGGGTGATGATGTCGGAGTACAGGGCCCTGAGCTGATGCAGCGGATGCTGCGCCATGCCGAGCGTTTCGAAACCAGTATCGTGTATGACACCATCAACGAAGCGGATCTGCGCAACCGGCCATTCCGCCTCAAGGGCGACAGCGGCGAGTACACCTGCGACGCCCTGATCATTGCCACCGGCGCATCGGCCATGTACCTGGGTCTTGATTCCGAGGAAGCCTTCAAGGGCAAGGGCGTATCCGCCTGCGCAACCTGCGACGGCTTTTTCTACCGCAAGCAGAAAGTGGCCGTCATCGGCGGCGGCAATACTGCCGTTGAGGAAGCGCTCTATCTGTCAAACATCGCCGAGGAAGTGACGCTGGTACATCGCCGCGACAAGCTGCGGGCGGAGAAAATACTGCAGGACAAGCTGTTTGAAAAAGAGAAGAACGGCAACGTTCGCATTATCTGGGATCACACCCTGGACGAAGTCCTGGGCGACGAAACCGGCGTCACCGGTATGCGTATTCGCAGCATGAAGGACGAAAGTACCCAGGAAATGGACCTGGCGGGAGTATTCATCGCCATTGGCCACAAACCGAACACCGGCCTGTTTGAAGGCCAGCTGGATATGGCCAACGGCTACCTGAATATTCGCAGCGGTCTCGAGGGTATGGCCACCCAGACCAGTATTCCCGGTGTGTTCGCGGCCGGCGATGTTGCCGACCATGTTTACCGCCAGGCGGTGACTTCGGCCGGCTTCGGCTGCATGGCAGCACTGGATGCAGAACGCTTTCTGGATCAACAGGCCTGACATCCCTTAAACTGCCGGAGTGGTTGCGGCTTTTGCCGGCCTGATCACTCCGGACGATTACGGAGACCATGAGCGCACTTCCCTGGATTGACCCTGACCATCTCTGGTTTCCTCCTGCCGAGGAAGCCCTGAATGAGCCTGACGGCCTGCTGGCCCTTGGTGGCGACCTGGCACCGGAACGGATTGTGCTGGCCTATCGCAGTGGCATCTTCCCCTGGTACAGCGACGACCAGCCGATTCTCTGGTGGTCGCCCGATCCCCGCTGCGTGCTCTTCCCTGCCGACATACACATTTCCCGCAGCCTCAGACGCACCCTGAACCGGGGAGCATTCACGGTAACCTCTGACCAGGCGTTCAGGCGCGTCATGCGCCTGTGTGGCAGCACCCGCCCGGAAGGCACCTGGATTACCGACGAGATGGAAACCGCCTACAACGAACTCCACCGCCAGGGCGTGGCCCATTCGCTGGAAGCCTGGAACGCCTCGGGCGACCTGGTGGGCGGTCTCTATGGCCTGGCCATCGGGCGCTGTTTTTTCGCCGAATCCATGTTTTCACTGGAAACCAATGCCTCCAGGGTGCTGATGGTCCATCTGGCGCACCAGCTTCAGCTCAGCGGCTACCAGATCGTCGACTGCCAGGTTGCCAGCGACCACCTGATCCGTATGGGCGCTACCACTATTTCCAGGCGCCAATTCTTATCTATACTTGAACACAATGTGGACCAGCAGCCAGACGCGCTGAAGTGGGCCATGGACTGGCGCTGGAACAAACAGGAGGTGTCGGCATGAGTAGCCTGAGAACGCTGGTATTTTTTGCAACACCGGCCCACGCCTGCAGCTATCTGCCTGAC
>NZ_CAXBDN010000389.1:0-2558 GCF_963974375.1 uncultured Marinobacter sp.
ACGGCGGCAAGGGCTACGTCGTTGTCACCGTGGACACAGAGGCTGTCTGCCTGAAGGGGCAGCCACTGCCCCGAGATGCTGTGAACGCCGCCTTTGTGGGCGAACGACAGCGCCTGCTCCAGTACCGCCTGGTGATCGTGAAGCACGGCACCGGGAACACTGCGGGCGACCAGCTGGCCGTCATCGTCATAGGCGCGATCGGCGAAGGCTTCGAACAGCAGGGGAACGCCGACCTTATCGGCCAGTTCCTTGTGGCGCTCTGATTGCCGGGTTGCCGGAATCATCAGCGGGAGGTCTGGCCGGAATCCGGCCATGGCTTCCATCACCGCCAGCAGCAGCCCGGTGTCCTTCATCATGTCATTGTTCAGGGCACCATGGGGTTTGACGTAACTGACCTGGCCTCCAACCGCACGGCAGATGCCATCAAGGGCACCAACCTGATACCACAGCAGTGCTTTGATCTGCGCCGGGGTGTGATGGATGGAGCGCCGTCCGAATCCGGCCAGATCCTGATACGCCGGGTGTGCGCCAATGGCAACCTTGTGCGCGAGGGCCAACTGCACGGTTTCAGTCATGATCAGCGGATCCGACGCGTGAAAGCCGCAGGCCACATTGGCCATATCCACCAACGGGATGATGCGGGCATCCTGACCCATGGTCCAGGCGCCAAAGCTTTCGCCAAGGTCGCAGTTCAGCTTCATGATCCGCTCAGGGAGTCCATGTATTCGCGGGTTTTTTCGGCCCGCTCGAAACGGACGGCCAGTTCCCGGGAGTCGTTGACCGGAACATCCCAGCCCTGAAGGTTTTTCTCCAGCAGGCTGACCAGCGCTTCGATATGGCCCTCAGTGGCATTCAGGGCGGGAATGTAACTGAAGCCCGTGCCACCGGCTTCCATAAAGTAGTCGCGGTTTTCTTCGTCGATTTCCTCGATGGTTTCCAGGCAGTCCGAGGAGAAGCCGGGGCAGAACACATCGATGGAGCTGATCCCCTGGCCCGGCAGGGATTTCAGGGTTTCATCAGTATAGGGACGCAGCCACTCCTCACGCCCGAACCTGGACTGGAAGGTGGTCATGTACTCCGTTGAATCGAGGCCAAGACGTTCTGCGAGCAGGCGCGATGTCTTGTGGCATTCGCAATGATACGGGTCACCACGCAACAGATATTTTTTCGGTACGCCGTGGTACGAAAACATCAGTTTCTGATTGCGGCCATTGGCTTCCCAATGGGCCTCGATGTGCCTGGCCATGGCCTCGATATACGGTGGGTAGTCATGATAGTGGCTGATGAAACGAACATCAGGAAGCCAGCGGCGACGGGCTAAATCACTGGACAGGGCGTCGAAGGTAGAGCCACTTGTGGATGCTGAATACTGGGGATACAGCGGCAGAACCAGCAACTGGCGAACGCCCCGTGACTGCATCTCGTCGAGAACACTGCTGATGGACGGGTTACCATAACGCATGGCGAAACCCACCACCAGATTGTCACCGTATCTGGCCTGCAGGGATGCCCGGATTGCCTCGCACTGGTTGGCGGTATGAATCAGCAAGGGCGACCCTTCTGGCTGCCACACCTTACGGTAGGCGGCTGCAGAGCGGGAGGGACGTATTCTCAGAATGACACCGTGCAGAATCAGCCACCAGATGGGTCGCGGCACTTCCACCACCCTGGGATCTGCCAGGAATTCTCCCAGATAGCGTCTCAGAGCGGCGGTGGTGGGCGCATCGGGGGTGCCCAGGTTGGTGACCAGAATACCCAGCCGTGCCGGCTGGTCGTGACTGAAGCTCTCTTCACCCTTGAATTGCATGTGATTTATTAACCCTTGTGTGGACCTTGTGGCCAACGGAAATGAAGAAGTCTGTACGACCGGCGCTACCGCCGGGATCAGCCTGATCAGGAATTTCCGTGTTGACGGGCCTGTTGCTGCAGCCGGGGCAGTAGTCCCCGCAAATCGTAGCCGGCTTGACCGGCACGGGCCAGAATCGGCTCAATGGGCATGGTGCGGGCGCTGCTCAGGGCCCAGAGCACGCTGCAACGGGTCCCGGAGCGGCAGAACGCAAGGATTGGTTTGTCGGCCTGGGCCAGCATCGGTGCAAAGGCGTCAACGTCGCTGTCGGTAATATTGCCGGATTCAACGGGCAGATAGATCCAGGCCATACCGTTGGCTTTGGCCGCAGCTTCGAGGTCTGCCATGGCGGGCTGACCGGGTTCTTCCTGGTCGGGCCGGTTGGCAACCAGCGTGCGGAATCCCAGCCTGCCGGCTTCGGTAACATCATCAACCGTGATTTGCGGTGCAACAGAAATGTGATCGTCGATCTTGCGGATGTCCATGGTCTGCCTTCTGTCAGAGTAATAAAAAGAGCATCTACAGGTTCCGGATTTCCTGATCTTAATCCCCGGAAATCAATGGACTCTATAATGACACAGGCCGGGACAGATTTCCCTTCCGCCCGGCCTGCTTTCCGATTTGGTAACACCGCCCGGGGCGGTGCCTGATATCAACTGGTCGCGCGGGATTTCTCGATCACGTTGAAGATAACCATGCCGGCTACCATCGA
>NZ_CAXBDN010000390.1:0-2555 GCF_963974375.1 uncultured Marinobacter sp.
GTTCAGGATGGCCGGATTCCGGTGATTATCCTGACCCACACGGTTCAGGAACGGCAGATCAACCAGGCCATCATTGAACTGGAAGCGCTTGCTGAAGTGGACGACCAGGTGGTTCGTATCCGCGCTGAAAACTTTAACTGACAGGTATTTACGGTGAGATACATCAGTACAAGGGGGGATGCTCCCGCGCTGGGTTTTGAAGATGTCCTGCTGACTGGTCTGGCCCCGGATGGCGGGTTGTACGTGCCCGAGTCACTGCCGCATTTCAGTCTCGAAGAAATTCGAAGCTGGCGAGGCCTGTCCTACAGCGAGCTGGCCTTCAACGTCATGCATCCGTTTGTGGAAGATGCCGTGCCGGCCGCTGATTTCCGCAAGATGCTGGACGAAACCTATAGCGTGTTCGCTCACCAGGCGGTTGCCCCCCTGGTTCAGCTCGACAGCAATGAATGGGTGATGGAGCTGTTCCGGGGGCCTACCCTGGCGTTCAAGGATTTCGCTCTGCAGTTGCTGGGACGTTTGCTGGACTATGTGCTGGAGAAGCGCCAGCAGCATGTGGTCATTATGGGAGCCACTTCCGGAGATACCGGATCGGCTGCCATTGAAGGATGCCGGCGTTGCAAGCACGTGGATATCTTTATTCTGCATCCCCACGAACGGGTGTCGGAAGTCCAGCGTCGCCAGATGACTACCGTCAAGGGCGACAACATTCATAATATCGCGGTGCGTGGCAATTTTGATGATTGCCAGCGCATGGTGAAGGCGAGCTTTGGCGACCAGTCGTTTCTGGGAGGCAAGGCTCAGCTGGCGGCGGTCAATTCCATCAACTGGGCCCGCATCATGGCCCAGATTGTCTATTATTTTCACGCTTCCCTGGCCCTGGGCGGGCCTGACCGCAGCCTGGCATTCTCGGTGCCTACCGGTAACTTCGGCGATATCTTTGCCGGTTATCTGGCCAGAAAGATGGGTCTGCCGATTTCGCAGCTGGTCATCGCCACCAACCGTAACGATATCCTGCACCGCTTCATGAGCGGCAACAGGTATGAGCAGCACCAGCTGGAACATACCCTGTCGCCGAGCATGGACATCATGGTGTCCAGCAACTTTGAACGGCTGTTGTTTGATCTCCACGGTCGGGATGGTGCGGCTGTCAGAACGTTGCTGGAGAATGCCAGCAAGGGCCCGGTCAGCATTGAGGATTACCGCTGGCGTTATGCCCGCAAACTGTTCGACAGTGATGCCATCGATGACGCAACCACCTGTGGTGTTATTCGCGAGGTGTTCGAGCGCAACGAATATCTGCTGGACCCGCATACCGCCATTGGTGTGCAGGCCGCCCGTAACTGCCGTCGTGACCCGGCTGTGCCCATGGTGACCCTTGGTACTGCCCATCCTGCCAAATTCCCGGATGCCATCGCGGCTTCCGGCCTGACCATCAAGCCGCCGTTGCCGGTGCACATGGCGGACCTGTTCGAGCGGGAAGAGCGTTACACCGTGCTGGAAAATGATCTGCCTGCCGTGCAGTCGTTTATTGCGAAACACTGGAAAAACGCCGGAACGGCATGATTCCAAAAAAGATCCTGCGTCGCCCCCGGCCGGACACTGCTCCGGACTGGGGGCAGCAGCTGCCGCCCTTGCTTCACCGACTTTATGCCGCCCGTGGTGTCAGCTCCGACGCTGAACTCGCCTATACCCTAAAACACCTGGCTTCGCCGCTGGATCTGCGTGGTATTGACCGTACCGTCGAGATTCTTGCAGAGGCGATACAGCAGAGTAAGCGGGTGATGATTCTGGGTGATTTTGATGCGGACGGTGCCACCAGTACCGCGGTCGCCATGCTGGGTCTCTCGATGCTGGGGCTGGCGGATATCGACTTCCGGGTGCCCAGTCGGTTTGCCGACGGCTATGGCCTCACCCCGGGCATCATTGAGCGCCTCAGGGATGAGGGGTCTCTGCCTGACGTGCTGATTACGGTGGATAACGGTATTGCCGCCCACGAAGGCGTCGCTGCGGCCAAAGCGCTGGGCATGAAAGTGGTGGTGACCGATCACCACCTGGCGGCCGACACCCTGCCGGATGCAGACGCCATCGTAAATCCCAATCAGCCTGGCTGCCCGTTTCTGAGCAAGAATGCGGCCGGGGTCGGGGTGATGTTCTATGTGCTGACGGCACTGCGCAAGCATCTGCGGGACCTTGGACGCCTGCCGGAGCCGGAACCCAATCTCGGCAGTCTGCTGGATCTGGTGGCTCTGGGTACCGTCGCCGATGTGGTGCCTCTTGATCACAACAACCGGATCTTTGTGGAGCAGGGGCTCCGGCGTATCCGCCAGGGCCAGGCCCGGCCCGGCATCCTGGCCCTGCTGGAAGTGGCTGGCCGGGACTTCCGCGACATCAGTGCGACCGATCTGGGCTTTGTGGTGGGTCCGCGCCTCAACGCTGCCGGCCGCCTTGATGACATGAGTATTGGCATTGCCTGCCTGCTGGCGGACAGCCCCGATGAAGCGCAGCGGCTGGCCAGAGAGCTGGATACCTTCAACCGGGAGCGCCGTTCCATCGAG
>NZ_CAXBDN010000391.1:0-2551 GCF_963974375.1 uncultured Marinobacter sp.
TCCAGCTACTGGAAACCGCCGGCATTGCCGAGGCACGCCTGCTCGTCGTCGCCATTGATGACAGGGACCGGGCCGTACGTTTGGTGCGTCACGTCAAACAGCTTTACCCGGGGGTCTGGGTGCTGGCCCGCTCCTTCGACCGCGGCCATGGTTACGAGTTGCGTGAGGCCGGCGCCGACGATGTGGTGAGCGAAACCTATTACTCCGCCCTGGAACTCGGCGGAGATGCCCTTACCGCAATGGGTGTCCAGCCAGAACGCGCTCGCCGGATGATCCAGTCCTTCGTTGCCAGCGAAAAAGCCAACGAAGACCAATTGTTCAACGCCTGGCGCAACATCGAGGAAGGCATCCACTTCAGCCCGCGCTACGGGGAGCTGTTCATGAAACTGGACGAGTCACTGGGGCACGCCATGCGGGAAGACGCACGGCGAATCGAGGACGAAGCACCGGCGTGGACCCCGCCGAGGAACAACGGCTGATCACTAAAACAGAATTGTCAGCGCTTATTCGCTTCCTGGTTGCGGCGTTGCTGCCGGTAGCCGTAAGTAGCGTTTCTGACGGTTTCTTCATCTTCCAGTCCGGCCCCCAGGGCGCCAGCGATAGTGGCAACCGAAGTCGCGAGCCAGGCAAGAGTGGTATAATCGAGAAGACTGGCCCCGTGATCAAGTTGCGCTTCCAGCATGTTGGCCGGAATGAAAACGAGGACCGTGAAACAGAAAAGGCCCAGCAGGATCACATAATAGAATACGACCCCGGCACTCAGCGTCAGGACAGTGACCGTGTTATAGAGCCGAACCAGACGTGGTGATCGGGCGTTTTTTATCGGTTCCCAAAGCGTGTGGGCAATAATGATCCAGGCGATCATCGCCACCATGGCCACTCCCATCAGCAGAACAAGGCGTGGCCGGCCATAATTGGCGCTGAGCTGCCAAAGGGTGGGAAACACCAGACCATAGGCGCCGGTCGCGAACGCGACGGCGATGACGCGCTTGAAAGCAGGAAAGATGGTCGAGGGGCGGTTGGCGCGCACCATGCCTGCCAGGATGCGAAGGTTCCCGTTGATCCACGAATCGGCAATGAAGCGCACGTCAAAGGACTCTCCCTCGCCCGATAGCGTTAGCCGACGTATCGGAAACAGCTTCTCGTAGAGGTGCCTGCCCAATAGTTGCCGCGCACCTTTGCCACGCAGACTCTCGTGGACTTTATCGGATTGCTGGGTACGCTGCTCCTGACGAGTACGGTCCTCTTCGGAACTGCCATGGTGCAATTCGTTGACCAGTTGCAGGATCGCTTCGTTCAGGCGACGACGTATTGCGGTAATGCCGAAGGCAGGCAATGAAATCATCGCAACGCCATGCACCGTGCTGGTTTCAGCGATTACGAAGCGCCCGTCCTTAAAGATCGGCAAATCGGTAATACAGATCGCGTAGTCCCACTGCTGGTCCCGCTTATACTCGAGAATACTCCCAATAATATCGTTGGAAGCCTCTGCAGCACCGATCAACGGATCGACGATCAGTTGCACCTCCCAGTTCAACCGGTCATCGACGTAATTGGCCAAAAGCTCGGGTAACCGGTTGATTACCTGTTTGGCCATCTCAGCGGGCATCTCCGGGGCGGGTATCAGGCCCACCACTTTTCGGCACGCGTTGACCGCCCGGCTCCCTTCCTGTGCGGGTTCCCTGGTGGAGATCTCGTTCCGGGCCGTGGACATAAGCGCTCCATGACGACGTGGCTGCTGCATTGGGTAGTGGAACCCTGAAAAAAACCACCCTGACATACCCAAGCTTAGTTGAAGATCGGAATACCGCGACTCGCGCTACAGTCATCTCGGGGCCGGCATTAGGGAACCACTGATCAATTCGGTTTCGAGCGACTGAGGAACTCAGAGTGACTCAATCACCGCGTCGGCGATCAATTTCCGACCACCTCATGTGGTCTGTTTTCCCTGACAGCCGGGTTATCTGGCTGTCAGGCCAGATTCAGGGCGTAATGGCCCCGTCAATTTGGCCCTCGCATCGTGTCGTCAGCACCAGGTTGGCCAGCCCGAACAGGCTGAAGAGTTGCGCCTGGTTCTTGGCCAACCCCTTGTAGCGCACCTTGCGGTAGCCGAAGAGGTTCTTGATGACATGAAACGGATGCACGACCTTGGCGCGGATGCTGGCCTTGGCCTTCTCGATCGCCAGCAGCAGTGCTTTCATGGGGGTGTCTTCCATCTTCTTAATGGGGCTGCGTTTGGCGGCAACACAGCATCGGGAATCCGCGGCATCCTTCTCTTCGTCGAGATACTTCCACATACCGGTGTAACCCGCGTCGCCGTATACCCGTTTGTCATCTTCTCGGACCAGGGCACCGGCCATGGTGACATCGGCGACGTTGGCCGAGGTGGCGGCGACACTGTGAGTCGGTCCGGTGACCGCATCGACCCCGATATGGGCCTTCAGGCCGAAATACCACTGGCTGCCCTTCTTGGTCTGCTTCATCTCCAGATCACGCTGCTTGACCTTGTTCTTGTTCTTGGTAGAGGGCGCGGCGGCCACGATGGTGCCTT
>NZ_CAXBDN010000392.1:0-2513 GCF_963974375.1 uncultured Marinobacter sp.
GTAAGCGTCCGGTGATCACATCTTGTCAGGTATAACCGGCGTCCAGTTATGGGGCAGTAACTCGTCGATGGCGTTGTTTTTCTGCGTCGGCAGGCGGGTCAGCACATCCTTCAGATAGGCATATGGATCGTGCCCGTTCAGCTTGGCTGACTGGATCAGTGTCATCACTGCCGCAGCACGTTGACCACTGCGCAGCGACCCCGCGAACAGCCAGTTGCTGCGACCCAGCGCCCAGGGCCGTATCTGGTTTTCTACCCAGTTGTTGTCGATAGGAACAGCACTATCGTCCAGGTAGCGCGTCAGCGCTGCCCAGCGTTTGAGGCTGTAATCCAGTGCTTTGGCCGTGCCGGAGCCATCCGGCACTTTCTGGCGGTGCGCCAACATCCATTGATGTAACGCATTAGCAATGGGCCTGGCTTTCGCTTCCCGGATCTCCTGCCGTTTGTCCGGCGGCAGATCTTTGGATTCCCGCTCGATTTCGTAGAGTCCGCCGATGTACTCCAATGCCTTGGCGGCCAGTTCACTCTTGTTGGCTTCGTGCAGGTCGTAGAACTTGCGCCGGGCGTGGGCCATGCAACCGATTTCAGTAATACCGTTGCCGAACCCTGCCTTGTAACCAGCATAATCATCACAGACCAGCTTGCCTTGCCAGTCACCCAGGAAGGTGCGGGCGTGTTCGCCCGCACGGCTGGGAGCGAAGTCGTAAACGGTGGCCTTCAGGTCTGAGAACGGCGTGGTGCAGTAGGCCCAGACGTACGCCTTGTGGGTTTTCTTCTTGCCCGGGGCCAGCATGCTGACCGGGGTTTCATCGGCATGCAGAACGCTGTGTTCCAGCAAGGTGTTTCTCAGTGCATCCACCAGGGGCTGCAATTGCACACCGCAGGCACCAACCCATTCGGCCAGGGTGGAACGTGGGATTTCTAATCCAGCACGGCCGAAGATGCGTTCCTGGCGGTACAGCGGCAGGTGATCCGCGTACTTGGCTACAAGCACCTGAGCCAGCAGGCCGGCGGTGGGGATTCCCTTGTCGATCACCTGTGGAGGTACCGGTGCCTGGATCAAGGTCTCACATTCGTTGCAGGCCCACTTGCCTCGGATGTGCCGCTCCACGGTGAACTCGCCGGGCACGTAATCCAGCTTCTCGCTGACGTCCTCGCCGATGCGCTTGAGCTGACAACCGCAGCTGCACTGGGTGTTTTCAGGCTCGTGATGGATCAGGGTGCGGGGCAGTTCTGGCGGTAACGGTGTGCGCTTGGGTTGCTGCTTTGGCCGATCGGCTTTCTGCTCCTCGCTCATCGCCTGGTCCAGCTCGACTTCGATAGCCGCCAGGTCACTGTCGATCAGTTCGTCCAACAGCTTTCCCTGAACTGCGTCCAGCTGCTCGCTACGCCGGGCGTACTTGTGGCGCTTGAGGATGGCGACTTCGTGGGTCAGCTTCTCGATGATGGCATTGCTACGCACCAGCGCCCGGTCCTTGGTCTCAACACGATCGAACAGTTCCGTAGCGAGAGCACGGAGCTGATCGGCAGAGAGTTGGTCGAGATCGGGGCGCTGAGTCATGCCCGTTAGTATGCCAAGCCCTTGTGCTGCAAGCGATTCGCAGTTTTGGCTATGGCGGTATCACTCAGCTTGTGGTTACAGGATGGCGATGACGCCGTCGGCCCCAAGGCGCTGCCAGGGCAAGCCCTGAACCAGAGCAGACAACTGCTCTTCGGTCAGGCGCAGCTGGTCACCGCGCCAGGATTCGCCCCAGTGGAATTTGCCCCGATTTAGCCGTCGGGCACACAACCAGATGCCCAGGCCATCGTGGATCAAGACCTTCATCCGGTTGCCCCGTTTGTTGGCAAACAGGTAGGCGCAATGCGGCCTGGCAGAACCGAAGACCTGAACCACCCGTGCCAAGGCCTTGTCTGGCCCGGCTCGCATATCCAGCGGTTCGGTAGCCAGCCAGATCTCGTCGATTCGGATCATCCCAGCAGGTCCCGAAGCAAAGCGGCACACTGGTGCGCCTGATCTGCCGGCCACTCCACCACGACCGCGCCACCGGCGCGGGGAATCTCGATGCGGATGGCGCTACGCTTGTCCGAGACCGATTGGTGGCTCGCAGAGGTTGCCGCTGGCAGACTAACCGGAACAAATCCCGGTGTTGCTGGTGTTTTATCCGCTCGCTGCGCCTCACTCATCCAGCGCCGGACCATGTTGGCGTTGAGACCGTTATCCAGTGAGATCCGGGAAACGGAGGCACCAGGTTTCAGGCATTGGGCGACAATTTCGGCTTTGAATTCCCGGGAAAACCGTCGACGGCGCTGGTAGGGCTTGGTTACGCTTAAGTCGTTCATGTTAAGTGTCCACTAGAAAATAAGTGGACACTATCCTGACGGCGGCAGCGCCAGGCTCAAGATGGGATTACCGGACGCTTACAGTATATCACCGGGAGCGCCATAATCACGTCCGCCGGACTTGAGTCTTTTTTTCAGGCAATAAAAAACCCCCGGCAGCAAAAGCTGTCGGGG
>NZ_CAXBDN010000393.1:0-2506 GCF_963974375.1 uncultured Marinobacter sp.
GAGCTGGTATTGTCTACCCAGATGATGATCAGCGGGGCGATGGCCACAATGGGCGTCACCTGCATCAACACCGCGTAGGGAAACAGGCTCATCTCAATCCATTTGCTCTGCACAAACAGCAGAGACGCCAGCACCCCCAGCACCACGGAAATGACGAAGGCCGACAGGGTCACCTGCAGGGTCATCATCAGCGCCCGGGTCAGGGTACCCCAGTCCGCCACCAGAGACTGGCCAATGGCAATGGGCCCCGGCAGGATATAGCGGGGCATTTCCAACGCCATTACCGCCAGTTCCCAGGCCACCAGGAATATGACGCCGACGCCAAGGGGCGCGGCAATCTGCACAAAGCGTTCGTTCTCGATCAGCGGATGACTCATGACATGGCTCCTTCCGGGTCTTCGCCCATGGCGCTGGCCCGCTCAAGGGCCATGGATACCTGCCGGCAGTACCCGGCGAACTCCGTGGATACCCGGAAATCGGTGGACCGGGGATAGGGCTCCTCAATGGCAATGTCGTCCACGATACGACCCGGTCTCGCCGCCATCACCACCACCCGGCTCGACAGGTAGACCGCCTCGTACACACTGTGGGTCACAAAGACGACGGTCCAGCCATTGGCCTGCCACAATTTCAACACGTCGTCGTTGAGCCGGTTGCGGGTCATTTCATCAAGGGCGCCAAAGGGTTCATCCATAAGCAACAGATTGGGTTCCGTAACCA
The DNA here is from genome assembly GCF_963974375.1 of uncultured Marinobacter sp. GTDB lineage: Bacteria > Pseudomonadota > Gammaproteobacteria > Pseudomonadales > Oleiphilaceae > Marinobacter. The sequence continues at coordinate 721 of NZ_CAXBDN010000393.1, forward strand.
TGGCCCGGGCAATGGACGCCCGCATCTGCATGCCTCCGGACAACTCCCGGGGGAATGCCTGGTCAAAACCCTGCAAACCCACCATGGCAAGAGCATCGTCGATTTTCCGGTCCACTTCCGGCGATTTGCCGGCATGTTCCAGGTCCAGTGGCAGACGCACGTTCTTGCGTACCCTGGCCCAGGGCATCAGGGTGGCGTTCTGGAACACGAACGCCAGCTTGCGGCCCTTGTCGCCCACCACGTCGTAATCCTGTTCCCACCATTTCACCGAGCCGGTGGTGACGTCCCCCAGCCCTGCCATGATCCGCAGCAAGGTGCTCTTGCCGCAGCCGGAAGGTCCCAGCAGGCTGACAAACTCGCCCTGACGTACCGCAAGATCGGCACCTTTCAGTGCTACCGTGCCGTTGGCGTAGACCTTGTCGACGCCACTGACCTGCAGCACCGGACGTCGGGCGCCTGCAGGTGCGTTGGGCGCCGTCAGCTCCGGAGGCTCTGCTCCGCCCGAGGGTTTAAGCGGGGTAACCTTGGTTGCGCTCATGATTCAAGCTCCAGCAATGGCCAGACCAGGCCTGGCCATTGGTTCAGTGTCAGACGTCGGTGTGGGTTATCGCAGGACCGGCTCATCCGGCAGGAAGTCCAGGCTGTAAACCGTGCTGATATCCAGATCTTCAGACACCAGGTCCGCCTTCAGCATGAAGTCGTGGATTTCCTTCCAGCGCGCATCGGTCATCACCCCCACGCCGCCGGTTTCCGCATCGCCACCAAAGATCAGGCCGTACTCCAGCATCTTCTCGATACCAAAGGCGATCTGCTCCGGAGACATTTCGGGATTGGCCTCGCGGATAAGTTCATTGCCCGGTGCCGGGTTATCAAAGTAGCTGACCCAGCCTTCCATGCTGGCCTGCACAAAGCGCTTCACTAGGTCCGGATCCTTGTCGATCAGACCCTGTGTGGTTTCAATGGTGGTGGCGTAGGCCGGGTAGCCGTGATCTGACAGCAGGAACACCGACGGCTCAATGCCCGCTTTCTGGATGGCAAAGGGCTCGGACGACAGGTAACCCTGCTGCACAATGTCCTTGTTGGTCAGGAAGGGTGCAACGCTGAAGGTGTAGGGGCGGATCATGTCATCCGTAAAATCGAACTCCGCCTTCAGCCAGGGCCAGAAGGTGGTGTTGGCGAAGGATGCGATATAGACCTGCAACCCCTCTTCCTTCACCTGCTCCAGCGAGGTGATGTGGGGATGGGCAATCAGCGCCTGAGGGTCACCCTGCTTGGAGGCCGCTACCGTGACCACCGGTAGGCCCTCTTCCGCCGCCTTGATGTTGCCGATGGGATATCCCATGGAGAAATCCCGGCGCCCGGCCACCAGCAGCTGGGTACCGTTAACCTGGGGGCCGCCCATCTCGATGCTCACGTCCAGTCCGTATTTTTCGTAGATGCCGGTAGCGACCGCCTGGTAGAACCCGCCATGCTCAGCCTGGGCATACCAGTTGGTGCCGAACACCACCTTGTCCAGTTCCTTGGCCGACAAGGGCGATGCTGCCAGTAGTCCGGCCAGAGCCAGAGCCAGAGCGCCACCAAAACCGGTGAATTTCTTGATCGTCATACGTCTCTCCTGAGGGTGAGTTGCCATGCCCCTGGCTGGCAGCTTTTAGTTGACCATTCATTCAGCTTTTTAAATTGCAACCGGCGTGCCATGTCGTAGGATTTTGAAAACACTGAGAATTAAGGAAAGCTGGAAGGGTGGACGTGCCTTGGCTGCACCTGACTGAAACAAAAATGGACT
>NZ_CAXBDN010000394.1:0-2486 GCF_963974375.1 uncultured Marinobacter sp.
GAGACCTCTGCGTGACGTGAAGTAGGTCAACTACGTCGTGGAATGAACGCTTACGATGAAGATGCTGTATTTTACCGCTACTGGTTACTGCCTGTGGGCCAAGCGTCTGGAGCAGGGGCAGTTCCGGGTGCCGTTATCCGCCTCCGGGCAGCGAGCCCTGACCCTGACGGATCTGCAACTGCTGATCGATGGTATCGAAGTGCAAAAATACCGCCAGTTCAAGCGTTTTCGGGGGGTATAAAAGACGGACGTCCGGTATAATATCGGCCATGAATTCAACGGCTTCCACTCCTTCTTCCAACGCACCTTCTGACTCGGCCCTGGCCGAGGAGAATGCCTTGTTGCGGGAGCAGTTGGGGGCCCAGGCAGAAGCCATTCGCCAGTTGACCCGCCAACTGGACTGGTTCAAAAAGCAGCTGTTCGGTCCCAAATCCGAGAAGCAGGTTTATGATGTTCCACAACAGAACAATCTGTTCCAGCCAGATGAAGCACAGCTGCCGGAGCAGCCTGCTGATGAAGAGAAACGCACCATCAAGGCTTATCAACGCGGCACCGGCAAGAAACAGCGGGACGACGACTGCCTGAACGACACCGGCCTGCGCTTTACCACCGACGTGCCGGTGGAAGTCATTGAACACCTGCCACCGGAGCTGACTGGCCCGGAGGCCGACCAGTACGAAGTGATTGGCAGCAAGACCACCTACCGGCTGGCCCAGCGGGCCTCCAGTTATGTGGTGCTCAAATGCGAACGCCCGGTGTTCCGACGCAAAGGAGCCGAGAAGCCGGTGACGACTCCAGCTCCGTTCAACGTGCTGGACAATAGCCTGGCCGATGTCAGCCTGCTGGCCGGGCTGTTGGTGGACAAGTTCCAGTTCCACCTACCGCTGTATCGTCAGCACCAGCGCATCCAGCAAGCAGGTATTACCGTTAGTCGCAGTACGCTCACGAACCTGGTTAAACGAGCCATCGACCTGCTGCGCCCCATTGTGGATGCCCAGACCGACAGCGTGTTGCGCAGCCGGGTACTGGCCATGGACGAAACACCCATTAAAGCCGGTCACCAGGGCCGGGCGGGCCCGCAAAAAGGCAAGATGAAATCTGGCTGGTTCTGGCCGCTGTACGGTGATGCCGACGAAGTGGTGTTCACCTACTCGAACAGTCGTGGGCGTGCTCACATCGAACAGGTGCTCAGCGAATCGTTCAGCGGCACCCTGATCAGTGACGGCTATGCGGCCTACTCACGTTATGCCGCCGCCCAGGAAAACGTCACCCACGCTCAGTGTTGGGTGCACAGTCGCCGTTACTTTATCGAGGCGCAGAAAGAACACCCGGAGCAGGCCACCGAGGCTCTGCAACGGATCGCGAAGCTGTACCAGAATGAGGAAACCATTAAAACCCAAGGAGTGACTGGCGAGAAGAAACGCCAGTACCGGTTGGACCACTCGAAGCCAGTGGTCAGCGACTTCTTCCAGTGGTGCCGGGATCAGTTGGAGCAAGGGGGCCTGTTGCCCAGCGACTCACTGACCAAAGCTCTGAACTACGTGCTCAGCCGGGAAGCCAGCCTGAACGTGTTCCTGGAAGATCCCGACGTGCAACCAGACACCAACCACCTGGAACGGGCCCTGCGACCCATTCCGATGGGCAAGAAAAACTGGATGTTCTGCTGGACCGAACTGGGCGCGGAACACCTGGGCATCATCCAGAGCCTGATCAGCACCTGCAAGCTGCACGACATAAATCCGTACACCTATCTGGTGGACGTACTGCAACGCATCAGCCAGCACCCGGCCAGTGAAGTCAGCGACCTGACCCCGCGACTCTGGAAAACCCGGTTCGTCGAGAACCCGTTACGGGCACTGATCGATCTGCGCCACCCTGACCGACAGTGCAAACAGCCGGAGGCCGTTCATGCGCATTGAAGACATGAGCATCGACCAGTTGCTGGAACTGAATCAATACATCTGCCGGCGCATCGACGAACTGAGGGATCAGGAAAATCTCCAGGCGCTAAGCCAGTTGCGGGTAGGCCTGAAAGTGACCTTCGAGGGCCGGGAAGGACCCGTGCTGGGGATCGTCACCAAGATCAACCGCAAGAGCGTGATCGTACTGGGTGAGGATGGCAGGAAGCAGTACAAGGTCTCGCCGGAGTTATTGAGACCTCTGCGTGACGTGAAGTAGGTCAACTACGTCGTGGAATGAACGCTTACGTCCAGAAGAACATGACTAAACGTTCTGATTGCAGCTGACAAAACACACCAGCCCCCCCCAAGGACGATCTCCCAGTCTCGATTCAAACCGAGTGCAAAGAATCTAATCTCTAGCCCATATGAACTGATGTGAAAGGAATGAGATTTTCCAGTATCGGAATAGGTTGTAAACTATGTTGATCATGGATGGTAGCTTTGTAGCGACTCCCTCACAGTCCAAAAGAGGTAATCCCCCCATTTTTAACGGGGTTCAAAAGTAGACCTCAGACCAGCATGGCC
>NZ_CAXBDN010000395.1:0-2436 GCF_963974375.1 uncultured Marinobacter sp.
TCTGTACGTCGGCGCTTTCCCGCACCGGGATAGACTCCCAGGCCTCGCGGCCTGTTACGGTGGTGGTCTGGCGCATGCGGAAGGCATTGTTGTTCAGGTAACTGAGGGACCGGGCGTGCAGCACTCCGTTCATCTTCACAAAGGCCCTTTCCGCCGCCCGCTTCGCTGCAAGAATTGTCGTTGGCGCGGCCCGGTGGTTCTTCAGCTGCTCATAGTGATTGTTGGCATAGTCGTAATAGTCAATGGCAGCCAGAACCTTATCGGATTGTGCTACTGCGGCGCCCATGCCGTTGGCGCCGAAGGTATTCAGGTCACCGGCAATAGCAGGTATCCGCGTCTCTGAGAGAAAATTTGCCAGACCCATGACTGCAGTGCCGCCAGCGTAATGACTCAGCTGAGCCAGGGTATTTCGCTCTTCCGCTCTGCAGGCGAGCAGAGGACCGAGACCAACCGGATTGCCCTGATCCACAGACGGCACCATGACCGGACGACTGGGTGCACAAAGGCTTTGTGGGGACATGGAACTGTTAGCGGACAGGAACCTCTGCCTGAATTCTTCGGACGACAGACCCTGGGGACAAAATTTATCGGCAATATCCTGCGGCGTACAGACGGTTCTTGGGTAATAAACTGAAGAGGTCATCGCTCGTCCCTGATCGTTATTGCGGTGATTTGATACAACATCCTGTGTTGCGTAAAGGTAACAAAGTTCGCCGGACGGTGCACTGCGGACACCGGGAATACAGCGATTTTGTGAGAACCGGTCGCCCTTTCAACCCAAATGGATCTGCTCCAATTTTCTTCAGTTCCAGCGATCTGCAGCCAACGTTGACGCTTGCGGAGCATAACTGACGGTATTTTCATTTCAGCCAGGCTTACAATTCTCTAAAGGACTGGCATGCCTCGCCCCACTCGACATTCCTGTTTTAGCCACACCGTTGATTAGAGCTTTCCGCCCGCCGGTGTTTCGCCAGTATTCCCATGGCATCAGTTTTAACGTGAATCGTGGGTCGTTTTCAGCCGAATAGGGAAAACTCTTATAGCAAAAAACGTAAACCATCTATCCACTTATGGCGTCGAAACAAAAAGCCCGCCCCAGCCAAAGCCAGGACGGGCCAAAATACCTTAACGGTTTGCTCTGTCGATCAGCCAAGCATCAGGGCAGCACCAGTACCGGCAAGTGCCACACCAACACCACGAGCAATGCGGTTGTCGGCTTTCATCAGCAGCGCACCCAGGCCACGCCCGGCAAAGGTAATGGCCAGGGTGGCGATGGAGAAGCCGACAAGGTAAGCCGCCAGCGCTGCACCAGCCGGCATCTCGGTACCGTGGGCATGGCCGTGGAAAACCATGAAGGCTGCGACCAGCGTGCCACCGATGGCGGTGGGCAATTTGGCCATGGCGGCGATGAGGATACCGGCGACCATCACGGACAGCACAATGCCGGTTTCAACGCCCGGCAGGGCGATACCGGCGAAGGCGATGCCGGCGCCCAGGATCATGCCGCCTACCACAAACAAGGGGGTGGCCCTTTTCATTAGATCGCCCTGGCGAACGCTCCAGAAGCCGATGGCGGCCATGGCCAGCAGGTGGTCCAGGCCCAGCAGCGGGTGCAGCAGGCCGCTGATCAATCCATTGGTGCTGTGGTCGTGGCCCGGGTGGGCGAAGGCGGCGGTGGCTGCCAGCATCAAGACAGCGGTGGTGAGTAGTTTTGTGGTCAGTCGGTTCATCTCTGTTTCTCCTATCGGTATTTCAAATAATAACCAGGAAGCACGAGCCTGAGGTTCTGGTGGCGTGAAGGGCTAGGCGCACCGACGCGCAGGAAGCGGGACATACCGTCTGGTAGGACCGCTTTTGAGCATCGGAGCAACGACGCCATTCGCGTCATCAGGGCCTTAGGCGGTACTCGCAATCTTCTCCGGGCGGCGCTCGGGTAGCATGCCCCGCTCGAGAATAAAGCTGATGATGGTTTCCAGGCCTACGCCGTCGTACAGGTTGGCGAAGACGAAAGGCCGTTCACCGCGCATTTTTTTGGAGTCCCGCTCCATGATGTCGAGGGAGGCGTGGACGTATTCGGCGATGTCGATTTTGTTGATAATCAGCATGTCGGATTTGGTGATGCCGGGGCCGCCTTTGCGGGGGATTTTGTCGCCGGCGGAGACGTCGATGACGTACAGGGTCAGGTCGCTGAGTTCGGGGCTGAAGGTGGCGGACAGGTTGTCGCCGCCGGATTCCACCAGCACCAGTTCCAGGTCCGGGTGACGGCTTTGCAGGTCGTCGATGGCCGCCAGGTTCATGGAGGCGTCTTCGCGTATCGCTGTATGCGGGCAGCCGCCGGTTTCTACGCCCAGGATGCGGTCTGCCGGCAGGGCTTCGTGCTTCAGGAGGAAGTCGGCGTCTTCCCGGGTATAGATGTCGTTGGTGACGACGGCGATG
>NZ_CAXBDN010000396.1:0-2433 GCF_963974375.1 uncultured Marinobacter sp.
CCACCTTGACCCCGGTGCGCAGCCCCGGATCAAGGCCCAGGGTCGGGCGCGGTCCGGCCGGCGCCAGCAACAGCAGATCTTTCAGGTTGTTGGCGAAGACATTGATGGCTTCAGCTTCAGCAGCCTCACGCACATGTGCCATCAGTTCGGTTTCGATCTGGGTCGACAGCTTGACCCGCCAGGTCCAGCGCACCACTTCCGCCAGCCAGCGGTCAGCGGCACGACCACTGTCGCGAATCTGCCAGTGGGCCGCGATGCGCTGCTCCGCCGGGTGCGGAACCTTGCGATCATCGCTCTCGCCTTCCACCACCAGACTGAAACTGAGGATGCCTTCGTTGCGCCCCCGCAGAATGGCCAGGGCCCGGTGGGACGGAATCTTTTTCAGGGCTTCCTGGTGATCGAAATAATCCCGGAACTTGGCCCCTTCGTTTTCCTTGCCCTGGATTACCGTGACCTTGAGCTGACCTTCCTGCCAGATGTAGTTGCGCAGCTGGCCCAGCAGCTCGGCATCCTCGGCAAAGCGCTCCATCAGAATGTGGCGAGCCCCTTCCAGGGCTGCCTTCTCGTCCGTTACGCCGGCGTCAGCATTCAGATAGTCAGCGGCCAGCTGTTCCGGGTTCAGGGTGGGATCGCCATAAAGCGCATCGGCCAGAGGCTCCAGGCCAGCCTCCCGGGCAATCTGGGCCTTGGTGCGGCGTTTCTGTTTGTAAGGCAGATAGAGATCTTCGAGGCGGTTTTTGGCGTCGGCTTCGTTGATGGCGGCCCGCAATTCGTCGGTCAGCTTGCCCTGTTCTTCGATACTGCGCAGGATGGCGCCGCGCCGGTCCTCCAGCTCCCGCAGGTAGCGGAGCCGCTCTTCCAGGGAGCGCAGCTGGATGTCATCGAGGGCGCCCGTCACTTCTTTCCGGTAACGCGCGATGAAGGGAACGGTAGCGCCTTCGTCCAGCAACGCCACGGTGGCGCTGACCTGCTGTTCACGAACGCCCAGTTCTTCGGCAATACGGCCGGCAATGCTTTTCATGGATCTTACCTGCGGAGCGGTTTCAAATCAGAGCGCAAAAGGTACAGTGCCTTACTCCTGCAGGCAAGCGAGGCGATTGCGCTCCTGCAGAAACTCCAGCAGATCCGGCCAGGGCATGGGCCGCGCGTAGTAATAGCCCTGCACCTCATCACAATGCTGCTGACGCAGGAACTCCAGCTGGCCTTCGGTTTCCACACCCTCTGCCACAACACTCATCTGCAGGCTGTGAGCGAGACTGATAATGGCCCGGATAATGTGCTCGGAATCGCCGGTATCTCCCAGTTGCTGTACAAACGACTTGTCAATTTTCACCAGGGAAATGGGCAGGTGCTGCAGATTGGTGAGCGAGGAGTAGCCGGTACCAAAATCGTCCAGGGCGAAACTGATGCCCAGCTGGGACAGCTCCCTGAGACAGCGCTGGGCGTAATCAGGATCGTGCATCATGGCGCTTTCGGTAAGCTCCAGCTCCAGCAGGCTGGTGTCTACGTTGGCGTTGAAAATGATGCGGAAGATGGTTTCGGTCATCTTGCGGTCATGGAACTGACGGAACGACAGGTTGACCGCAAACACCAGGCCCGGATAGCCCTCTTCTGCGGCTTCCCGCAGACGTTGGCAGGCCTGTTCGATCACCCAGTAACCGATGGGCACGATCAGCCCGCTGCGCTCCGCCGCCGGAATGAACTCGTCCGGCATCACCAGGCCCCGGGTCGGATGATTCCAGCGCAACAGACACTCTACCCCGCGGGCTTCGCCGGTGATCAGATCGATTCGGGGCTGATAGTAAAGTTCCAGCTCGCCACCCCGCAGGGCGTTGCGAAGATCCGCTTCCAGCTTGAGCTGATGGCCCGCCGTAATATGCAGCTGCCGGTTGTAGAAACGGTAACTGTTGCCCGCATCACGCTTGGCTTCGAACATGGCCCGGTTGGCGCGACGCAACAGGGTTTCCGGGGTATCTCCCGCTTCCGGGTAGGTAGCCACGCCGAGACTGGCGGTTATGGCAACGGTGCTGCCCGCCACCACCACCGGATCGTTCATGGCGCCTACCAGTTTGCGCACAATGCGCGACATATCCAGTGAATCGTCGATGTTTTCGGCGATCACCGCCAGCTCGTCACCACCGATTCGCATCAGCGAATCTACCCGCCGCAGCACTGCGCGCAAACGCTCAGCCAGCTTGAGCACCAGTTCGTCACCCTGGCGGTAACCCAGGGACTCGTTCACCGTGCGGAAGTCGTCCAGGTTGATGTGGATCAGCGCCAGCCGCTGGTTGCTCCGCTCTGCCCGCAGTATGGCCTGTTGCAAGCGGTCAAAAAACAGGTTGCGGTTGATGAAACCGCTGGCCACCTCGCGCCCCATCTCACCACCGGCACCGTCGGATAATTGCTGACGGAGCCAGACACAACGCACAGCAC
>NZ_CAXBDN010000397.1:0-2430 GCF_963974375.1 uncultured Marinobacter sp.
TGTCAATGGCCATCTATTTTGACCCACCTTTGGCCAATAAAATTGACCCACCCTTCATAGTCTAGCTTGTAACTTTTTGCTTCAGTCGATAGCTTTCTCCTCCCAGCATAAAGATGTGTGAGTGGTGAATGACCCGGTCAATGATCGGCACTGCCACGTTGTCGTCGTGGAAGAACTCGCCCCAGCTGGAGAAGTCCTTGTTGGTGGTCAGAATGATGGACCGGTATTCGTACAGGCTGTTGATCAGCTGGAACAGGTTGTACCGAGCTTGTCGCGTCATCGGCAGGTAACCCAGTTCATCGATGATCAGCAGGTCGTATTTGGCCAGGGCGCTGACCCGCTTTTTCAGCTCACCCTTCATCTCGGCCAGTTCCAGCTCTTCCACCAGATCCAGAGCGTTGCGGAACATGACTCGATAGCCAGCTTCCACGGCTTTGTAGCCAATGCCGATGGCCAGGTGGGTCTTTCCAACGCCCGGCGGGCCGATGAACACCAGGTTGTTCCGCTCGTCGATGAACTGGAAGTCCAGCAAGGCATTGACCTGACGTTTGGTGATGGTGGTCTGGTGCCGGTAGTCGAAGCCCTCCAGGCGCTTTTCGGCAGGGAACGCGGCCATCTTCCGGTTCCGGCGGATGCGCTTGTCCTGGCGCTGGATCAGTTCGTGTTCGGCAAGCCGGTCCGCGAAGCTGAGATAGGACATCTCGTTGGCTTCAGCCTCGGCCAGCAGGTTGGTCAGTTCGTCGGCAGCCGCGCTCAGGCGCAGACTGCGGTAACGGGACACGGTCTGCTCAAGCTGGCTCATGGGTCACCCCCTGGCCACTGGAGTGGCCAATACGATGATAAGCACTCAGGTCCAGTGCTTCCTTGGGTTCTGGCAGAGGTTCCGGCTGCCGTTCCCGGAGGACGGCGGCTTCGGCCGCTTCAAGGTAGCTTTGCAGGCGTGTGGCGGTCATGCCGGGACGCTCTGCCAGAGTCGTGAGCAACACCGGATCCACCGGTGCATGGCGCTTGAGCAGGTCACGGGCAGCCACCAACTGATCCTTGTAGATCTTGGGTTCGGAACGCTTGAGCTGTTGGCACAACCGTTGCCCGATTTCACTGCCTATCAGGTCATTGATCTTGCTCTCAAGGGTGGTCACCCGCTGGGCATGATCGCGGTAGTGATGGGTGTTCTTGATCACCTTGCCCTTGTCGGAACACAGCGCATGGCTGGCAATGACGTCGCCTGTGTTCAGGTCGCTGATGTGGAGCTGGCCGCTGGACTCCAGAACGCCCACCCGGGCCTGTTGCCAGGCCATGGGCACAGAGTATTTGTTGGCCTTCCAGGCGATCAGGCCGGTCTTGTCGGCCCGCCGTGTCTCGTGGGCCACAGGCTGGACGCAAGCTGGTGACAGATAAGCCTCCAGGTGTTCTCGCTCATCCCGTTCGAAGCGTTCCCGGGGCCGTTCACCAGTAGTGCCATGGAGGCGGACATTGGCCACGCTCTCAACCCAGTCCTGTACGTGCTGGCGCACGTGTTCTTGATCCTCGAAGACTTCGCCGTAGAGGCAATCCTGCTTGACGTACTTCACGCCGGCTTCCACCTTGCCCTTGCTCTCCGGGTCATAGCCTTCGCAGGCATGGATCCGGAATCCGGCCGTGGTGGCATACCCATGGAACCGTTGGTTGAGGGTCAGCTCCCGGTACTGCTCGTTGATCACCACCAGCTTGGTCTGATCGTAAACGCATTCCTCCGGCAGGCCACCGAAGTACCGCAGGGCTTCGTCATGGAGCTGGATAAAGGTCTGGGTATCCAGTGGGCGGAACGCCAGACCCACGTACATCAACCGCGAGTAGGACAGCACGAACACCACGAAGTGCAGCGTGCGCTCTTCGCCACCAATCAGCACACCGCGCAACTCACCGGGGTCCACCTGACACTGAACGCCGGGCATGTCGTCCAGGATAGGCTCGTAGTAACGCATCTGGGCCGAGGCCACTTCCTCCTTGAGCGTTCGCACATAGCGGCGAATGGAGCGATCCGAAGCTGGCAATTCACCCACCTTCGCTTGCAGCTTGCGGGCAATCTTGACGGCGCTGAGCCTGGGAAACTTCTTGAGCAAATGCACCAGGTAATCCCGGTGATCGTCGAGGCGCTTGGTACGTGAGGGGTCTTCAATCTGTTCCGAAATCGCGCTCTCATCCATCCGCAGGTACTTGCGAACAGTATTGCGGGACAACCCCAGTTCCTGACTGATGGCGCGGATCGACAATCCTTTGCCGTTATCGTGCAGTGCCTTGATCTTGTGTATCACAACCCACTCCTTCACTGACATGCCCCCGGCCATCGATAAAAGCGGGGGACAGTAGCTGGTTCTGTGGCCTGACGGCCACCCGGGGGTGGGTCAAAATTAATGGCCAGTAGTGGGTCATTTTAATTGGCCACTAACA
>NZ_CAXBDN010000398.1:0-2421 GCF_963974375.1 uncultured Marinobacter sp.
AGGCGTGCCGGCGGAGTCATCTGACGAACTACTGTTGCAACCGGCCGCCGTCAGGCCAAAAAAGCCGACCAGCGAGGCGCCCATAGCGCCCTTGAGGACAGTGCGACGTTCGAGACGAGAAGACAGCACCGACTGAAAACTGGCGTTGTCGCTGAAGTTGGTTACCGGATCAATGCCACTATTGTCCACTACAAGTGATTGTTTCTTTTTAAACACGGTTCTCTCCCAGGAGTTTGATTATTGGACTCGTGAAAGTATTAGAGGTGAGCCATGTTTCAATCGTGTGGCGTTTTTATGAACTCAAAAAGAAAGGCCCCAAACGGGGCCTTTCACATACTGATCAAAAACCGGTTTTAATTGGTCATATCATCATAATCTTCTTCAACTTCATCGCCGGTTTCATCCGCCCAGTCACTGGTGGCCTCACCGGCATCACTGGCGGCGTCTTTGGTGTTATCCCAGGCCTCCGAGGTGGATTCAGCGGCGGAATCGGCGGCGTCGCCCATGGCGTCTCCGGCATCTTCCATCATTTCTGCAGCATTGTCTCCGGCGCGGTCAAAATCCGGGCCGTCCTGATCGTCACTGGAGTCGCTGCAGGCTGCCAGACCAAAGGCAAACAGAATCGCGAATATGCTCAGCGTCAGCTTTCTCATAAGTCGTCCCTTCCTGGTTAAAAATTCGCAAAGGCCATTTGAGAAAATGGCCGTTCACTGCGTAACCTCAGGAACCACTCTAAAGCATAAGCTGTATCAGCAGCATTGCTTCAAGGTTAACTCTTTTCAATACGCGGTCAGGGGATAACCGTTCAGCAGAATAACGTGATCCGCTGGTACCAGCTGTCCGCATTCAAGGGCTATGAAGTTGCCACCGGGACGGACAAACAGATCCCTGATTCGCGAATGCAGTGTCTGAATCTGTCCGGACGGGTCCCGGAACACAATCTCCACCATGTCCCGCTGATGAACATGCCGGGTGAGAAGATCCTGCAAGGAATGATGCAGGGCAGCCCTGGGATCAGCCATATCCTTACCTGCTTATATCGTATTCTTGTTGTTGGTTATCACAGTCAGTCTGGCGCACCGGGCAAGCTTTTGCCAGTTTCCTCCGGACTGTTCAGGACGAAGCCTTTTCTCTACACTATCGCCCGTCTTTTCCGGCTCCTTCAAACAAGGGTTTACCATGGACTGGCTTCAGGTTTTCGTTCTTTCGGTGGTGCAGGGCATTACCGAGTTCCTGCCGGTTTCTTCTTCTGCACACCTGATTCTGGTTCCGGTCATGACGGCCTGGGACGATCAGGGCCTGGCGTTTGATGTTGCGCTTCACCTCGGCAGTCTGCTGGCGGTGGTACTTTATTTTCGCCATGACCTGATCGCCATGACCCGCAGCTGGACCGTTTCTCTGGCCACCCGCAAGCCGGATCAGGACGCCAAACTGGCCTGGGCGGTGTTGCTGGGCACCATTCCGGTGGGCCTTGCAGGTCTCGCCTTCAAGGACACTATCGAAACGGTATTGCGCTCCCCGCTGTACCTGGCCGCCGGACTGATTGTATTCGGTCTGCTGCTGGGCTGGGCCGACTGGCGCCACCGCGGCACCCGTACCGAGCACCAGATGAACTGGAAAGACGTTCTGATGATTGGTTGCGCCCAGGCCCTGGCGCTGTTTCCCGGTACCTCCCGCTCGGGCATTACCATTACCGCCGCCCTGATGCTGGGAATGAGCCGCGAAAGTGCTGCCCGCTTCTCGTTCCTGCTGTCTATCCCGGTGATTGTGCTGGCCTGCGGCCTGCAGATTCTGTCCCTCATCGAGAGCCCCGAGCCGGTCTACTGGGGCTCGGTGCTGGCAGGCATTGCCCTGTCAGGGCTGTCGGCCTATCTCTGCATCCATTACTTTCTGGCCTTCATCAAGCGCATCGGCATGATGCCCTTTGTGGCTTACCGGATTGTGCTGGGGGTAGTTCTGATCTGGGTGTTTGCCTGATAAACCACTCAAAACCAGTCAGGACGCATTTCAAGGCAGGTGGTGTCGCGATTCTGCAGCAGCACCAGATCCTGAGCTACCGTCGGCAGTTCCCAGTGGAAGAAATAGCGGGCCGCCTGCAGTTTGCCGCGATAATAGCCCTGGTTGTCCGGAGTCGTCTGCACCAGCTGCCGGGCCGCGACGTTGGCCTGCCGCAGCCACATCCAGGCCGCCATAATGTAACTGAACAGGCGCAGGTAGCGGCTGGCGTTGGCCAGCACCTCGTCGGCCGGCTCACTCTGTAACGCCTGGCCCAGCTGCTGGGTGACCTTGACCGCCCGTTGCAGGGTTTCACTCAGCGACAGCGCCCATTGCTGGCAATCTGCGGTTACCGCCGCTTCCAGATCCTTCTGCAGCGCCCGCAACATCAGCTGCAAACCATGGCTCTGGTGCTCCCATACCTTC
>NZ_CAXBDN010000399.1:0-2413 GCF_963974375.1 uncultured Marinobacter sp.
GAGCCGCGCCTCGGCCAGGGTCGGGCGACCATCGCTGCGGCCCCCTGGCTCGGCACAGAACACGGTAATGTGGGGCGTCAGTACGCCTTCGGTACCACCGGAAAAAATGAACGGAATCTGTTTGATGATCTGTTGCCAGGGGGTGCCGGTGTGCTCGCCGATCAGCAGCGCCAGGCTCTGGGTCAGGTAGCCCCGGGTGTAGTCATTGACCAGCCCGTTGCCCGGGGTTTTACCGATCACCGCCACAATGGTGGCGGGATCCAGGTCGCCCCGGTCGATGGCCTCAGCCAAGGGGCTGATGTTGCCCGGATCGGTCAGGGTGAATCGGTGAACACTGCTGCGCATGATTTATGATCCGTTGCCAATCCGCCGGAGCGGACGTATGTTGTCTGTAACCCTTTCAAGCCGGACCCAGCGATAGATGCCAAATGACACCACCCTCGCCCATGACGACTTCAGCACCGATGCCCGCTCGCGGATGTCGATGCAACAGCGTGCGGTTCAGCAGATCCGTGATCTGATTGTCTCCGGCGAGCTGCCTCCGGGGGTACGCCTTCAGGAGCAGGCCCTCAGCAGTTACCTTGGCATATCCCGCACCCCGGTCCGTGAGGCGTTCCGGGTGCTGGCCGCCGAGGGCCTGGTGGTGATCCGTACCAACCGGGGTGCGGAAGTCCGGCGTATGGCGCTGTCCGAGCTGATGGACACCTTCGAGGTGATCGCAACCCTGGACGGCTATGCCGGTCTTCTGGCTGCAAAAAACGCCACGGATGAACAGATCAGCCAGGTCGCCGCACTTCACAACGAGATGATTCGTCGCTTTGAGCAAGGTGAGCGTCTCGGCTATTTCAAATGCAATCAGGCCATTCATCAACTGATCAATGAGGCATCCGGAAATCCGGTGCTGGTGCGTCAGTTGCAGGGGCTGAATGCTCTGGTCCAGCCCTATCGTTACAACGTCAACAGCCTGCCGGAAAGCTGGCGACGCTCGGTCAATGACCATGAACGGATTCTGGATGCCCTGCAGCGGCGCGATGGTCCTGCCCTGCAAGCCGTACTCAGCCGCCATCTACCGGACAAGATCAACGTGCTGCATCAGCTGGAAACCCTCAGCGGTGATCGCGCCGAGGCTACCTGAAGGCGGGCCAGTATTTCCGGGGCCATGACGGCAAGGTTCCTTCACTTCTATCATCCAGCACGCTGGTGATGTTCCGCCGGCGCCGGCGCGGGTGCCTCGGTCACCCGGAACAGCTGCTCCAGTTTGGCCAGAAACTCCGGTCCGGTTTTTTGCCGTGTTCCGGCAACGGTATCAGAACCCGGCAGCATGGTATCCGAGGCGTCCCGGGACAGATCCATGATAAACCGGGCCCGCGCCATGCGGGTTTCGGCAATGGCCCTCAACAGCGACGGAACGTCTACCGGTCCGGATCGCACGGCATCACGGATCATCAGGGCGGCGACGCAGGCATCCTCAATGGCGCTGGTGGCGCCCTGGCCCAATGTCGGCACCATGGCGTGGGCGGCATCCCCCAGCAGCAGTACTCTACCCTGGTCATCGGTAAAGGCCGGTTCGATTTCTGCAACCCGGGCCCAGTGAATATCGTCCACATGCTCACAGATGCTGTCGATCAGAAAACGGGCCTGGTCGCTGGGCTCGCCCTGTGCGGGGGTGTACAGCTCCCGCAGGTGGTCGGCGGTTCTGGCATCATCGCCAATGGGTGCGCCCGGGGCGATGGGAAAGGAGCCGGCGATGTAGAGCGCATGGCCCGGTACCCGGAACGCCAGCAAACGGTAGGGCCCGTTGAACCACTGTTCATAGTCGTCAATCAGGCCCTCGGCGGTGTCCGGAACCAGCACCCGGTAGATCACCACCCCCAGGGGTCTGGGCTCCGGTTTCCCAAAGAAGGTTTCCCGCACTTTCGAGTAGCGGCCATCGCCGGCAATCAGCATATCTACCTGATCATCACTGCCGGTGGTTCCGTCGGTACAGCTTTCCCAACTGACTTCCAGCAAGGGTGGCGTTGACGCTTTGCTGTCCTGATCGCCGACGTAGCTCATGCCCGTAACCGCTGTGTTGAAGCGGATATGCCTGCGGGCGTGACTGCGCAACTGGTGATACAGGTCGGCCCAGCGGATACGGATGCCGTCGTTATCGGCCACCTGGGCCAGGGGCAGATTCATCAGCTCGGTACCGTCGGTCAGCGAAGTGCGCCAGCTTTGCCAGGGCAGGCTGATATCCGGCGCCTGCAGGCGGGCACACAGGGCAGGATCCGCCTGCTGCAGCAGCTTGAGGGCGTTGGGGCCGATGTTGAGGCCGGTGCCGGCATCGGAGTGATCATCCGGGTCGACCCGTTCCAGGGTGGTGACCCGCACGCCGGGCTCGTTCTGCAGCAGTCCGGCCACAATGGCACCGGCC
>NZ_CAXBDN010000400.1:0-2403 GCF_963974375.1 uncultured Marinobacter sp.
GCGCATTGCCGACAACCCCGCCCTGACCGCTGCCTGCGGTCACAGGGAGGCCGTACGCGCCGTGTTTACCCTGACCCCGGAGCAATGGCAGGAGCATGACTGGTCACCGGCAAGGGTGCAGCTGGTACTGGCCCACCTCCACGCCTTGGGAACACGGCTGGCTGCCCTGGGCATACCCCTGGATATTCTTCACTGCCGGCGCTTTGATGACAGCCGCCAGGCACTCATGGACTATTGCCGTGAGCAGCAGATCAGCCATGTTCATTTCAATGAGGAATACGGCATCAATGAACGGCGTCGGGACAAGGCACTGCGGGACCAGCTGGGCGCCATGGATGTTGCTGTCAACAAATACCGTGACCAGACCGTAACGCCGGTGGGCAGCGTACTCACCGGTCAGGGGGAACCCTACTCAGTATTTACGCCTTTCTCCCGCCGCTGGCGCAGCTGGATTGACGACAACCAGCCGGGGCTGTTTGCGGAGCCGAAACCGGTGGCTGAGGCCATTGCCCCACCCAAACTACCCGACAGCGTCAGCGGATTCGCGCCCGCACCACCGCCGTTTGTGGAAACCGGCGAGGTAGCTGCGCATCAACAGCTGGAGCAGTTTCTTGACCAGCAGGCCGGCGATTACAAGGCCCAGCGGGACTTCCCTGCCCTCGACGGCACCAGTGCCCTGTCGCCTTATCTTGCCAGCGGTGTGCTTTCAGGCCGGCAATGTCTGATTGCGGCCCGTCAGGCCCAGATGCAGGGTGGCAACCAGGAGGGCTTCACCACCTGGATCAATGAACTGGCGTGGCGGGATTTCTACATCCATATCCTTCACCACTACCCCCGCATCAGCATGCACCGGGCGTTCAAGGCGGAAACTGAAGCACTGCAATGGAACCCGCCCGGGCAAGCCTTCGAGGCCTGGAAAGCCGGCCTCACCGGCATTCCCATTGTGGATGCGGCCATGCGCCAACTGCGGGAAACCGGCTGGATGCACAATCGCCTGCGGATGATCACGGCCATGTTCCTCACCAAGAACCTGTTTATTGACTGGCGACTGGGCGAGGCCTGGTTCATGAGTAACCTGGCGGATGGTTTCCTGGCCTCCAACAACGGCGGCTGGCAATGGAGCGCATCCACCGGCACCGACTCCGCCCCTTACTTCCGGGTATTCAACCCGGTGACCCAGAGTGAGCGCTTTGATCCAAAGGGGGAGTTTATCCGCCGCTACGTGCCGGAGCTGGCAAAGCTCGACAACAAGCGCATCCACAACCCCGGGGCCGGCGGGGTGATACCGAGAGGCTACCCGCGGCCCATGGTGGATCTGAAGGAAAGCAGAAAAGAGGCGATTGCGAGGTTTCAGGCGCTGAAGGACTGAGGTTCTACCGGAAGCCCGTTCATCCTGACCCTGAGCCTGCCGAAGGGGCGAAGGATGCCAACATCGAAAATCCGAGGCCACACCCTTCGACAGGCTCAGGGTGAACGGGCATTGTTCACGATCACGGAAGATACATCCGGCACAATCTCCGTTCATCCTGAGCCCGTCGAAGGATGCGAACACCAAACCCCAAGGCCAAACTCTTCGACCCTTCGGCAGGCTCAGGGTGAACGGGTTTTGGTCGTATTAACCAAATTCAGATCGGACGTGGGGTGAGGTGTTTTTTCTGTCGGGAAAAGGTGTCTGAGCGAAGCGAGTTCTTTTCCCAGAAGAAAAAATGCATCGCCCCGCGGCCAGCCACCAATCATAAATCCTTATCTTTTCCTGTGGCTTCCGCGACTAAAAAACACCTGCACAAACCGGACAATCCGGATCTCGCGCCAGTTTCATCTCCCGCCACTCCATGGTCCAGGCATCCAGAATCAACAGCCGACCAACCAGGGGTTTACCGACACCGCTGATAACCTTGATGGCCTCCATGGCCTGACTGGCGCCGATGATACCCACCAACGGTCCGATCACCCCGGCTTCGGAGCAGGTCAGGTCTTCATTGCCCTGTTCCGGGTACAGACAGTGGTAGCAGGGACTGTCCGGCTGCCGGCTGTCGTACACCGCCAGCTGGCCTTCGCCGCGTATGGCAGCGCCGGAGACCAGGGGCACCCGGGCCGCCACGCAGGCACGACTGAGCGCAAACCGGGTGTTGAAGTTGTCGGTGCAGTCCAGCACCAGGGTAGCCCCGGCAACGGCCCGGGTCAGCGCTTCATCGGTCAGGCGCTGGTTCAGGGCGTGAATTTCTATGTCCGGATTGATGCCCTGAATCCGCGCCGCCAGAGTCACAGCCTTGGACTCGCCAAGATCCGTCTGCGCGAAGGCCACCTGGCGCTGGAGATTGGCCAGTTCCACCTGGTCATCATCCACCAGCGTCAGCTCACCGACACCCGCCGCACCCAGATAGAGCGCTACCGGGCAGCCCA
>NZ_CAXBDN010000401.1:0-2395 GCF_963974375.1 uncultured Marinobacter sp.
TGCTCTTCGTGCACCCTGCCCTGATCGAGCAAGCGCTGGTCAACGTGCTGGAAAACGCGGCAAAATTCGCACCGGACGGATCAACCCTGAGCATCCGGGCCTGGCGGGACAAGGAAGAGCTCATTATTGCGATTTCCGATGAAGGCCCCGGCATTCCCGAAAGCCAGCGAAGCCAGGTCTTCGACATGTTCTTTACCGGTGGCGAAGGTGATCGCGGCCCCCATGGCAGCGGTCTTGGCCTGGCCATCTGTCATGGCATGGTTGCAGCCCATGGCGGACGTATCCGGGCGCTGACGGGACCGCATGGCCAGGGCGCAACCATTGAAATAGCCCTGCCCCTGAGCGAATCACCTGACCAGGAATCCAATGGGGAACCCAGTGAATGACTGCACCAACCCAACTCCGGGAAAAGCCCTGCATTCTGATCATCGATGATGAGCCGCAGATTCGGCATTTCCTCAGAATCAGCCTGAAAACCGAAGGCTATGAACTACTGGAAGCCGACAATGGCGAGACCGGGCTGGGATTATGCGCCCGCCACTCACCCGATCTCGTGATACTTGATCTTGGGTTGCCGGACATGGATGGTGCTGATGTCCTCGCCGCTTTGCGGGAATGGTCGTCAGCTCCGGTCATTATTCTGTCGGTCCGGGATCGGGAGCTGGAAAAAGTAAAGGCACTTGACCTGGGTGCCAACGACTACGTGACCAAGCCATTCGGTGTGGATGAGCTGCTGGCCCGGGTCAGAACGCAGCTGCGCAACCAGGAACGCAACCGCGGAAGCGTGACGGCGGCTGCGGTGATCTTCGACGATGGTGTGTTGCACATTGACCTCGCCATGCGAAAGATCACGGTAAACGGCGAACCGGTCCGGCTTACCCCAAAGGAGTTCGCGGTGCTGAAGGTTCTGATGCTGGCGTCGGGGAAAATCGTCACCCAGTCGCAGCTGCTGAAGGACATCTGGGGGCCCACTCATACCGGGGATACGCATTACCTGCGAATCCTCATCGGCAGGCTCAGACAGAAACTGGGCGATGACCCGACCGAGCAGAACTATATCCAGACAGAGCCTGGCGTTGGCTACCGTTTTCTGGAAAGTGCTGCCGGGCCCTGAGTTGAATCGGGGCTGAACAGCAAGAACGGCGTCATTCGGGTATTGCTGCTAAAGTAATCAGGTAGAGAAACCGGCGCAAGGAACCGGGTGTCACACAAAGTGCCAAACCCCTACCGGGATGCCAGTCGGCACGAACCCGGGCCCCAGTGAACGCATACAGGAGGAAGTTATCCATGACGTCATCGATAACCGTTCAGTTGCAGGTCGGCAGCGCAATTCCGCCGGGTAATGAACAGGAAACACAGGAAATCATCGAGTTCTGGGACCGGGCCAATGCCTTTTTCGTGGATCTGTCCTTCAAGACTCTGGGCAAGTTCGGCGCCCCCGCCGATTGCTATCGTATAAGCCTGGATGCCAGCGAACTGATGGCCGCAATGTCAAAGGCCAGGGACCAATCCGGCTCCTTCTCCGCGCATCAACTGGCCCATGTGGATGATCCTGCCATGGCCATCAGCGCCGGGCTATCAGTTACCGTCGCCGCCGAGGATCATGGCCCTTCAGAGGAAGAAGGTTATCAGGTGGCCACCATGTTTATTCAGCAACTGGTGATAGCAGTCAATCTGATCAAACCCGGCGCCATCCAGCTTCTGAATACCCGGTTTGCTGGCGAAGGGGCCCACAAGTATGAAGCGCAGAATTACGATTCCAGAATTTTTTACGGTGCCCTCAAAGCCTCGCAGGAACATCAGTGGCCGCCACTTCAAACGTTCTCCCTGGAAAGAGTATGGGCCTGGCTGGATGAGACAGAAAGCAGCCGCACTGACACCGCTATCACAAGTATCAACAAGGTGCTTTTCACCCTGCTGAAAGTGGCGGAAAACCGCCATGAAGACAGCGCCAGAACAGCGCTGCTGGTGATGTATCAACTGGAAAAACTGCTCGACTGCAGACAGATCAACTCCCAGGCTGACGTTTATCACCGGACTGCTCTGATTCTGGAGCATCCGCCCCATTCTGACGAGTGGCTCTCGGAGTTGCTGGGCGCCCGCAACAATCTGTTCATGGCCAGTGTGCCGGTACATCGTCCGCCCCTGATCAGCCACCCCACCGAGCATGCCCTTCGGCAACAGTCCGGGCAGCATCATTCCGCTGTCGAATCCGGCACTGCCCTTGTGCTGGCCCTTATCCATGATCTGATAGCCCACGGAGCACTGCGATACCGGTTCCAGGAGACCATGGTGCGGGACTGAATCAAGCGGAGGAGCCCGGGCGCTTTCCGGTTTCGGGCATCCAGAGGGCGGAAATATGGTTAATGTAGCGACCGTAACGATGAATCCGTGT
>NZ_CAXBDN010000402.1:0-2371 GCF_963974375.1 uncultured Marinobacter sp.
ATGCGAATGTGCCGGTGACCGTCCAGGATCTGGCCCGCGCGCTGGTAGAAGAAGCCTTCGCTGAAGACGATGCCCATATCGTGGTTGGGCCGGTCGCTTCCGGGGTGGCGCTGGCAACGCTGCCGCTGGCGGAAGAGTACGAGCGCATCATCATGCCGGAAGGGGTGGCTGACGCCATCACCGGCTCCGAGTGGAACCGCTATGTATTCCGGATTGGCCGTAACTCCTCTCAGGATGCGGTTTCCAACGCGGTTGCCCTCGGCAAGCCCGGTGTCTGCGTATCCACCATTGCCCAGGACTACGCCTTTGGTCGTGACGGTGTGTCCGCCTACAAGGAAGCCATGGAGGCAAACGGTGGCAAGATCGTCCACGAGGAATACCTGCCTACCGATGCCACCGACTTTACGGCAGCCGCCCAGCGTCTGTTTGATTCACTGAAAGACCGCACTGACTGTGCCGAAGGCAAGCACATCTTTGCCATCTGGGCCGGTGCCTCCAACCCGCTGGGCCGGATTCAGGATCTGGACCCGGGCCGCTTTGGTATCAGCCTTGCGACCGGTGGCAACATCCTGGCCGCACTGGTGGGCTACTCTGACTTCCCGGGTATGCAGGGCGCTGGTTTCTATTACTTCGAGTCTCCGGATAACGAAGTCAACGACTGGCTGGTGAAAGAACACTTCGATCGCCATAACGCTGCACCTGACTTCTTCACTGCCCAGGGTTTCGCCCAGGCCATGGCTATCACCGAAGCTATCCGTAAATCCGGTGGCTCTACCGATACCGAGGACCTGATTGCTGCACTGGAAGGCCTGGTTTTCCAGACCCCCAAAGGCGAGATGGAAATCCGTGCCGAGGATCACCAGACCCTGCAGAACATGTATCACTTCGAGGTTGAAGTGGAAGAGCGTGACGACTGGTTTGCCGATCGCAGCGTAACGGCCGGTGTGCCCAAGCTGATCCGGGTTATTGACCGCAAGGAAATGGATATCCCGATTCGTAACTGAGTACTGCCTCGTTATTGATTCCGGTGCGCGCACGGAGTCAGGAGAGCGGGTCGGGGACTATTTCCGGGACCGTCAAAAACATGGATGTTTTTGCCGAGCGTACATGGACGTATTTACCGCGTGTCCCGGAAATAGTCACCGACCTGCGTCCCCCTACCGAATTTACTGCGCATCATTGTTCTTGGTTTTTATCGTTATCAATGCTGGCGTAAGTCGGCATTGGTCTGGCAGTCATCACGCCGGAGTGCAGCATGTCGTCCGAGCAACCCGTACTTGAAACCCGCGGCCTGACCATCAGTTTTGGTGGGCACGTTGCGGTAAACAACGTCTCCTGCGCCTTTCAAAAGGGTACCCTCACCTCCATCGTGGGACCCAATGGCGCCGGCAAGACCACCTGGTTCAACCTGATCTCCGGCCAGCTCAAAGCCAGTGCGGGGCAGGTTCTTCTCAAAGGTGAAGACATTACTGGTCTGGGTGCCGCCAAGCGCGCCGACAAGGGTCTGGGCCGGGCCTTCCAGCTTACCAACCTGTTTCCCAATCTGACCGCGCTGGAGAATGTCCGGCTCGCGGTTGCCGCCCGCCACAGTATTGGCCACATCTTCTGGCAGATGGCCAGTCGGCGTACTGATCTGACCGATCGTGCCATGGAGTACCTGCGCCAGGTCAATCTGGCCAACCGCGCTGATTACCTGGTTGCGGGCCTGCCCCACGGTGACCAGCGCAAACTGGAGGTAGCACTGATGCTGGCGCTGGAGCCGGAGGTGTTCATGTTTGATGAGCCCACCGCCGGCATGAGTGTCGATGAAGTGCCCGTGATTCTCGATCTGATTGCCGATATCAAGCGCAATCAGGACAAGGTCATCCTGCTGGTAGAGCACAAGATGGACGTGGTGCGGTCACTGTCCGATCGCATTGTGGTGCTCCATAACGGCGAGCTGGTGGCCGATGGCGAGCCGGCCGAAGTTATCGCCTCACCGGTGGTTCAGGAAGCCTATCTGGGTGTCGCACCCGATGACGTTGTTGTGCAACAGGAGGCCTCCCATGGCTGAGCCGATTCTGACCCTCAAGGGCGTCAAGGCCGATATCGATCAGTACCACATTCTTCACGGCGTGGACCTGGTGGTGCCCCGTGGTGAACTGACGGTTCTGCTGGGCCGCAATGGTGCCGGCAAGAGCACGACGTTGCGCACCATCATGGGTCTGACCACCCTGACCGGGGGCAGCATTACCTACCAGGGCCAGGATATTAGCCGCTGGCCGACTCCCCGGATTGCCCGTAGCGGTATCGCCTTTGTGCCTGAGAGCATGGGTATTTTCGGTCTGCTGACGGTGCGTGAAAATCTGGTGCTGGCGGCGGTCAGCGGTCC
>NZ_CAXBDN010000403.1:0-2308 GCF_963974375.1 uncultured Marinobacter sp.
CCAGAAAGGCGGTGACCTGACCATGACTGCAATAAACGCCTCTGTGACTGAAACGCCCGTTGTACCAGGAACGCCCGTTGTACCAGGAACGCCCACATGGAACTGATCCTCACTGAAATTCTGACCGTGCTCTTCGCCGCCCTTCGCAGTGCCACACCGGTACTGGCGGTGATGCTGGGAGAGACCCTTACCCAGCGCAGCGGCGTCATCAACCTCGGAGTTGAGGGCCAGATGCTGCTGGGTGCCATGACCGGCTTCGGCGTCACCGTTGTCACCGGTGACCCCTGGCTGGGTGTACTGGCGGCCTGCGCTGCCGGTGTGTTGCTGTCAACGGTTCACGCGGTGCTGGTGCTGGGCTGCGGCGCCAACCAGATTGCCAGTGGTGTCGCAGTAATGATTCTGGGCGGCGGCCTCAGCGCCTATTACGGCATCCCGTTTGTGGGCGAGAAGATCAACACCTTTGGCAGCTTTGGCGGCTCTGCTGCCGGGCAGCTGCCGGTGATCGGCCCCTTCCTCGGTGCCATGACCCCTACGGTGCTGATCACTCTGGTGTGTGTGCCGGTGATTTCCATCTTCCTGTTCCGGACCCGTCCCGGACTGCATTGGCGGTCTGTGGGCGAATCACCGGACATCACCCGCAATCTGGGTCACAACCCCCGGCATTTCCAGCTGGCGGCCATTCTGTTCGGTGGCTTCATGTCCGGTTTTGCCGGAGCGGCCCTGGCCGTGGATTACACCGCCAACTGGGTCGAGGGCATGACCGCCGGACGCGGCCTGGTTGCCGTAGGTCTGGTCATCGTCGCCCGCTGGAACCCCTGGTATGCGCTGCCCGCCGCCCTGCTGTTCGGTGCCTCTGAGGCCCTGAACCTGCGCCTGCAATCCTGGGGCCTGAATGTTTCGCCGTACCTGCTGGCCACGCTGCCTTACCTGATTCCATTGGGTGTACTGGTACTGAGCTACAAGAGCCTGAAATCCAGCGGTGGCGGCATGCCCATGGGGCTGCGGGCCGTGTTCAAAAGCAGCTGACCAATAACCGGAAAACGCCAGGGCAGTGGCCCGGCAAACTGAACGATTCAAACCCGAAAAACGGAGCGTTACCATGAAAAAGCTGATCAGTAGTGTACTGGCAACCGCGGTTCTCACCGTCAGTCTGCAGGCCGTAGCGGCGACCAAAGTAGGCTTTGTCTATGTCGGCCCGAAATCCGACTACGGCTACAACTATGCCCAGGATCAGGGGCGCCTGTACCTGGAAGAGAATCTGGACGACATCGAGACCGTCCACTTCGAAAATATTCCGGAGAACGCCGACGTCCAGCGGGTGATGGAGCGGATGATACGTTCCGGGGTCGAGGTGGTCTTCCCCACCAGCTACGGCTATCTGGACCATGCCCTGCGGGTTGCCGAGAAATATCCCGAGGTGCATTTTGCACACTCCGGCGGCCTCAAGACCTCCGACAATCTGATGACCTATTTTGCCGAAATTGACCAGGCCATGTACCTGGCGGGTATCGCTGCCGGCATGACCACCAAGACCAACAAAATGGGCTTCATCGCAGCTCACCCGATTCCCCAGGTGCTGCGCAACATCAACGCCTTCACCCGGGGTGCCCAGAGCGTGAACCCCGAGGCGACCACTGCTGTGATCTGGACCTCCAACTGGTCCGACCCGACCCGCGAATCCGAAGCCGCAGAGGCACTTATCAGTGACGGTGCCGACGTGCTGACAGGACACGTGGATTCACCCATCAACTACGTCCAGGTGGCCGAGCGCCGGGGCGTCTACTCCGTGGGCTACCATGCCGACGCCAGTCGTTTCGCGCCCGAGGGCTGGCTGGTAGGGGCGGTATGGAACTGGGGTCCGATGATGGTGGGCATTGTGGAATCCATCCGCGATGGCAGCTGGGAGCCGGAACACCTGCGCGGCGACCTGCTGACCGAGGCCGCCAAACTGAGTGATTTCGGCAAAGCGGTAAGCGAAGAAACAGCCGCAGAGGTCGCTAAACGCCGGGAACTGATCATGAACGAGAGCTATCAGGTCTGGGCCGGACCGATCATCGGCCAGGACGGCACCGAACTCGTCGCCGAAGGCGATGTGATGACACTGGATCAGACCGAAAAGATGGACTTTCTGGTTCAGGGTGTTCAAGGACGTATCCGGTGAATTCCACTGGCACCTTCTCAGTCCGCGACACACGGCCTTACCCATGGCCCTGTGACGGCCCGGTAGCGCCGGAGCGCGTGGCCCTGATCATTATCGACATGCAACGGGACTTCTGCGCACTGGGCGGCTATATCCATGCCCAGGGCG
>NZ_CAXBDN010000404.1:0-2306 GCF_963974375.1 uncultured Marinobacter sp.
CCCGGATCATTTCCCCATAACCAGTCCGATAATCCGGATATTTCAGCTCAAATCCTGAAGCCAGCAGCCGCCGGTTGCTGCAGCGTTTACTGCCGGCCCGGCCGCCGGTACGGGCGTCGCTGAGCGGACCATGACAGGGCGTTTGCTGGCGGACCCAGGCGACCACCTGGTCCAGCCGGGCCGGTTCGCTGTCGGTCACCAGGTAACAGTTTTCCAGCGTGTTCCCGGCAAGTGCCTGACTGATCAGGTGCACGCAGGCCCTGGCCGCATCTTCTTCATGGATGCGGTTGCTGAAAGGGCCCGGGCTGGCGGGATTCATGGCACCGGCTCTGACCGCATCAAGAAAGCGCCGTCGGGATGGACCATAGATGCCGCTGAGCCTCAGGACGGTAGCCGGAAGGCCTGACGTCAGGGCAACCTGCTCGCCCTCAAGAACCCGTTGCCCGCTGAACTTGCGGGGAGATGCGATACTGCTCTCGTCGATTTCACTGTCATCGTCCTGTCCATAAACACTGGTACTGCTGATGAACAGTAGCCGTTTCAGACGGCGGGTGTCGGTGACTGCCAGCAGATTTTGCAGACCTTCGACGTAGGCTTTGCGGTATCCTTCATCATCATAGGAGGACGGCGTCAGACAATAGAGAATAATGTCCGGCTGCCCGGGAACCGCCTCTGCCAATGCCGGTCTGTCCAGAAGATCAGCTGAAACCGGTTGAACTCCGGCAGGAATTCGTGAAGCGTTGCGGCGCAGGCCCCAGACATCAGATTCGCTTGAAAGTCTGAGAGCAATATCACCCCCCAGAGCGCCGCAACCTGCGACCAGAATACGTGCTCTGGAATTGCTTTCGATCATTGCCATAGTCAATTTCAATCCTTATTCTTAAGCCTATTAAGAGCAACCGGAGTCTGCCATGACCCTGACCGAGTTACGTTACATTGTTACCCTGGCCCGGGAAAACCATTTTGGTCGTGCTGCAGAGCGTTGTCACGTCAGCCAGCCCACCCTCAGCGTCGCCGTCAAAAAGCTTGAGGACGAGCTGGGGATCCCCCTGTTCGAGCGCAGCAAGAGCAGTATCCGGGTCACCGAAACCGGCCAGCGCATTATCGAGCAGGCCCAGCGGGTGCTTGATCAGGTGGGTGTAATCCGTGATATGGCCCAGGACGGCAAGAACCAGCTCAATTCGCCCCTGAAAGTCGGTGCCATCTACACCATCGGTCCTTATCTGTTCCCGCACCTGTTGCCGGAACTGCGACGGGCGGCGCCGGAGATGCCGCTGTACATTGAAGAAAACTATACCGGCAACCTGCGCCAGAAATTGCGGCAATCTGAACTTGACGCCATCATTATTGCCCTGCCTTTCAATGAGCCGGAAGTGGTGACCTTGCCGCTGTATGACGAGCCGTTTGTCATACTCCTGCCGGGTGGTCACCCACTGGCCGCAAAAAAGTCTCTGAGTGCAGAGGAGCTGGCCGGAGAGCAGTTGTTGCTGCTCGGTCCCGGCCACTGCTTCCGGGATCAGGTGCTGGAATCCTGTCCGCCGCTGGTCGAAGCGGCCGCAGAGC
Source organism: uncultured Marinobacter sp. (assembly GCF_963974375.1). Classification (GTDB taxonomy): domain Bacteria; phylum Pseudomonadota; class Gammaproteobacteria; order Pseudomonadales; family Oleiphilaceae; genus Marinobacter. The sequence continues at coordinate 1,564 of NZ_CAXBDN010000404.1, forward strand.
GAACCCGGAATTCATCCAGCAAGGGGCCGGCGCTGGTCACTGAAGGCAGCTCTCTGGAAACCATACGGCACATGGTGGCCTCCGGATTGGGAATCACCGTATTGCCTTTATCTGCCGCGACCGCCATGCATTACCCGGAAGACATCCTGGCGGTGCGACCGTTTACCGCTCCGGTGCCCTTCCGTACGGTAGCCCTGGCCTGGCGGGTAACCTTCCCGCGGCCCAAGGCCATTGATGTCCTTTCGCTGGCCGCCAGCCAGTGTCGGGTAATGGAGAAAGCCGGCGAGAAAAAACCGGCGCTGGTTGCCAGCGCTTGATCTGCCGGCCATGACGACGCTGGACGGCTTGCCGGTTACCACCCTGAAAGGGGTGGGGGAGGCTCTTGCGGGCACTCTGGCCAGGCTTGGCATCAACTCCCTGCAGGACCTGCTTTTCCATTTGCCCCACCGTTACGAGGATCGCACCCGTATCCTTCCCATGGGCAGCCTCCGTATTGGTGACAGCGGAGTGGTGGAAGGTGAAGTGATGCGGGTGGACATGATGATGGGCCGGCGCCGCAGCCTGCAAGTCACCTTGCGGGACAGCACCGGATTTCTGGTCATGCGCTTCTTCCACTTTTCCGCGGCCCAGAAAAATCAGCTCAGCGAGGGCGCACGGGTGCGCTGCTACGGTGAGGTGCGACCGGGGCGGGCCGGCTTCGAGTTCTACCACCCTGAATATCAGGTGAACCCGCCAGCCATGCC
>NZ_CAXBDN010000405.1:0-2286 GCF_963974375.1 uncultured Marinobacter sp.
AAGAAACGCTGGTCTGCGGTGCAGTCAGCGCTGGGACTGCCAGATCTGGAAACCTTTCTGGCCAGCTATAAGGAAGAGATGGCAACAGCCACCTCGAGTCTGCGAAATCATTCCTGGAAGGAAGCAAACGAGCTGCGGGAAGTTATCACCAGCCAGGTCGAAAACACCGCGAACCCGGCACAGGAAAACTCAACTGGTGCCGGCGAACAGATTGCAAAAGCCAGGTTCGCGATCAATAGCTATCTGTTCTACCACTTTGCCCTGCAACTGCCCCTTGCCAGCGCCTACCGGGAGTACCGGAAAAAATACGATGCAGCGCTGGGGGATATCCTGCTCAAGTCGCTCAATCGCTTTTTCCCGGACGAACAGGATAGCGATGGCACACCCGTTATGTTCCGCTTCTGGAGCGACTCAACCCAGGCCAACTCCCTCAGGGTAACCCTGGCCTATAAAGGTCTGGTCATGAGCTCTGGCCAGCTTCCGGCCAACGCCCGGTTCGCCTTCTGTGAAAATGACAATCCCTTGGCCACCCGATACGGGCAACCCTCCCAGTCGACGGATGCGGCCACGGAAAAACGACCAGTCATGGACGCTGTCTACAACTGCGTCACGGCCTTTACGCCCCCGGCAATGGCTGGCGCGACCCGACGTAAGGTCACGCCCGAAAGTGCCTCAGCCTTGCGGCGCATTCTCCGGGAACTGGACGACATGGTCACGGAATACGGCAAGGACATGGCCAAGGACGAGCTTAAAAGCTATCTATATGAGCAGCTACCGGACGAGGTCGAGCAGGTGGCCAACGAGCTGAATCAGATGCTCGATGCCCAACTGAACGACATGACCGACCACGCCATCGAGCTGGCGGGTTCGATACTGGATCTCATCCTGCAAGCGGGGCAGTCAGAAGAATGAAAACACGTTACAGCCTGACACTGGCACTGCTGATCCTGTTACCGGCTGCCCATCCTGCCCAGGCGGGCTGGGGCCGCGAGGTGGGTGGCCTTTTGAGCAATCTGCCCGTGGTTAGAGGGGTAGGTGAAAAAATACTCGACAACCGGATAGCGTTCATCCGCACCTCACAGAAACAGGCTCATGCCATGGGCCGGATCAGGCCTGATCTGGGAAGCCAGGCCAATCTGCGTGCCGCACCCGGAACCGGAGCCAGCAGCCCGGTTATCGGACAACTCAGTCCGGGGGACAGCTTTATCATTCTTGGCAGAGTCACCGGCAAGCCCTGGTTCCACATCCGTCTGAACAACGGCCGCAAGGCCTATATTCATTCCAATCTGGTGATCGTCAACAATTGAACTGACGCGCCATCAGGAACGTCTGGCAACAGCCTTAATGCACCTCACGCACAAATCACTTGGCCTCCGGCCCGGCCTTCCGCTATCGTTAGGAAGCCATTCAAAGCCAATAACAACGTCAGTGAACAAGGTGCTGTCTGATGGAAATACGTCCTGCTGCCACCCTGGCTATTACCAGGGATACCCCCAAAGGCATTGAAGTCCTGCTGCTGCAACGCACCTGGGATGCCACCTTCATGCCAGGATTTTACGTGTTCCCGGGGGGTGCCGTAGACGAAGCGGACAAACGCTGCGCCGAGCACCTTACCGGAGGTGATGATGCCTCTACCAGTCATGACATGGCAGTTCCCGAAGGCGGCAGCCATTACATGATTGCAGCCATTCGTGAAAGTTTTGAGGAAGCCGGCGTGATGCTGGCCCTGGATGAAAACGGCGATCACCTGACCCAGAGCCATCCGGTGTTCGGCGAGCGGGACGCCATGGTGGCCGGAGATGAAACCCTGGCAGGCCTGTGTCACCGCTACAAGCTGACCTTGCCGCTGGACCGGCTGGTATACCTCAGCCACTGGGTGACTCCGCCGGGACCACCGCGTCGTTTCGACACCCGCTTCTTCGTGGCCGCCATGCCCGACGATCAGACCCCCGGCCACGATCGCATTGAAACCATCGATCACGTCTGGCTGACACCTCAGGAAGCACTGGACGAACACCGCCAGGGCACCCGCCTGTTTGCCTCGCCCACCCTGCGGACGCTGCGGGTACTGGCAGATTTTGAGACCACCGAGTCGCTGATCAAGTTTGCGCGTTCTCAGCCACCGGAGGAACAGGTACGCAAACCCTGGCCGGCGCTGCGCAAGGGCAAGATCATTATGGTGGAACCCGGCACCCCGGGTTTCGATGAGGTAAGACGCCTCGACCCGGACGAACAGGGTCACGCCAAAGCCGAAATCATCACCGGCGAAGCCATCACCATTGCACC
>NZ_CAXBDN010000406.1:0-2282 GCF_963974375.1 uncultured Marinobacter sp.
AATCGTCACCATCACGGCGCTGTCAAATAGCTGACCACCCGCCAGCTTCGATTTGGCTGCCTGGGCTGCCATTGCAATCGAATGCTCATAGCTGACGGTTTTCTGGGGCGTGAAAACATGGCCCCGCCTCGTCATCCGGGGGCGGCCTTTCGGCACCGGTGCCCCCGGCAGAACGAAAGTCAGTATTTTATTCACGCGGTGTTCCATGCACGATAAGGTCATGCAGCGACAGCCAGCGGCAAAAATCTTCTTCGCTGCCGCCCGACTCGATGGTCGACTTCATCAACGCCTGTACGGTGATGGATCGCTCACGGGTATTTGCAGAGCCTGTCATGACCCCCTGTGGGGTGCTGGTCTGTTTAGGGGGGTTACCCTGCCTGGGAGGCTGTTTGGCCTCTTGGCGGGCTTCTGGGGGCTTCTGAGCCCCATTTGAGCCGACAGACAGCTCCGTGATGGCATGATGCTTCGAAACCAGCATATCCTGGTGGCCTTGGTATTCCTTGCCCAGGTACCAGCCGAATTCATAAGTGCGCCCGGCTTCAAACCTTTGTAGCGTCTCGCTGAACGCTTTCACCTCGCAAGGCTGGCCGTTCTGGTGCCCGGTTATCGTTCCTGGCCCTGCCCCGGTGTTGGGCGTAACTGCATCCACCTGCATAATCATTATTTCACTTGCCATTTAATCACTCCTGGTTGCCTCAAAAAAAGGTGGTGCGGGAGGCGGAGGCTAGTGCCCCCCGCACCGGTTGCGCTAGCGGAAAGAGGCACCCAACCGCGCTGCGCAAATTACAAGGAAAAACATTTACAATTTGATTCCCTGTGGTTGATAACGGACCAATTTCAAAGCCGCCTTGAAGGCTTCGAACTCGGTTTCGATGTCGGAATACTGGGTCACGCGCAGCTTGGCAGACTTGCGCTCGACTTCCATCAGTATGAAGCCATCGACCGGCACTCCTTCCAGGGCCAAAGCGGTACAGTAGGCTGCGCCCTGGCCGACATGGGCTGCCCTCGGCGGATAGCCCAAAGTCGTTATGCCTTTGTAATCAAAGACAAAATGTCCCCCCGATTTCAATTCGGCGTACAAGTCGAGCTTGCCCGCATAATTTAGGTCGGGGTGGTAAACCAAGCGCTCGACCGAGACTGCCCGTTCCACGTTGGCGTCATACCAGTCGCGCAGCGCTTCCGCCGATCTTCGGGCTGGCTGTTCTTCCGGCAGCTCTGGCTCCAGGCCTTGAGCGTACCGTTCCATGTAGTCGTGGAAGGTCGTCCCCGCTTCCCCGGCGGTATCCCGCGCCCGAATGTGGGCTTGGCAGATATATTCGGCCCACGGCTTGATGCTGTCACCTCTCAGAGGCTCGTTATTTTCCAGACGCCGCATGTGGGAGATCAATTCGATGCGGATCATCTTGGCTGCCCACCCTGCCGCCATGCCGAAATTAGACGGAAAGCCGTCGCTGCAGATGCCCGAAACCGTATATTCCACCTTCTGCTGGTTCCAGCGGTACTGATGGCCCTTGTCCGCAAAGGTCAAGGTGCCGCCGTGAATTTTGGTCGTGTCCATATTCACACCTCCTTCCAGAAGTCGTAGACCGAAAGGTGGTTTTCCAGCTCATCAAACCAGATTCTTGGCGGTATAGCCCGCAGCCTGAGGGTATTAAGCAAATCGTGAAACAGCTCACTGACTTGCTGGCGTTGGCGCAATTCGTGCATGTCTGCGGTTTGTTCCGCCTCGCTCACAGCTGCACCAGTATCGTGATTATCAGAAATATCAGTCCCAGTTCCAGACACATCGTCGTCCTCCTGTTTCGGGGGAAAATACCCCTCAAATTCCGTTGGTGTGATTTGCTTGTCGTCATCAAATTTGACCTGTCCAGTCAAATCCATATAGGGCACTTTCATTTCAGCCTCCTGACGCTATGAGAAAGAACAGGATCACCGCCAGCACGGCGGCGAAGCCTATGGTTTCGGTTATGAATTTCATGTCGTGCCTCCTGGCATTGATCGGTTGCCCTGCCGCCATTCGCCGGTTATCAGTTTCAGGCCTTTCCACATTTCGGCCACTTCTGGCGTGACACAAACAACGACTTTATATTTACTGTTTTGGCCGTGGGAGAAATGAAGGAAGCATTCGGGGCAGCGGCATGTCTTCTTGCGGGCACGATATTTCGCTAGGATTTCCGGCTCGACCACCTGGAATTGCATGGTGCATTTTGGGCAATACATCAGGCTCCTCCTAGGAAAGAATGCGGCCAGCATCGACGGCCTCATCCACGTATTCGGTCAGG
>NZ_CAXBDN010000407.1:0-2278 GCF_963974375.1 uncultured Marinobacter sp.
CCGACAACTGAGAGAAGAGGTGATTGAGCAGGTGTTCTCTCCCATTCGTTGGAACTTTGAGAGCCGGTATCAGGGGCTGCCTGGCGAAATGCGAAGAGCACTGGAAAGCCTTCCTGAGCTTCAGTCTCCCTTTGACTCCCTTCAGGTCCGGGAGCAGCTTGGCATTAAATAAGGACTTTGTACTGTGTGGGGTGTGATTTCGCGCCGGATAGAGGGAGGAGCGAAACTATCCCGGCCAGCGAATTCCAGTTCGACCGTTGACGGACGGGTCAAAAAAATTAGCAGTCAGGCTGTGGGGATACCTCAAAATCGAGTTTTTCTAAAACCTCGTTATGTGCTTTGACACCTGATACGTTACAGGGTACATTCAGGCAATGATTCGAAGCTTCAAACACAAGGGCTTGGCAAAATTCTTCAAGTCCGGCAGCACTGTAGGGATTCAGGCCGCTCACGCAAAGAGGCTTCGGCTCATTCTCGGTAGATTGAATGCAGCGGCGAATTCTAAAGATATGGACTTACCCGGTCTTCGCTTGCACGAGCTCTCTGGCAATCGTGCCGGAATCTGGTCAGTGACCGTCAGCGGTAACTGGCGAGTGACCTTCCGATTCGAAGACGGAGATGCCGAGATTGTGAACTACGAAGATTATCACTGAGGTACCGCCAATGTTAATGCACAACCCTCCGCACCCGGGTGAAGTGCTGCGAGAGCTTTGTCTTGAGCCCCTTGGCCTTTCTGTCACAGCAGCAGCAGAGGCATTGGGCGTTAGCCGCAAAACGCTGAGTGCCGTGTTGAATGGCAAGGCCGGCATCAGTCCAGAAATGGCGATCCGGCTCTCTATCGCTTTCGATACCTCGGCAGAAAGCTGGCTAAATCAGCAGTCCCAATATGAACTCTGGCATGCTGAACAACATCGCAAAGAGCTCAACGTGAAGAAGCTTGTTGCAGCCTGAGGCAGCACATAACCAGGCCATTCACCGGATGCCAAAACCTCAGCTTCGCTGCGGTTCTGTCACCGGCGATGGCGGGCGCTATGCAAAACGTTCGTCTTGACGTACGTACCTATAGGCGTACAATTGATGGAAGTTTGAACACGCAAGAGGTGCGTCATGACGGGAATCACAGCAACTGAGGCGCGCAGCAACCTTTATCGGTTGATTGACGAGACCGCCGAGTCCCACCAACCAATCGTCATCATGGGTAAGCGGAACAAAGCCGTCCTGGTTTCCGAGGAAGACTGGTCTGCAATTCAGGAAACACTTTACCTGCTCTCCGTACCAGGTATGCGGGAGTCTATTCGTGAGGGGATGGATACCCCCGTGGATGAATGCGATGAGGAGCTGGACTGGTGACATGGACGTTGATTTACACCAAGCAAGCCCAGAAAGATGCAAAAAAGTTGTCTTCCAGCGGCCTAAAACCAAAAGCCCAGGAACTGTTAGCGCTGATAGCGCAAGATCCATACCGTAAGCCGCCTCCGTTTGAGAAGCTCATTGGTGATCTAGCGGGTGCCTATTCACGCCGCATCAATATTCAGCATCGTCTGGTCTACCAGGTGCTCGAGGACGAGCGAGTGGTGAAAGTTCTCAGGCTCTGGAGCCACTACGAATAATGCATAACCAGCCGCTGTTGCAGGACAATTTTTCCACCGCTGCGCGGCTCCAAAATTGCCGTAAAGCTCGGCGTTGAGGCTGTGACCTGCCTCAACTGGGCGCGCCGGTTATCCTGATAACGGGCTTCAAACTCGGTGGCTTCGGTCAGCCATTCTTGGGTACTGAACCCCAGCTTTTTCAGGATGGGCGGTTGATGTTCCGCGATCTGGCCCTGTTTGCTGGGATTGATGGTCCGCCCGGGCCTCCCATCCTCAACTACAATAAAACAGAAGTAGACGTCTTATGAAAAAATGGGTGGTTTCCATCATCGTTCTGATCGCACTGGCGTGCGGTATTTTTTGGGCAATGGCGGACAAAGACATGCGCAGGCTGGTGCTGAATATGCCGACTGATACCAATGTGCTTTTCTGGGAAATACCGCAACGGGATGCCGTGTTTCGCGCCATGGACCGGGTGCCAGTCCTCTCGAAATCGCGGGTTATCACTGCCGGTAACAACCCCTATCCGTTACCTGAGGGGGTACCGCTTGAACTGGCGACGGACGTTGATGCTTTTATGGAATCCCAGCGCACCGCGGCACTGGTGATCGTGCAGGATGGCAAGGTACGGCTTGAGCGCTACGGTCTGGACTTCGGTCCGGAGGGGCGATGGACCAGTTTCTCTGTGG
>NZ_CAXBDN010000408.1:0-2277 GCF_963974375.1 uncultured Marinobacter sp.
CAGAAGGCCGTGCTTCACACCACCTTTCCGGAAATTACCCGGGGACTGGCGGAAGCCTGGGCGCTGGGGCCGTTTATCCGCGATGTGGTTTCGTCCAACCGCCCGAATTCCGCCGCCAGCAGCCTGGCAAGGCATTCTGTACGAATGGCCGAACTGGCGGAGGATGGCTGGCGCTCGCCGGAGATGGACAAGTTAATGGAAGCCATTGGCAAGGATATCGATGAAACCCCCGCAGCGGTCAGGGATCGCGCCAGACTCAACGCCACCGAAGCCGGCAAGGTTGCGGTGTCCCTCGGCATTCCCCAGGTGCAGGCACTGATGCCCGGCGCTGCAGGGGAGCTGGAAGCACCGGCACCACCGGTCATTGACCCGGATCTGCAACTGCGTATCCTGCGGGAACTGGCCCAGAGCCTGACTGAAAAGCCGGACCTGAATACTATCTGCCAGCTGGTCATGGAAGGCATGCAGAGGGGTATTGGCCTGAAGAGAGTGGCCCTGCTCATGTCTGACCGGGAGGCGGGCAAACTGGTCCTGCGCATGTGTGCCGGTCCGGAAACCGAGAGCTGGCGCGCCAGCTTCACTATCCCTCGCGATGGTACCGGCCCCCTGGGCCATCTGTTGCCTCATGGCAGTTGCTCGATATTCCGGCCACCAAGGCATCCCGAAGAGCAGGCCTTCGATCCCTGGCTGGGCCGGATACCGGCACTGACGGGCCCGTTACTGGCAAATGGCCGGATGCTGGGGATGTTCTATGCAGACTTCGGTGCCAATGGCAGTGAGCCCGGCCAGGAACAGCTGAACGCCTTCAGCCACTTCATCCAGCATGCCCAGCTATGCCTGGTATTGCTGACCCACAAGCACTGACCGGCCTGAAAATCCTGCCGTTGCCAGAAACAGAAAGGCCACGACACCGGAGACGGTACGTGGCCTTTCATCGTTAACCAGCGAATCTGATCAGTGCAGAGCCCGCATCTGACGGGGGTAGAGTGCAGCAGTCACTTCAGGTTCTGCCAGAAAATCTGCCAGATCCTGATCCGTTTCCGGAGGCATCGCTTCATTCGGGAAAGGGTCAAACAGGGTGTTCAGCCACGCAGTGACCGAAGGTGCTTCATCCCTTTCATACTCGTTTGACAGGGCGCCTATCGAGCGGAACCCGATAATGCGCTGATGCCGGGGATCCCGGATCTGCTCGAAGCCCCGCCAGTAAACACGATCACGGGTGTGCAACTGGACGAACAGGGTATCAATCGGATCCTGGACATCTTCTTCAGTGTCGGTCCGGGCGTCTGCCTGAGCCGCCGGGCGTTCCCGGATCGTGGTCCAGGCAGGGTATAGCAGAGCAACTGCGTCTGCCTCAACATGCTCTCTTGCCGCCCGCAGAATCAGGGCCCAGCGAGCCTTGTCGGCATCCGTTTCAAGGGAGTTGATAGGAAGGTCGTAGCTCTGGTCATTGGAGAGCACTATGGCCATGATCGGCGCATCGAGTTCTCCCATGGCTTCAGCCTGGGCTACCGACACCAGTTCTTCGATTGCCATCGGTTGGTTCATAAACACTCGCCTCCTCGATGCCATCAGCTGTGGAACGGACAGCGGGACCGCTGCCCGTTAGTCACAGCATAGCCTGTAACTGACAGGAAAATAAACGTGTGTTTTGGGGAAGCGGATCACACCACGGCCTGATTTTCGCCCTTTGCCCACAGATTCTCATAGCGGCTGTACCAGGGCGAGGCTTCCTCCAGCTGTGACGCCAGCTGCAGCAGCAGGTCCTCACGACCATGGGCCGCTCCGAACTGCACCCCTACCGGCAGGCCGTCAGCAGACCAGTTCAGTGGCACCGACATAGCCGGGGTGCCGGTCAGGTTGGCAAGCTGGGTGAAGGGTGTGCGGGCCAGATTATCCATGGCCAGCTGGTCGATCATGCCGATCTTGTGAACCAGACCGCCGGCACGGGCCCTGAGCACCAGCTGCGAGGCCAGCCGCATGGCCGGCGGTGTCGCCAGCTCACCAATCCTGGCAGGGGGCTGCGCCACAGTCGGGCAAAGGTACAGGTCGCAGTCACCGAAGAAGCGGCCCATGGCCCGGGCAAAGTCGTTCCACTGCTGGCGCATCCGGACATAGTCCGGTAGCGGGAAGCTGCGACCCAGCATGGCCAGCAGACGGGTATCCAGCTCGAAATCCCGGTCGCTGGCACCCAGGTCCTTTGCTTTGGCCATCAGCGCTGAAACCTCACCGAAGTAGAGCGCCAGATAGCAGCGGGCAAGTGCCGGGCCATCAAAC
>NZ_CAXBDN010000409.1:0-2276 GCF_963974375.1 uncultured Marinobacter sp.
GAGCCAGCCCCGGACAACACGCCCCGCACGGCGGAAATCATCGGCGAAGCGCCGGCCATGCAGGAGGTTTTCCGGGCTATCGGACGTCTTTCCCATTCCAACATCACCGTGCTCATCAACGGCGAAAGCGGAACCGGCAAAGAGCTGGTGGCCCAGGCGCTGCACAACCACAGCCCCCGGGCCAGCCATCCGTTTATTGCCCTTAACATGGCGGCCATTCCAAAGGACCTTATTGAATCCGAACTGTTTGGTCATGAAAAAGGTGCCTTTACCGGCGCCGGCGCGACCCGGCAAGGTCGATTTGAACAGGCGAACAGCGGCACCCTGTTTCTTGACGAGATCGGTGACATGCCTGCCGATACACAAACCCGGCTTTTGCGTGTCCTGGCAGATGGCGAGTTCTACCGGGTCGGCGGCACCACCCCCATCAAGGTGGACGTGCGTATCATTGCTGCAACTCACCAGGACCTGGAAAAACTGGTGATCGCCGGCACCTTCCGGGAAGACCTCTTTCATCGCCTGAACGTGATTCGGGTACATCTGCCCAAGCTGGCCGAACGTCGTGAGGACATCCCGCGACTGATGCAGCACTTCCTAAAGCGTGCAGCAACCGAACTGGCCGTTGAGCCGAAAATACTGCGGCCGGATTCAGAAGAGTACCTGACCACCCTGCCCTGGCCGGGCAATGTCCGCCAGCTGGAAAACACCTGTCGCTGGCTGACCGTGATGGCCAGCGGCCGGGAAATTCATATCGACGATCTGCCGCCGGAACTCCTGCAGCAGGCGGATACGCCCACCACCGGCCAGACCTGGCAGGAAGGCCTGCGCAACTGGGCCGATCAGGAATTACGCCGTGGGCGCAAAGGCATTCTGGACAGCGCGGTGCCGGAGTTTGAGAGAATCATGATCGAAACCGCCCTGAAGCATACCGGCGGCCGACGGCGGGACGCCTCCGTGCTGCTGGGCTGGGGACGCAACACCCTGACCCGGAAAATCAATGAACTGGGCATGGAAGCGGAAGAGATCGAGGAAGGCTGAGGTCCCCTTGAACCACAAAAGCCGGGCAAAATGCCCGGCTTTTGTGGTTATGGCCCGACCTCGGACCAGCGGACTGCACGTCTTAGAACGGGATATCATCATCAAAATCATCTACCGGGTCAGGCATATTGCCCTGACCACCCGCAGGCTGGCTGTAGCCACCGCCCTGAGCACCGCCGGCTGCGCCTCCAGCGGCCGCTCCACCGTAAGCCGCTTGCTGGGGTGCTGACTGCTGTGGCCGGCCGGCCGGGGCGCCCTGACTGGCGCCGCCACCTTCACCACCACGGCTGTCCAGCATCTGCATCTGGCCGTTGATGTCTACCACCACCTCTGTGGTATAGACGTCCTGACCTTCCTTGTTGGTCCACTTGCGGGTTTGCAGCTTGCCTTCGATATACACCTTGGAGCCTTTGTGCAGGTACTGGCCTGCCACTTCGGCAATTTTGCCGAACATCACAATACGGTGCCATTCAGTCTTCGGAACCATCTGACCGGTCTGACGGTCCTTGTAACTCTCATCCGTGGCGAGACTGAGATTGACCACGGCGTTGCCGTTTGGGGTATACCGGGTTTCCGGGTCCTGGCCCAGATTACCGATCAGAATTACTTTGTTCACACCTCGTGCCATGATTTGCTCCCGGTCTTTAAACAGTGACTGGCCGACATTCCGTGGCCGGCTCTCATAAAAAACAGTGGTTCAGGATAACGCAGCGGGACGCACGAAAGGAACATCCAAAAGCAGAGCCTCGTCAAATTGCTTGCGATCCACTTTCAGATAGGCCGTATCTTCGCCAGGTATAACGACCACGTCCCTGACTCCCGGTACCTGACGCAGCGCCCGGTCGGCGGCGCCTGCGTCCTCTGGCGCCATTTGCTGCAGCGAAACCATAAAACTGGACGTATAGGTTGGTGAGGGCATGCCCAGCGCCAGTAACAACCAGATCACCAGTACCACCAACATTAACAGAATCACACCACCGGCACCGAACAGGCCGGCCATCACGCCACCCAGCGCGCCCCCCAGGAAGGCTCCGAAAAACTGAGAGGTAGAATACACGCCCATTGCTGTGCCACGGGCGCCGGCCGGGGACTCTTTGCTGACCAGTGACGGCAGGGACGCCTCCAGCAGGTTGAACGCCATGAAAAAGAAGAAAAGCACCAGCCAGGCAACCAGCAGCGAGGTGTCCGCCTGCCAGAGTCCTGCGGTCGCTGCAATCAGCAGCGCCACGGCACCAGAG
>NZ_CAXBDN010000410.1:0-2256 GCF_963974375.1 uncultured Marinobacter sp.
CACTGCGTCAGCCTGCAGCGCGAGCCAGGGGTCCGGCAGCTGATCCAGCAGGTGCCAGGTCTGCAACAAAGGCGAAGCCGGATCGGTCGCCATCACATCGATAGACTGACCGCCAAGCTCGCCCTGCCCCCTGATGACCGGATGCCAATGGCGGATGACCGGACTGCCCGCCAGCAGATCCCGGACCTCATCCACTTCGCGGCCGTCGGGCACTTCCATATACACATCACCAGACAGGCGCTGAGCCAGCCATTCGTAGAAGGTATCTTCAAAGGTGGTCACCAGGGCCTGCACCGCGATTACCGTGGCTGCCGCAAACTGGAGTGCCACCAGCGGCAGCCCCAGACGACGAACCAGCACTCCCGCTTCCCGCTGCCGCCAGAGCGTCAGGGCCGGCAAGCGGGCACCGGTTCGCAAGGTTCGCTGCAATAACAGCGGCGTCACCAGACCGGCGCCCAGCAACAACAGGCCAGTACCCAGGAAAATCCATACCAGACCCTCCGGCATCAGCACCAGCACCGCGCCAGTCACCATGAGTACGGCCCCCGCCAAAGCCGGAGACCACAGTCTGGTGGCGGCTGTATCGGTACGGAACAGATCCAGAGCGGCCCAGACCAGCACCAGCAGCATCACCAGGGCGATCAGCGCCAGCGATGTCAGCGACCGTCCGGTTTCCAGCAACGGGGTATCAAACAGACTGGTCATGGCCGCTGCAAAGCCGGAGGAAAGCAATCGGGACAGCTGCAAGCCCAGCCAGTAACCGGGCAAAACTGCCAGCGCGCCCAGTACCAGCAGCTCCTGTAACAGGCATCGACGCAGGCGGTTCAGCGGGACCCCGTAGCGCACCAACAGGCCAAGGCTTTCCCGGCGTTGTGCCAACCCCAGGCTGTAGACACTGCGCACCAGCAAGGCGGTGATCAGCAACACCAGAACACACAAGGCATCCAGATTGAGCAGGAAGCTGTCCGCCAGCTGCCCTGTGCTGAGCTGTCCCACATCACCCCGCAGTTGCCAGTTTTCCGGCAGAACCCCATCGGATCCGGTCGCCAGATACAGCCGCAACTGGCCCCGGGCACCTTCCTCATGCACCATTCTTGCGGCTTCGGCGATATCGACAAAGGGCCGGCCGTCCAGACCCATGTTTCCATCGCCTGTCGCCGCCGCATCACCGGCACACCCCATGGCAAGAGCGTCGACACCCACCTGACGAGGTCCGCCCCCGGCAGGCGCCACTTCCAGCCAGGGCATCACACACAACCCCTGCCGGCGCAGATCTACGAAATCCGCCCGGGTGACCGGGCTGCCATCCGTGCGCACCAGCTGCTGCCGGCCGGACAACTGTTCTTCACCTGCGGTCATGCTGGTGCGCGCTTGCTGGGTAAGGCTCCAGACACCGGTCCAGAGTGCCGTCGCCAGTGCCAGAATCAACCACAGCGCCAGCAACTGCAGTGGATGGCGGCGGTAGTGACTGAGCAGCGCCCGCAACAACATCAGCTTATTGCCCCCCACCCAGATCAAGCTGATGGTCGCACCGTTCCGCCAGCGCCAGATCGTGGGTTGCCAGGATCAGTGGACATTGCCGCTCAGCCTGCCAGCGAAACAGCTCATCGGCCACCAGAGTAGCGGTGTGGCGATCAAGACTGCCGGTAGGTTCATCCATCAGGATCAGCCCCGGTGCCATGGCAAACACCATGGCCAGGGCGGCCCGCTGCCGCTGACCTCCGGAGACCTGATCCGGATATCTCTGGCCAAGGCCCTCCAGCCCCAGCCGGGCCAGCCAATCCTGTGGATCTGCAGAGTTTGTCCCTGCCAGCTCGGCCCGTAGCCGGATGTTTTCAGCCAGCGTCATCGCCGGCATGAGGTTCGCCTCCTGAAACACCACCCCGATACGCTGGCGTCGCAGCCCGGCCCAGGCGTCAGGGCCAAAGCCGGTTACCCGATCCCCGAACAACACGATTTCGCCGCGGTCAAACGACTCCAGACCACACAGAATATTCAGCAAGGTGCTTTTTCCCGATCCGGAAGGGCCCACCAGGGCCAGCGATTTGCCAGCACCGAGCTGCAGATCCAGACCGCCGAACACAGTTACCGAATCCGGACCCGAGCGATAGGTTTTCTGTAAGCCTTCAATCGCCACTACCGCCATGCTCTGACTCCTTGTTCTGGTCTCTCAAGATAACAAACAGGCCCTGGGACAGGTCGGGGACTCGTCATTTTGCGTATGATGGTGGAAACGACTGGCCACAGGTACTCCCC
>NZ_CAXBDN010000411.1:0-2227 GCF_963974375.1 uncultured Marinobacter sp.
ATCTGGGCGCCGATGTTCTCGAACTTGTCTTCCAGTTCGATTTCCTTGGCCACAGAAACGCCGTCTTTGGTTACTGAAGGGGCACCGAAAGACTTTTCCAGAACCACGTTCCGGCCCTTGGGACCGAGGGTAACCTTGACCGCATCGGCCAGTATGTTGACACCTGCAACCATGCGCTTGCGTGCGCTATCACCAAACTTAACTTCTTTAGCAGCCATAGTTCTTTATTCCTGTTCGTGTTAACCAAATCGTTCGCCATTCACACCGAACAATCCGGTTGAATGCGTTGTTCCGGTTGCCGGAGCCTTCAGCCTTCCAGCACACCGTAGATGTCGTTTTCGCTCATGATGAGGAGTTCTTCACCATCAACCTTGACGGTATTGCCGGCGTACTGACCGAAAACTACGGTATCGCCAACTTTCACCGCCAATGCGCGGGTTTCGCCATTTTCGAGGATACGACCATTACCAACTGCGAGAATTTCGCCCTGTGAGGGCTTCTCTTTGGCATTGCCGGGCAGAACGATGCCACCAGCGGTTTTCTCTTCTTCTTCTTTACGGCGTACTACAACACGATCGTGTAGCGGACGAATTTTCATTGCTCTATCTCCAATGTCAGGTTGTCTTTGGCAATGACGTTGCGTTAAAAGCCGGGGCCTATAACCGTCTGTTTTGCAGCGGATTATTTGCCCGCAGCGAACTTGTGAGACCTTAATGGGGGTGGCCTTCAGGTTTTCAACACCTGCTGCTGAAAAATTTTCACTTTTTTTCGATGCGATCGTGGTCACGACCGGTTTCATCCCGGTAGTCACCCTCGATGATGTCTCCATCGGCATCTCGCCCGGTACGGCGGCCACCAGGGCCCTGCCCGCCAAACGGCCCGGATCCCCCGGCGCTGAAGAAAAACCCGGAACTCTGGCCCTGAACCACCATCCGTTTCATGGCCTGACTCACCAGCCAGTGTCGGGAGCCGGGAAGCAGGCACAGAAAGCCTACGGCATCGGTAATAAATCCCGGTGTCAGCAGCAGCGCCCCGCCAAATGCCAGAATAAGACCCTCCGCCATTTCCCGGGCCGGAATTTCACCGCTGTTTATGCGTTGATTGGCCCGGGTCAGCGTTGCCAGGCCCTGCTTCTTGAGCAGCGCCGCGCCGATAATGGCAGTCAGCAACACCAGGCCAATGGTATTGAGGGCCCCTATTGCCGAGCCGACTTCGATCAGAACCACCAGTTCGATGATCGGCAGCGCAATGAACAGAAAAAGAAAAACAGGCAACGGGTGCCTCCTGTCAGCAATTAGGTGATATTGACCGATGCCTTCGCGAACTCCGCATCAAAAAAATCCTCTGGTATACTCGCCGGTCCTTAAAACACTTAGATTAGGGCAAACCATGAAACTTCAAGATTCCGTGATCGCAATTACCGGCGGTGGCCAGGGCCTGGGTCGTTCCATGGCCGAGCATCTGGCCGCCCGGGGCGCCACTCTGGCACTGATCGATCTGATGCCGGAAAAGCTGGACGAAGCGGTCGCCGCCTGCAAGGCAGCCGGTGGCGATGCCAGAGGTTATGTCTGCAACGTGGCAAAAGAAGATGAAGTGGAGAAAACCTTTGCGGCCATCCAGGCGGATTTCGGCAAGCTTAACGGTCTGATCAACAACGCCGGCATTCTGCGCGACGGCATGCTGGTGAAAGCGAAAGACGGCAAGATCGAAAAACGCATGAGCCTGGCGGAATGGCAGGCCGTTATGGATGTCAACCTGACCGGTGTATTCCTCTGCGGTCGCGAAGCGGCAACCCGCATGATCGAAAACGGCGATCAGGGCGTTATCATCAACATCAGCTCCATCTCCCGGGCCGGCAACATGGGCCAGACCAATTACTCCGCCAGCAAGGCCGCCGTTGCCGCCATGGTGGTGACCTGGGCCAAGGAGCTGTCCCGTTACGGCATTCGCGCCATGGGTATTGCCCCGGGCTTCATCGCCACCGAGATGGTGGCCTCCATGAAGCCCGAGTCGCTGGAAAAAATGGCCTCAGGCATCCCCCTGAAGCGCATTGGTCAGCCGTCAGAAATCGGCCAGACTGCCGCCTTCATCTTTGAGAACGACTACCTGTCGGGCCGCATGATCGAAGTCGATGGCGCCATGCGCATCTAGTGTCCCGTCTGGTCAATTCTCTGACCTACTGAGCCATTGAGAGCCTTGAGAGCAAGGCGCGGTGGCGAAGGTTTGG
>NZ_CAXBDN010000412.1:0-2195 GCF_963974375.1 uncultured Marinobacter sp.
TCAAGACCCGCAAGACGCGGCCAGGATTCGCCTCCCGGAACATTCATACCGCTGCCGTCCGCCTGATGACAGGCCGTGCAGACTGCTGCGGCCTGGGCACCGCGCGTTGCATCGCCTTCAGTTTCTGCCCACGCCAGCCCGGCACAGGCGCTCACGCTGAGGATGACTAAAGCCTTTGATATAGGTTTCACGGTTAACGCTCCCTCAATTAAACCCAATCGTTCACAACGGATGTTTCTCCGGCGCCACTTTCTATAGCTTGCTGTGTTTTGAAAACTTACCCACTGATTCACATCAATTATCGGGGGTGAAGTTTTTTTAGTTCAGCGCTGATTAAAAGATAGTCAAATGACAGGCAAACTGCAGATATTGCGGACAACTGAAGCGGGAGCGGTCATACAAAACAGGTAACAAACAATATCCTGCAAGAGATTAATTATTTGTTACCTGAATGCTGTGTCTGGGTAAGGTCGAGACCAGGGGATGCATTGCCAACTGGCCCTTGGAGCCGGTGGCCATTCATCCCCTGATGCAGGAGTGGCCGGTTAAAGGCTTTCCTCTGCCACCCGGGCAGGCACCTGCCCGGCCACGCAAGCGCTCTCCCGCAATTTGCGGGCCGCTGACACCATGTTGATGATCGCCGGCGTCACTTCCTCCCACTGTCGGGTTTTCAGGCCGCAGTCCGGGTTGACCCAAAGCCTCTGCTGCGGGATGCGTCCGGCCGCTTTCTCCATCAGCGCGATGATCTGCGCCTCGGTCGGTATGTTCGGCGAATGGATATCGTAGACTCCAGGGCCGATTTCATTGGGATAGTCGAACTCCTCAAACACATCCAGCAATTCCATATCAGACCGGGACGTCTCAATGGTGATGACATCCGCGTCCATACGGGCAATGGATTCAATAATGTCATTGAACTCCGAATAGCACATATGGGTGTGTATCTGGGTCTCGTCCTTTACCCCGTTGGCCGTTATCCGGAAGGCTTCCACGGCCCAGTCCAGGTAGTCCGGCCATTCCGATTTGCGCAGTGGCAGCCCCTCACGGAGTGCGGCTTCGTCGATCTGGATGATTCGTACTCCAGCCGCTTCCAGATCCAGCACTTCCTGGCGGATTGCCAGGGCCAGTTGTCTGCAGCTTTCGCTGCGGGGCTGATCATCCCTGACAAAAGACCAGTTCAGCATGGTGACTGGCCCGGTCAGCATGCCCTTCATGGGTTTCCCGGTGCGGGACTGGGCGTACCGGATCCAGTCCACAGTCATGGCGGCGGGACGGCTGATATCGCCAAACAGAATGGGGGGTTTCACGCACCGTGAACCATAGGACTGCACCCAGCCAAACTGACTGAAGGCATAGCCTTCAAGCTGCTCGCCAAAATACTCGACCATGTCATTGCGTTCGGCTTCGCCGTGCACCAGTACGTCCAGCCCCAGCGCTTCCTGCTGGGCGATGGCGTACCTGATTTCTGCTTTCATTTTTTCCTGATAATCGCCGGCGCTCAGCTGTCCTTGCCGGTAAGCCTGCCGGGCCTGACGAATATCCCGGGTCTGGGGGAAGGAGCCAATGGTGGTCGTGGGATAAAGCGGAAGTTTCAGGTGCGTTGATTGCAGTTGCGCCCGCTCAGCATAGGGGTGCTGGCGCTGACCATGGGTTGCAGTGATGCGTTCAACCGCAGCTCGCACTGCAGGATTTGTAACACGGGTAGACCGGCGACGACGGTCAACGGAGGCCTGATTCGCTTTCAGTACATCGCTCACCACCGCCCTGCCTTCGTTTAAGGCCCGACCCAGTGTGACCAGCTCCTTCAGCTTTTGCCGGGCGAAAGCCAGCCAGTCTTTAAGCGCTTCGTCCAGACGCTCCTCGTTGTCCAGATCCACGGGTACATGCAGCAGGGAACAGGAAGGCGCGATCCAGAGCCGGTCACCGAGTTTGTCGGCCAATGGCTCCAGCCAGTCCAGTGTTGCGTTCAGGTCTGTTTTCCAGATATTCCTTCCGTTGATGGCACCTACTGACAACACCTTATGGGCGGGTAACCAGTCCACCACCCGTGCGATTTCATCGCCGCCACCGATAGCATCCACATGCAGGCCGGCAACCGGCAGATTGCAGGCCTGTTGCAGGTTCTCCCGCAAACTGCCGAAGTAGGTCGTCAGCAACAGCTTCGGCCGGTTTGCTTTGAGGGTATGGTAGGCCGC
>NZ_CAXBDN010000413.1:0-2190 GCF_963974375.1 uncultured Marinobacter sp.
CAGAGAGCACCGGTTTCATCTTGCGGTATTTTTCTCCGATAATGATGAACGGTACCATGGCAAAAAATGACGTCACCATAATGGTGAGGTAGAACCACCAGTGGCGCTCGGCCGGCAGACCAAGCTCCTGGGTCAGTAGCACCGGCACCAGCAGGAACAGTGCGGTCAGCACCAGATGCAGGGCAAATATTCCGAAGTCGAGGCGCAATAGCCGGCTGTCGGTGAGTACCCGTCCCAGCATTGCCCTGACCGGCAGATGATCAGAGGTCAGGGCGCCGGCCACGGGCTCCGGTACCAGGAAGCGAACGATGCCAAGCGCGATTGTGGCAAGCAGCGCGGTAAAGTAAAACAGGCCGGCCAGGCCAGCCACTGATGCCACCAGGGGTCCAACGATCAAGGATAGTGAGAACGATAGCCCGATCGTAATCCCGACCGTCGCCATGGCTTTGGTGCGCTGTTCTTCGCGGGTGAGGTCACTCAGTAACGCCATCAGTACGCTGGCAATGGCCCCGGCGCCCTGCAGCGCACGCCCGGCAATCACGCCGTAGATACTGTCCGACGCGCCCGCCAGCAGGCTGCCCGCCGCGAAGATCACCAGCCCGACGTAAATAAGCGGCTTGCGACCCAGCCGGTCAGACAATAATCCGAAGGGTACCTGCAGCAACGCCTGGGTCAAGCCGTAGGCGCCGATCGCCAGACCGGTCAACGCCGGCGTGGCCCCGGACAGTTCGGACCCCAGTAGGGCAAACACGGGCAGGACCATGAAAAGGCCCAGCATGCGCATGGCATAAACCGAAGCGAGCGAGGCAATCGCTCGTTTCTCCAGTGCATTCATCGGTAATTCACAGTTGCGGAAAAAGAAGGCGGCAGTTTACCAGATGGTCAGCGAAGTTACCTGAGCAAAAAAGCATCGAATTTCCTGTTCTTTTATGTAACAGCTGATTACAATCCGGACACATTTCGGTTCGTCGTCTTACTCAGTGAAAGGAACCAGGTTTGGACTTCGCCACGCTTATCGGTTTGCTGGGAGCGACTGTCATTATTGCAATGGCTGTCATTCTCGGCGCATCCAGTGATGTTTTCTTCAACATTCCGTCGATCCTGATCGTCATTCTGGGCAGCCTGGCCGTGGTTCTGGCCAAGTTCAGCTTCAGTCAGTATTTTGGAGCTTTCAGAGCTGCGGGGCGTGCCTTTTCATTCAAGCTTCCAGACACTCAGACCCTGATTGAGGAGCTAATTGAAATCGCCAACATCGCCCGCAAACAGGGGGTGCTCAACCTGGAAGGCCGGGAAACCAGCTCGACCTATCTCCAACAGGGCATACAACACCTCATTGATGGCCAGTCCGCCGACATCATTGCCACACTCCTGAACAAGGAGCGGCTGCTGACACTGGATCGCAATCGTTGGGGCGCCAAAGTTTTCCGGGCTTTTGGTGACGTTGCGCCGGCCATGGGCATGATTGGCACCATTATCGGCCTGGTCCAGATGCTGTCCAACATGGACGACCCGAAGAGTATTGGCCCGTCGATGGCTGTTGCCCTGCTGACAACCCTTTACGGCGCCATGATAGCCACCATGTTCGCCAATCCGCTGGCGGACAAACTCGAACTGCGAATGACGGAAGAAGCCCGTATGCAGGCACTGATCACGGATGCGGTGATTGCAATTCAGGAAGGTCGCAACCCGAGAGTCATCGAGCAGATGCTGTCATCCTACCTGCCGCCCTCCAAGCGTGACACCACCGAAGCGGAGGCCTGATGAGCGCGATGGATGAGCTTCCGGAGGAGCCAACCCCGGGTATTCCTGCCTGGGTGGTCACTTTCGCAGATCTGATGTCGCTGCTGATGTGTTTTTTTGTACTGCTGCTGTCGTTTTCCGAACTCGACGCCATGAAATTCAAGCAGGTCGCCCAGGAAATGGCCAAAGCCTTCGGCGTGCAGCGAGAGGTTGCAGCGCTTGAAATTCCCCAGGGCACCAGCCCGGTGTTTCGGTATTTCTCGCCGGGCCGCCCGGACCCGACCGATCTTGATGAAGTTCGCCAGACTACAACTACCCGTGAGCTTAATCTGGAAACCCAGCCGGGCACGGAACCCACGCCCCGCGAAGACAGCGAGCCAACCCCATCGCAGGCCGAAACGCTCCGCCATGCCAGCAATCTGATGCAGGAACTGGCTGAAGAAATGGCTC
>NZ_CAXBDN010000414.1:0-2185 GCF_963974375.1 uncultured Marinobacter sp.
CCGATGGAAATCGGTATTGAAAGCAGCACCAGCGTTGTTGCCCGCAGATTCATCAGGAACAGGGCAAGCACGATCGCAATAAACACAAAAGCCAACAGAAGCGCATTGGTCACCGTCTCTACGGCCTTGGTCACCAGATCCGCCTGGTTGTAATAGGGCTCAAAACGAACCCCACTCGGAAGCGCCTGATTTATGCGATCAATGCGGGCCTCGATGCCGTCGATGGTGGCTTTTGTGTTGGCCCCCATTCGTTTGAGTACAATGCCAGAAACCACTTCACCCAGTTGTTCAACCTGACCGGCTTCATCCTTCCGGGTCATGGTTACCGCACCCTGGCGAATTTCAGTGCCCAGCGCTACCTCGGCGACATCGTTCACTGTCACTGTAATGCCATCACTGGTTTTAACGGGCACCTGACGGATCTGCTCGAGCCCCTGCTCGCCATTACCCAGCCAGCCCATACCGCGAATAACCAACTGCTCCTGCCCGCGGCCCATATACCAGCCCCCAACATTGGAGTTGTTGTTCTCCAGGGCTTCCATGACATCGTTCTGTGATAAGTCATAGGACAGCATTCGCGCCGGGTTCAGGTTAACCTGGTACTGGCGGACCTCTCCGCCAAACGACAGGATTTCCGTAACCCCTTCAGCCGGTATCAGCAACAGTTTGACCAGCCAGTCGTGCAAGCTGCGCAATTCCATTGCGTCGTACCCCGAATCCGGGTCCGCTATCAGCAAGTACTGGTAGACCTGGCCAAGACCGGACGTATTCGGCCCCATTTCAGGCACCCCGACCCCGTCCGGAATCAGCTCCCGCGCGGCCTGCAACCGCTCGAAAACCAGTTGGCGCGCGAAATAGATATCCGTGCCCTCTTTAAAGACCACGGTGACACCAGACAACCCGGTTTTGGAGATGGACCGAACCTCCTCAACATCCGGCAACGCATACATCACCGCTTCAATGGGATAGGTGATCAGCTGCTCGACTTCCTCAGCCGCAAGTCCGGGCGCCTCTGTATTAACAGCGACCTGGACGTTTGTAACGTCGGGGAAAGCATCAAGATTCAGTTTTGGTATCTGAAACGCGGCCGTGGCGATAAGCACTGCAAGCGCAATAAGAACCAACAGGCGGTTCTGAACCGCCCAGTCGACAACTCGGTTGAACATAATGGCTCCCGGAATCAGTGGTTGTGCGGATCAAAGCCGCCTTTGGCAATCTCAGAGGCCACAAAAAATGCGCCCCGCAAAACGACTCGTTGGCCCGCAGCCAGGCCGGAAACCTCACGGAGCCCGCCAATTGAGCGGCCCAGTTCCACTTCCACGGGTTCATACTCGCCTTCGGCCTCTTCCACATAGACCGTCCAGTCGCCGTCCGCGCCACGCATCAATGCAGTCTCCGGCACGGCAAGCACCGGCTCGCTGGTCTTAAAACGAAAATACACATCTGCGAACATTCCTGGATGAAAACGATCTTCAGGATTGTCCAGCTCCAGCCTGACAATCCGCGTGCGGGTCACAGGATCAATGGTGTGGGCTTCCTGGGACACCGTTGCCACGCCCACACGACCCGCTGCCCTGACTTCGGCTTCCGCGCCCTTCTCTAGAACAATGTCGGAGCTTGCTGGCAGATGGGCTTCTACCCAAAGCTCACTCTCATCAGCAAGAGTCACCAGCGGCTGGCCAGCCTCAACTCTTTGTCCTTGCTCAAACTCATCGGTCAGTACTGCACCATCCACGCGAGCCCTGAGCATGTATTCACCGAGACTATCCACCCCGCTGGCCTTCAACGCACCAATGTCATCATCGTTCAGCCCGTAAGCAAGCAGAGTCGCCCTTGCTGCTTCAATGTTGGCTTTCGCTGTATTGAACCGCTGATCGCCAACCACGGAACGACCCAGCCCGCTGATTCGCTTCCATTCAGGAAAAGCTTTCCTGTAATCCGCCTGCGCCTGTGCCACCGTCTCACTGAACAGGGTTACCAGCGGCTGGCCCTTGGTTACGTGCTCACCCAGTTCCACGTGACGCCGCAGCACCACTGAGGCAACCCGGGGGGACACGTGATAGCTGGTATAGCCGTTGGTCAGCAGCTCACCGGGAGCGTAGATTTCATAGTCAACGTGCTTGCTTTCGAGGGTTGCTACTTCAATGCCGGCGAGCTCTTTCTGTTTGGCATTGATGCTTGCGGT
>NZ_CAXBDN010000415.1:0-2167 GCF_963974375.1 uncultured Marinobacter sp.
AGCGTGTACGGGACCGCGTGCAGATCGACACCGGGCGCCTCCCGCTCCAGCAATTCGATTAACTGGCGCCAGACCATCTCAACGATCACGTCGGTAGCGGCGATGCGAAATTTCCTTTTGGAATTAGCGGGGTCGAACTGAGTGGCTGAAACCGTGTTGGTTAGCGCGTACATGGGCCCGCCTACCTGGTCCCAGAGGCTCAAGGCATAAGACGTTGGCTCGATGTTACGACCTTTGCGGACAAACAGCGGGTCGCTCCAGATCTGGCGCATCCGGGAAATTGCGTTGGATACCGCCGGCTGGGTCATGGCCAGACGCTCGGCGGCTCGGGTCACCGAGCGCTCGGTCATGATGGCGTCGAAAATATAGAGGAGTTGCAGCTCCTGGGTTTTCATCGTGGGGTACCTGAATGATGGCAATGGACCCGGATAAGTCTAACCAGCATTGGCGGGCAGCGCAACCGGCACACAAAAACACCCTCCCATAACAAGAGGGTGTTGATTCGAGCCGGTGAATTACAGGTTGCCTTTGACGAAGGCCCGCAACTGGCCCAAGGTGCCGGCACCGGTCTGCCGGGCCACCACGCCGCCCTCGCGGAACAGCGCCAGGGTCGGAATGCTGCGGATTCCCATGCGAGCCGCCGTTTCCGGGCTGTCATCCACGTTGACCTTGGCCACTACCAGGTCATCGCCCAGTTCGTCGGCGATTTCATCAAGCATGGGGCCAACGGTCTTGCAGGGGCCGCACCAGGGTGCCCAGAAATCGACCAGGACCGGCTTGTCGTTACGACCAACGGCCGCATCAAAGTTGCTGTCGTTTACTTCAACGATGTTGCTCATATCGTTTCTCCGTTTCCAGTAATGCCTGAGCCTAACCATGCGCCCTGCTCTTGCTGAAAACCAATTGTTCAGCGGTATACATGGTATTTCCCAGGGTGATGTACACCGGTTGTCAGTGACTGCCAAAGCGCTTGCTCAGCTCCATGTTGTCCCAGAGGGTGTGGGTGTAACCGGCCCAGACTTCCGCTAGCAGCACATTCAGATCATTGGCACTGAGTTCGTGATCAGAATCCCGGAACTGACCCTGCAGAAAAGCGTTGTAGGCCCTGGCCTTCACCGACAGGCCACCCCAGAAGTAGTTCTCCCGACCGCCGACCGCGGAGACGCTGGGCGCCCGCTCACCGTAGGCCATCAATTCCGGGTTGAAGCGGTTATCCGGCGACGAAATCAGCCCTCCCCGGAACACCAGGGCGGCGCCAAATTCAGTGAGGTATCCGACGCTCCCAAAGTAGGTCACCTTGAACTTGCTGCCCGGCTCACTGCCATCCAGGTACTGGTGGTAGGCCGCGGAGTACCGCAAGGTAGGCTCGCCCCCTTCGGAGATCTGGTGATCCCAGCCTTCGGGCTTGTCACTGCCGGTGGCCTTGTGAATCGCATTCTGACTGTGCTCAAACAGGTCTAAGCCCAGGGCACCGACGGTCAGCGAGGTGGTCCATCCCGAGGTGCCACCGGCTGACTGATAACTGCGGCTCGTGGACAGATACACCAGGCTGCTGTACGGTCGGTCGCTCCTGTCGATACCTTGCTCCGTAATCTCCTCGGGGGTAAAGCCGTAGGCACCGAACTCCACTGAGGTGTTCTCAGGCTGGCCCGGCACCACAAAACGCTTCGTCAACTTGCTTCTACCAAGGTGTTCGGTTTAAATGGGGGCTACTACAGATGTTCATGGGCCCGAAGATGTCCGCGCTGGACATAGTGGTGAAGTAAAGCAGGTCTGATCTGTCCCCGGTTTCGAAACGGGAGATGAAATGCGGCCTTTGGTGTAAGGTTACAAGAACGAATATCTAATTATCACCCGACGGACATAACTGGCGGCTCTAATGACTGACTACTTTATTCAGGCGTTTATTTACCTGGTGGCGGCGGTAATCGCGGTGCCGTTGACCAAGCGGTTCGGACTGGGTTCGGTACTCGGTTACCTTGTGGCCGGTGTGGTCATCGGGCCGGTGATCGGGCTGGTGGGCCAAGAGACCGTCACCCTTCAGCACTTTGCTGAGTTCGGCGTGGTGATGATGCTATTCTTGGTGGGGATGGAGCTGGACCCCAAATCCCTCTGGGCCATGCGGGTGCGGCTGCTCGGCCTGGGTGGTCTGCAAGTGGCACTTACC
>NZ_CAXBDN010000416.1:0-2166 GCF_963974375.1 uncultured Marinobacter sp.
CAGCCCGGCCAGCACCTGCTTCATCAGGTCCCAGAACCAGGGCTGCTCCCAGAATGCCGGGGCATCAAACTCAACCACCTGCTCCGGCGCAAAGGCGGTGTTCATAACGGTCACACTGTCACCGCGGGCCGCCGAGTAGCCAACCGCATCCCGCACCAGCAGACTCAGCCGCTGCAGTTCCTGTTCCTGCCAGGGCTCAAAGGTGACCTCACCGGTTTGCGGGTCCATCACCCGGCGATCATCCACCGCCACCGCAACAGTAAGCCGGCGTATGGCACCCTGAGCCTGACGGATATAGCTTACGGTACGATCGATTTCATAATTCCGGGTCGATTCCCGCCTGACGTCCACGGGCGGCGGCGGCACAACACCGTCTTCATCTGCTTCACCAGCCACTTCCGGTACGGCGGCAGCACCCGGGGGCTGATTCGCAAGTGCGCCGGGAATGCCACCCTGCATGCCGGCGGCCCGCTGTTCCGAGGACTCGCGCTCACTCCGTACCGACTGCTGATCCGGATTGAACAGCTCCTCGGCCCGTTCCACCGCGGAAAAGTCCAGGTCGGCATTCACCTCGGCATTGAAACGGCTGTCACCAACGATGGAACCCACGATGGACGCCACCCGGCGGGTCAGACGGTCTTCGATGCGCTGGCTGTATTCATACTGCTCTTCCATTTGCTGGCGGTTACCCTGTTCCTGCTCGCGGCCGGTCAGCAGATTGCCGCTCTGATCAACTACGGTAACGTTGTCACGGCTCATCTCGGGAATGCTGCCAGCGACCAGATTCACAATGGAATTGATCTGCTCCTGCTCGAGCCGGCGCCCGGCAAACACATTCAGAAAGACAGAAGCCGTCGGCTCACGGGCATCTCTGACAAAAACCGAGCGTTGGGGAATGGCCAGATGAACCCGCGCGTTCTTGACACTGCGCATGCTACTGATGGTGCGGGCCAGCTCGCCTTCAAGACCACGCCGGAAGCTGATGGTTTCCATAAACTGTGAGGTACCAAGACCCCGGTCCTGATCAAGCAATTCATAGCCAATAGTTTGATCGTCAGTAACCCCCTGTGCGGCCAGCTGCATACGGGCGTTATAGACATCCTGCGAAGGCACCAGCAAGGCGCCACTGCGACTGTCCATGCGGTATTTGATGTTGCTCTGATCCAGTACCTGAGTGACATCCTGCGGGTTATAACCTGACAGATCGCCCAGCACCGGCTGATAGTTGGGTTCCTGCGCCCAGAGCACAACCGCCACGCCGAGAGCGACGCTGGCCGCCAGGCCAATCATCAGACCAATCTGGCGAATCAGATTCAGCCGGTTGAACCCGAACAGCAGATCGCTGCGGCGACCATCGTCACCCTCGGAATCGCTCCGAGCCAGGTCCGGGGAATTGATTTCTGCAGGTACACTGGCCATGTTTCAGCTCCGCAATGATTCAGTTGAGTCGGGCGTCAGACCGGCATGTTCATGATGTCTTCGTACGCCTGCACAACCCGGTTACGCACCGTGGTGAGAGCGTCGAAGGAGACACTGGACTTCTGGGCAGCAATCATCACCCGGGTAATGTCCACATCCGGATCACCCCGTTCGTAGGCTGTGCGCAGATCCCCTGCCGTTTGCGACAAGTCATTGACCTGATCCACCGCCCGGGTGAGCATGTCGCTGAACCCCGGCGTTTTCTGGACCTGGTCCGGCCTGGACGGACCATCTACCCGACCACGTACCGATTGGTCATTCTCCACCCGCTGATGCTGCGTCATCTGTGACCGCATGTTACGGATTTCCGAAAGTACGCTGTTGATATCGGCTCGCTCGACCATAAGGCTTCACTCTTCTTGCTGCTAGCTGTACCACCCGTGCGGCCCTGGGGCCCACCGGTCATTGTTGTGTCAGTTAACGGTACAAAAGCAAAAAACCGGCCAGATTTAGATTACCTATTAATTACATACACTTAAGACGAAGCCTTGTTCTCAACGGGAATTGTGTGCCGGGAATTTGACAGGGAGAAAGCGGGGCGTGACTGGCGTTTATAAAGGTGATGTCAAAAAAAACGGCACCTGAAATAGTGCCGCGGCTTAGTAGGCGAGAACGGGATCAACGGGAAGGCGTCGGATGGGTCTTGCCAGAATCGTGCGTAGCCATGGATGGCGGAGCCCGAGCGTA
>NZ_CAXBDN010000417.1:0-2162 GCF_963974375.1 uncultured Marinobacter sp.
CTCTGCCTGAACCGGGAATCGTAGCCGCGGCAGCAGCTGTCCGGTCAGTATCAGGCCGCCATTCATCACACAGAACAGTAGCGGGTTGCGATGCTGCAGGTCGGCCGTGATCCTTGCGGCCAGTGTGTCGATGGCCTGGAAGACCTGTTGTTCGTCAACCAGGCAATCGGCTTCCTCGAAAACCTGTGTCATTTCGGCGACGGTGTCGGTCATGGTCGGCGGATCCTGTCGTAAAACGGGCGAGTATAACGAAAACCCGGGCGGGAAGGGAGACCGTGGGGCCAGTCTGGCAGCCGGTGGAAACACAAACCGTATTTTGCGGCGTATCAATCCACCGGGCACTTTGGTGGATGCCCGGTCAGTGCGTATGATATGCCTGACTTTATCTCAATCTGCCGCGCTGTAGGCGGCTGGCAAGCAATTAAACAATGGGGTGTTCGAGTGAAAAAGTGGCAGTGTGTGGTCTGCGGTTTTATTTATGACGAGGCCGAGGGCTGGCCTGAAGACGGTATCGCGCCGGGTACTGCCTGGGATGATGTGCCGGAAGACTGGGAATGCCCGGATTGTGGTGTGGGCAAGGAAGACTTTGAGATGATCGAAATCGACTGACCAGACGGAACCTATCATGACCTCCGAAACCCGCGAACAGTCTTCCGCTGCCCCGATAGTGATCGTGGGCAGCGGTCTTGCCGGCTACTCCCTTGCCCGGGAGTTCCGCAAACTGGATACCGATACACCGTTGATGCTGATCACGGCAGATGACGGTACCAGCTATTCCAAACCGATGTTGTCGACCGGTTTCAGCAAAGGCAAGACTGCCGCTGAACTGGCCCAGGCTGACGCCGGAGCCATGGCGGAGCAGCTGCAAATGGACATCCGCACATCCACCCGGATCACCGGAATCGATACCGATGCCCATGAGTTGCAGATCGGCTCCGAGCGATTGCCTTACCGGAAACTGGTGCTGGCGACGGGTGCCGAGGTCATTACCCTGGACCTGTCGGGAAGTGGTGCCGGCGAGGTGCTGTCGATCAACGATCTGAGTGACTATCAGCGGTTTCGTGAACGACTGCCGGAAGCTGGCCGGGTCGTCATTCTGGGTGCCGGTCTGATCGGGTGCGAGTTTGCCAATGATCTGCGTAACGGCGGGTACCAGGTCAGCCTGGTGGCGCCGTCGGTTCAGGTGATGCCAGGCTTGTTGCCCGACGAGGCAGCCGGCGCGGTGCAGGATGCTCTGGCTCAGGAAGGTGTCAGTTTACATCTTGGCACAACGGCCGAACGGATTGACCGCATTGGCACGGAACTGAGCGTCACGCTGGCCAGCGGTGAGGTGCTGACTGCCGACCTGGTGGTGTCAGCGGTGGGCCTGCGGCCCCGCACAGCGCTTGCACGGGCTGCCGGCCTGAGCACCGGCCACGGGATTGCGGTCAACCGGGCTCAGGAAACCAGCGCTCCGGATGTTTATGCTCTGGGTGACGGGGCCGAGGTGGATGGCCTGGTGCTGATGTATGTGTTGCCGCTGATGGCGTCAGCCCGGGCGTTGGCGAAGACCCTTGCCGGTGAGCGCACCGAGGTTCGCTGGGGCGCCATGCCGGTGATGGTCAAAACCCCCTGTTGCCCCACGGCGGTATGTCCGCCACTGTCGGGTGCCGAAGGTAGCTGGGAATCGCAGCGCCAGGGCAACAGTGTAAAAGCAGTATTCCGGGACGCCGGTGGACGGCTGCTTGGCTTCGCCTTGACCGGTGACGCGGCACTGGAGAAACAGGCCCTGACCAGAGAGCTGCCACCGATTCACAGCTGACCGTCGCGTTTTGGTGTATCTTTCAGAAGAAAGGACGTCGTAAACCAGAGTTGCGCAGGAAAGGCGGATCGGGTAGAAGTTAACGGTTTTTAAGGTAAGAGGCTGTATCGGGGTGACCCATGCAGCTTTCGTTTTTTCAGGAGCAGGCATGCTGGACGTTACCAAAAAGCTGGTTGAACTTTTGGATCTCGCACCTTTGGGCGATGATCATTTCCAGGGCGAGAGCGAGGATCTGGGCTTCCCCAATCTGTTCGGTGGCCATGTGCTCGGTCAGGCGCTGATGGCTGCCACGCGGACCATCGAAGGCCGCATGCCCCATTCCATGCACGCCTATTTCCTGCGTCCCGGCAACGCCAGAGCA
>NZ_CAXBDN010000418.1:0-2142 GCF_963974375.1 uncultured Marinobacter sp.
TGTCAACAACGGTGAACTCTGACCGCTTTTTGTCAGTTTAGATTGTCCGGTTTTCATCAGTTTTCAGTGTCCGCTTTTTGAGATTCGGTGTCCTCAGAGTCCTCCTGTTGTTGAGTAGTACCGGGGATGAGACCTGCCTTCCGTTTGTCCTTCAGCCGATAGCTCTCGCCCTTGATGTTCAACGTACTTGAGTGGTGCAGCAGTCGGTCCAGTATTGCTGTAGCAATGACCTGATCTCCGAACACTTCGCCCCAGTCCATGAAGCTCTTGTTCGAGGTCAGGATGGTGCTGGCCCGCTCATAGCGTCGGTTGATCAGCCGGAAGAACAGGCTGGCTTCCTCCCGGGTCATGGGCAGGTAACCGATCTCGTCGAGAACAAGTACTTTCGGGTAAGTCAGTTGCTGGAGCTGTCGGTCCAGCCGGTTTTCCTGCCGAGCTTTCACCAGCGTGCTGACCAGGCGATCCAGGGTCATGAACAATACCCGATGGCCAGCCTCAGCGGCCTTTACTCCAAGGGCGACAGCCAGATGGGTTTTACCCACCCCCGGCGGGCCCAGCAGGATCACGTTCTCGTTGCGTTCCACGAACCCGAGGCCGGAGAGTTCCCGGATCAGCTTTCGGTCAAGGCTGGGCTGGAAGCTGAAGTCGAACTGTTCCAGGGTTTTGATCCAGGGCAACCTGGCCTGTTTGAGTCGCGTATCCAGCCCCCTCTGATGGCGGCCGCCCCATTCCTGGGACAGCGCCTGTTCGAGGAACTCCCGGTAGTTCAAGTCCTTCTTGCTGGCGTGTTCGCAGAGGGTGTCCAGTGAGGCCTGGAGGTGATCCATCTTGAGCCGGTCGAGGAGTTGATCCAGGTTCATTGGAGCACCTCCTCATACACGGCCAAGCTCCGGTGTTGCACCGGCATCACCTCCTGCCACAGGGGGGTGTGATGATCCGATACGGCCTGCCAGCCTTCCTTCCGGTCAGTGAGCCGGTGCTGGGCCACCCTCTGACCCCGGATGTCATAGACGGTCAGTTCATCCTCAACGCTGATACGGATGGTGACCTGCTGCCCGCAGCACTGAGCGGGCACACTGTAACGGTTGCCCCGGACATCGATGTAGGCATCCCAGCTGACGTGGCGGATATCGTAGTAGCGAGTATCGAAGTCGACCCCGGGTCTTGGCAGCAGGTGTGGCTTCTCTGCCGCGAACCGCTCCAGCGGCGTTTGCTGGAACTGTCTGAGCTGTCGCTGCTCAGCGCAGGTGATCAGCCACTGCTCCAGCAACTGATTCAGGTGTGCGTAGCTGTCGAAGCTGCGATACCGCTGGAAGAAGTGGTGCTTCACATAACCGACCATGCGTTCGGTCTTACCCTTGGTTCTGGGCCGCTGAGGTCGGCAGGCTTTGGCGACAAAGCCGTAATGGTTGGCCAGCTCAAGGAAGCCAGCATTGAACGTGACCTTGCCATCACGATCATGGCGAACCACCGCAGCCTTCTGGTTATCCACCAGCACACTGGCCGGCACACCGCCAAAGTACCGGAAGGCTTGCACCAGTGACTCATAGGTATGCTCCGCATCCTGGCGTGGGCCCGCCCAAACGTGGAAGTAGCGAGAGTAACCCAGCACGTTCACCGCGATGTTCACGGTGCACGCTCGGCCGCCCACCTCTGTCCGGATCTGGCCCCAGTCATGCTGGAGCTGCTTACCGGGCGGGGTCTCGTACCGGACCGTTTGCTTACTCGCTCGCAGTGATCGCTTGGGCTGGATGTACTCACGAACCAACGTGGATGAGCCGGTAAAGCCCTGTTCGCGCAATTGCTGGAAAATGACCTCGGCGTTCCAGACGTCGTTGGCCAGTTGTTGATCGATAAAAGGCTTGAAGGGATCCAGCTTGCTGGGCCGGCGCTTCGTGGGCTTGCCTGTCGGTGGTGCCGGAAGTGCGAGATACCGACGCACCGTGCGTTCTGAGCATCCGATCCGGTGGGCAATATCCACGATATGCACCCCCTGTACCCTTAGTTGTTTTATCATGTGAAAGTCCTCTCGGCTTTGCATGAGTCTTTTCCTTTCAGGTTTCGTCACCTTCAAGAAAAGGACATGCGGGTCGGGAGGACAATCTATCCTGACAATTTACGGACTTTTAGCACTGTTGCTGA
>NZ_CAXBDN010000419.1:0-2100 GCF_963974375.1 uncultured Marinobacter sp.
GGCGCGGGAGGTGGTCAGTCGGTTGCTCAAGGATTTCGAGCGTCAGGGTCTGGTCCGGCTTGCCCGGGGACGTATTGAGCGGCTGGCCTGAGCCAGCCACTGCAATATCCGATCACCTGAACATCAGAGGTTGGCTTCGGCAAACTCTGCCAGCAATGACCGCGGCACACCCTGCAGGTGGATGTGGCCGCCGTGGGTGAACGTCTTGAATCGTTCTGTCATGTAGGTCAGGCCGGAGCTCAGCGCGCTCAGGTAGGGCGTGTCGATCTGCGCCAGGTTGCCAAGGCAGATCACTTTGGAGCCGTTGCCGGCCCGGGTGATGATGGTCTTGATCTGGTGCGGTGTCAGGTTCTGGGATTCGTCGATAATGATCAGGCTGTGCTGGAAGCTGCGGCCGCGGATGTAGTTCATGGACTTGAAGTGCAGCGGCACCTTGCTGAGAATGTAGTCCACGCTGGCGGTCATGTTTTCGTCGTCTTCGTGGAGTGCCTCCAGGTTGTCCACGATGGCGCCGAGCCAGGGTTCCATTTTTTCCGCTTCGGTACCGGGCAGGAAACCGATATCCTCGTCCAGTCCCTGGGTGGAGCGGGTGGCGATGATCCGCTTGTACATCTTGCTGGCCACGGTCATTTCAATGCACGCGGCCAGGGCCAGAATGGTCTTGCCGGAGCCGGCAGAGCCGGTCAGGTTCACCAGATGAATATCCGGATCCAGCAGCAGGTTCAGGGCCATGGCCTGGTGAATGTCCCGGGGAACCAGGCCCCAGACTTCCTCGTTCAGCAAGTCCTGTTTGTGCAGATCCTGCAATACCAGCCGGTCACCGTCAATCTCGGTGACCCGGCCGATAAAGCCCATTTCGTCCAGAACAAACTCATTGATGTTGATTCTGGCAAGATCACCCTCGCGCTTGAGAATATGCTCGGTGATGGCCTCACGCTGGACGGTTTCCACCTTTTCGATCCGGTCCCAGAACGAGTTGGGAAACTCATGGTAGCCCCGGGGAAGCAGGTCGATGTCGTCCAGTAACTGATCGTTGTGATAATCCTGTGCTTCAACGCCGAAGCCCCGGGCTTTCAGGCGCATGTTGATGTCTTTGCTCACCAGAATGATGTCGCGGGACTTGTGGCGGGCCTGCAGCTCCGCCAGGGTATTGATGATCTTGTTGTCGTTCAGGTGTTCAGGCAGGGAGTGATTGCCTGTCGGACTGGTGCTCATGAGAATGGACAAGGTGCCCAGGGGTGTCGCCTTTTTGCCCCGCACAATGGGGACACCCTTCTCGATCTGCTTGGGGGTCGCATCACCCAGCAGTTTATCGATGTTGCGTATGGCCTGCCGGCAGTCCGCCGCCACCGCCTGCTTTCCGGTTTTAAGACTGTCGAGTTCTTCAAGGACCGTCATCGGGATGATGACATCGTGTTCTTCGAAATTCAGGAGGGCGTTGGGATCGTGAATCAGGACATTGGTGTCGAGTACATACATGATCTTGCGAGCTTGCGGTGCTCTGGGCATAGGGTGCAATACCTCTCTGGCAGGCGGCTTCCGTGGTTGGCTGCTGGTATCAGTCGCTGTCGGCGCAGCGTCTGGTCAGGGCCTTGTCCGAAATCAGTTTGAGCATGTCGTAGGTGGTGACGATTCCCGTTATTTTGCGCTGACTGGTAACAAATATTCTGTGAAGGTGTTCCTTCATCATGATATCTGCAATGTCCCGTACCGGCGTATTTTCCTCAACCGAGAACACCTGGGGTGTCATGATGTCACGAACCTCAACCGGCACCCGGGTCATTTCCTCGAGTATCGCCATGCGCAGGCGGCGTACCTCTTTCTGTTCGTCCGGGGTCAGTTTGGCCCAGGCGTCGGGTTTGCGGTCTGATGCCCAGCGGAACTCGGCGATGTCCTTGAGGGTGACAATGCCGATGATTTCGTCGTTTTCGTCGGTGACCGGGCTGCCGGTGATTTCATTGTCGGTCAGGAACCGGGCAAGCTGATCCATGGACCAGACTGCAGGAACGGATTTGACGTGGGGGGTCATGATGTCTTTGGCGAGCACCGGCATGGCTCAACTCCCTGCTCCGTGGGGCGCCGAAGCGCCGGGGGTGGTGA
>NZ_CAXBDN010000420.1:0-2098 GCF_963974375.1 uncultured Marinobacter sp.
GATGGCCGCGGAAATGGCGATTGCCACATCGGAGTACAGCTGCCCCGCCTCCTCTTCAATAAACAGGATCGGCAGGAACACCAGGATGGTGGTCATGGTGGAGGCGAGCACCGCTGGCCAGACCTCCCTGACCCCACGCAGGGCCGATTCAAAGCGATCAAGCCCCAGGCGGCGGTGGCGCTCGATGTTTTCCAGCACCACAATGCTGTTATCCATGGTCATGCCGATGGCAAAGGCGATACCCGCCAGCGAGATCACGTTGATGGTGCGCCCGGTCAGCAGCAACCCGAGGAAGGCCGCAATGGCACACAGAGGCACGCCGATCACGCCCACAAAGGTGGCGCGGGAGGAGCGCAGGAACAGAAACATCACCAGGGTGGCAAACACCGCACCGATGCCCAGGTTGGTCCAGACGTTGGCGATTGAGGCTTCCACATAGCGGACATCATCGGAGGTCAGGGCCAGCTCCAGCCCTTCCGGCGCCAGCAGGTCTTCGTTCAGGGCGGCCACCTCTGCCAGCATGGCGCGTTTGATATCGATGACGTTGGCGCCCCCTTCCCGGCGCACCTGCAGACCGATCACCTGCTGACCGTTGACCATGGACAGTTGCCGTAACCGGGAGCTGCCCTGGCTCACCTCAGCCACATCGGACAGCCGGGTGATGCTGTCGCCAGAGCGGGACACCACCAGTTGTTCAAGGTCTTCCAGCCGTTCGAAACGGCCCACGGTGCGCAACAGGTAGCGACGCTTGCCAGAGTCCACCTCACCGCCGGAGATGTCCTGGTTGCGACTGGTAATGGCATCCCGCAGATCCAGCAGGGTCAGTCCCCGGTCCGCCAGACGCGCCTCGTCCACCCGGATCTGCATCTGCCGGTCGGCACCACCGCCCACCGTCACCTCGGACACACCCGGGATACTCTCCATGCGGGGCCGCACCCGGTCCTCGATAAAGTCCCGCATCAGCAGAATATCCAGTTCCCTGGGGTTATCCGGCAAGGTGGACATGCGGAAATACATGAAAGCATTGGCGGAGAAGGACGCCGCCACTATGCGGGGCTGGTCCACATTACGGGGGTAGGACGGTACCTGACTGAGGGCGTTGTTGACCTGGATCAGGGTTTCGGTAATGTCGACGCCGAACGGGAATTCCAGCTCGATTTCAGAGCTGCCGCTGGAGGCGGTTGCGGTCATTCGCGCCAGGTTGGGCACATTGCGCAGGTAGCGCTCCTGCTCGACCAGAATCTCCTTTTCGATATCCTGGGGTGTTGCTCCCGGCCAGCTGGTCTCTACGGTAATCACCCGGGTTTCCAGATCGGGGATCATCTGCACCGGAATTCTCAGGGCAGCGGCGATACCGATAATCAGCAGAATCAGCGTGATCACGGCAACCAGGGTGCCCTGACGGATAATGGTTGCAAACATCAGCGTCCGCTCCCGTCACCGCTCTCTGCCGTTGTCACCGTCATGCCCTCATCGAGCGCTTCATTGCCACGGCTCACCAGTTGTTCGCCACCCTCCAGCCCATCGGTGATCTCAACCCGGTCGCCGAACCCGGTGCCCGTGCGAACCCGCTTCTCGCGGACCTGATACTGACCCTCATCATCGGCCGGCTCCGCGATCCAGACGGTCACCCGGCCGTCCGGATAGCGGTTCAGCGCATCCCGTGGAATGGTCAGGCCATCCCGGTTCACCGCCACCCTCAGTTGGCCCCGCACGGACATGCCGGGCATCAGGTCAAGGTCGCGGCTACCAACAGCCCGGATCAGGAAGGTCCTGGCCTGGGGATCCGTCACCGGCACTACGGTGTCAATGTCCACCGCCACCAGCTCCTGCCCGGCACCCGGCGTCCGCACCGAAAGCCGGGCTTCGCCTTCTGCGGTCAGCTGCCTGAAATAATCCTGGGGAACTCTGAAATCAAGACGCAGGTTGCGGGTGTCCACCAGAGTCAGCAGGGCATCGCCGGGGGTGACCCATTCGCCAAGATCCCGGGAGCGTTCACTGACCACGCCGTCGAACGGAGCGGTTATCCGATGCCGTGCCAGCACCACCTGCAACCGCTGCTCCACGGCCTGGAGCCTTGCCAGCGCAGCTGCAGCGG
>NZ_CAXBDN010000421.1:0-2057 GCF_963974375.1 uncultured Marinobacter sp.
TGCTGCAGCGCCTGGAACCGGTTGACCAGACCCTGGGCTTCACTCAGCACCAGCTGTCGCTGGGGCAGCGAACCCGGGTCCTCTGCGGCGTTCTGGAGGCTGGCAAAAAAGTTGTTCAGGGCCTTGTTCAGCCCGGTGGTTTCGCCCCCCAGCAGGTTGTCCAGCCGGGACAGTTCCTGGTTGAGCACATCCTGCTCCGCCATCAGGGAGCTGTCTGAGCGCACCTGATCCGCCAGATACTCGTCCGCCAGTCGCCGGATATTGGCAATACTGACGCCACTGCCGATACTACCGGCACCCGTGGCCCGGCCCGGCTGAGTCTCGAAGCTCACTTCCTGACGGCTGTAGCCCGGAGTATTGGCATTGGTAATGTTATTACCGGTGGTATTCAGCGCAGCCTGGTGACCAAGCACCCCGGACAAGCCAACGTTTATCAATCCTGCCATGGCCGGTTACTCCTCAATGCCCCGGGACACCGGTTGCAGGCGGCTCAGTGCTGCCTCAAACGGTTCGCCGTGCATGATGCTGCGGATCTTCGCTCCGTAGCGGGGATCGGTGGCATAACCGGCCTGCTGCAGGCGCTCTGCAAACAATTCGGGCTGATCCGCCACGCTCAGCGCCTCCCGGTAGCGGGGGTTACTCTTGAGGAAGTCCACATAGTCGCGGAAGCTCTCCCGGTAATCCGTGTAACGGCGGAAATCGGCACGCTCGTTCATGGGGACGCCTTCACGGAACTCCGTTGTTGCGATGTTGACCGCCTCGCCGGACCAGCGCTGATCTGCCTTGATACCAAACAGGTTGAAACTGGGCTCGCCATCGCTGCCCTCGATCATGTGCCGACCCCAGCCGGTTTCAAGGGCCGCCTGGGCCACCATCAGACGGGGGTTGATGCCGGTTTCGGCAGCAACTTCGGTAGCCAGTGGCAACAGGCTTGAAACGAATTCTTTTGGCGATCCGAAGCGCTCAGGTAATCCGGCCACAACCGAAGGATCTGCGGGTACAGCAACCTCTGCCACCAATGCGGCGTCATCGTCCCGGGCTGCTGGCATCGACTCGTCCAGCAACCGGTTGACGTCCTCGACCCGTTCCGGCAACCGTGGCGACAAGGGCGGCAGACTGCGGTCATAGTCCGCCAGTGTGCGGCGGGCACCGGGTAGTTCACTGCCGTTCTCATCCATTCCCGGGATGTTGCGGCCAAGCTGGCGCACCATGGCATCGGTCAGTCCCATACCCTGGCCCCGCGACATGCTCAGACTGAGCTGGCTGTCGAACATGTCCTGATAGAATTCTGACTGCTGGCTGTTGAGGTAATTGCCCTCGGCCAGCACCTTGTTGGCGGCCCGCATGGACTTCAGCATCTGCGACAGAAACAGGCCTTCAAACTGACGTGCCACCTCTTCCAGGGCGCCCTTGCGATCATCGCCGGCCTGGTTCTTCAGGGCGTTCAGGCCACTGAAGTCAGTGTAGATTCCGGCTTGCTGAATACGATGGTCCTGCATGGCGTCACCTAGATTACGATCAGCTCGGCGCGGAGTGCGCCGGCCTGTTTGAGAGCTTCCAGCACCGCCATCACGTCACCCGGGGCAGCACCAACCTGATTCACAGCCTGTACGATGTCGTTGAGGGTGGTGGCCGGACCAAACTGGAACATCCGCGCCGGGTCTTCGGTAATGGCAATCTCGGAATTCGGGAGCACCACGGTATCGCCGTCGGTAAACGGATCCGGCTGCACCGCCTCAGGGTTCTCGACAATGGTCACCGTCAGGTTACCGTGGGTGACCGCCGCCGGACTCACCTTCACGTGCTGCCCCACCACAATGGTTCCGGTGCGGCTGTTAATCACCACTTTGGCCGCCTCGTCCGCAGGATCCACTTCCAGGTTTTCCAGAATCGACAGAAAGCTCACCCGCTGGGACGGGTCTCGCGGCGCTTTCACCGAGACCGAGGTGGCGTCGTGGGCATAGGCCATGCCGTCGCCAAGGTAATCATTGATGGTCTCGACTACCCGCCGCGCAGTGGTGAAATCCGCCCGCAGCAGGTTGAAGGTAATGGTGTCG
>NZ_CAXBDN010000422.1:0-2048 GCF_963974375.1 uncultured Marinobacter sp.
TCCTGCTGGAACATGGCAAACACTGCGTCCTCGAACCCATCCAGTGCCCGGTTGGTGCCAGCGGTCTGCTGGGACGGGTCACAGCATCGGTGTTGAGCCCGGGCCAATACCGTGTTCAGAAATGCGCCGCCGGCGTTGGTGTTGATTTCGATCAGCTGAGGCCCGTTCTCGCCCAGGTGAAAGTCGTAGCCCATGAAGGCCCCGATGGGGCCTGGATCAAAACCGGCGATGTCCGGCGCCCAGGACAGAGCTCTTTCCCGGTAGGACGGAAGCTCGGCAGCCGATTCGATCGCCTGAACGATCCGCTCCATCGTCGCGATGTCCGCCTGGGGTACAAAAACCGGTGTGTTTGAAAAGAAATGATGGATCTCGGGAGTGGCCGGCGCCTCGTTCCCAGTGTCTGAAAACTGCTTCTGGAGGCTGTCAGTGAGCGCTTTTCGGTCAAGGGTGATGCAGTAACACTGCCGGTTGAGCTGGTCGGCGTGGGTTTTGGTTGTTCGCTGGTTTTCCTGGGGCACGTCTTGCATTGGTCGTCCTTGGTCATTGTGAATCGTTCCACCTTGATTCTGGTCAAACGAATGCATGTTTCGCAACTGTTTTCAGGCCTGTTTCAGCTTGGTGTGATG
Organism: uncultured Marinobacter sp.; assembly: GCF_963974375.1. Taxonomy (GTDB): domain Bacteria; phylum Pseudomonadota; class Gammaproteobacteria; order Pseudomonadales; family Oleiphilaceae; genus Marinobacter. The sequence continues at coordinate 627 of NZ_CAXBDN010000422.1, forward strand.
GACTGCCAAGTAATGACCATGCCTGTTCGGGATCTTGCTTACCGGGCGAGGAGATCTTACTGAAACCCTCTGACCAAAAAGGGCACGCTATGAAACATTCGTTTCGCAAGCAGTGTATTGCTGGTATTACGGCCAGTGTCGCTATGAGTTTTTCGCTGATGGTGGCCGCAGACACGAACCGGGCATTTGTTCCCATGGGCACAGCGGATGCCGTCGGCGTTATTGATCTGGAAAACCGCAAGGTGACGTCGTCCATTGGCGGCACCCTGAATACCCACGGTTCGGCACTGACCCCGGATGGCCGGCATCTGGTGGTGGGTAGTTTGTCGGCGCATGATCGTCAGGAGCCGGTTAGTCGCCCCGAAGGCGTTTCAGAAGATGAACACGCCGCTCATCATGGGGGCGGGCAGTCTACTGAATTGGAAGCAGGGAGTACCGGGCTGCTCTATTTGGTGAACACGGCCACAAAGACGATTGACCGCAAACTGGAAGTGCCGGGGCCGGTGCACCATGTGCTGGTGACTTCCGACAGTCGCTATGCCGTTTCCACGCATCCTGCCAGTGGCAGCATCAGCGTTGTGGATCTGGATTCCGGTCAGTTGGTCAAAACTGTGGCGACGGGGCCGGCCCCCAACTATCTGGTGCAAACCGACGACGGCCAATCCCTTCTGGTCAGCAATACCGGTAATGGCACGGTCAGCGAAGTGGATACCGAGCACTGGTTCGTCGAGCGCAACCTGCGGGTTGGCGGCAACCCAGAGCATCTGGTGCTTGCCCCCGGCAACCAGCGGCTCTACGTGAATGATGCTGCATCCGGCCAGGTTCTTGTCATTGAGCTTGCCAAAGGCGCGGTGGCGGACCGGTACGAGGTTGGGGAGGCGCCCCATGGCGTTGGCTTGAGCGCAGATGGCCAGACCCTCTATGCCACCAGCCAGGGCGGCAACCAGGTGGTCCGGATTGAGCTAGCCAGCGGCGCCCGCCACACCAGGCCGCTGGCTCCTGCGCCCTATCATCTTGCGGTCTCTCCCTACGATGGCCAGCTACTGGTGACCAGTCGGGCAGAGAACAAGCTTTGGGTGCTCGACCCGGAATCCCTCGATGTGGTTGATGAGATCGCGCTGAGCGGCATAGGCCATCAGATATCCCTTGAAGCCCATTAGTACTCTGTTCTGACACTGTTTTTTTCGCAAAGGAACCGCTCATGGATCGACGCTTTAAAATTACCTTGGCAATATTTGCCGTTATCGCACTGGTTTTACTCTGGGGAGAACACAAGGTTCATCTGCTTGGCGCCTTGCCCTGGCTGATACTGCTTGCTTGTCCGCTGATCCATATTTTTATGCACGGAGGGCACGGAGGGCATGGAGGACATAACCACCAGGCAGAGCAACCGGGAAAGAGTGGAGAGCAGCGTGATGACTG
>NZ_CAXBDN010000423.1:0-2015 GCF_963974375.1 uncultured Marinobacter sp.
CCCAGGAGGCGGAACGGCTGTGGGGCATGATCCGCAAGCTGGCTGACAGCGGCCGCAGTGTCGTTCTGATCACCCACAAGATGCAGGATGTGATGGCCTGCGCCGATCGTGTGGTGGTCATGCGAGCCGGCAGGCTGGTGAGCACGCTGGCACGGCAGGACTGCACCGAAGAATCACTGGTGGAACTGATGATGGGCGAGCGCACCGGTCGCAGCCCGATCCAGACACCGCCAGCCGAGACGTTCAGGCACAAACCGGCCAGCATTCTGATTCGCAACATCAGCGCCAGGCAAGCCACGCAGGCGATTCATGGTATTGACCTTGAGCTCAGGCCCGGCGAGATTCTTGGTCTCGCAGGCGTGTCCGGCAATGGCCAACACCTGCTGGCCGATGCACTGGTGGGTCTGGCGCAGCTTGGTGCCGGGGAGGTAATCATCAATGGCAAAGCGATTCACTCTGCGTCCAGACCGCCCAGAAGCTCGCCACAAATCTCCTACATACCCGAACAACCCGCCGCTAATGCGGTGGCAGCCGATCTGTCGCTGACCGTTAATGTCGCCCTGAGCCATTACCAGAAACTGCGGTTTTTCCCACGCTGGCAGCCTGAAATCGACATCACTGAATCCATCCTGACCGACTACGAGGTACGACCGCCCAATCCGCTGCTGCTTGCCGGTCAGCTTTCTGGCGGTAATTTGCAGAAACTGGTGGTCGGCCGCGAGCTGCTGGAAAAAAAGGATCTGATTGTCGCCGCTTACCCGACCATGGGGCTCGATGCCGGCGCTGCCCACGATATCTATCAGGCGCTGTTCCGCAGAGCCGCCGAAGGGGCCGCCATTCTCTGGATCTCCGAGGACCTGGACGACCTGATGGCCTACGCCCACCGCATTGCCGTCATTCAGGGAGGGAAGATCGCCGGCATTTTTGATCCCGCCGAGTCTGATCGTTATGACATCGGCCGGGCCATGACCTCCCACGCTGACAACACCGTCATCCCGGCCACACCCAAGGAACAGCAGCCACTCGAGGAAGTCGTATCATGAGCTCTTATGTGGCCGCGCCCGTGGCACCAACCCGTCAACTGACACGCTGGCTTCGCAGCCCCTGGGCCGCCGTGCTGGTCATGACAGTCACCTTCGTGCTTGCCTCCATGGGCTTCTTCGCCATTAACGGTCGGGATGCCTTCAGTCTGTTTGTTGAAATGGTTCTGGGCGCGTTTGGTGATACCTATTCGTTCAGTGAAACCCTGGTGAAAACCGCACCTATTCTGCTTACCGCACTGGCGGTGGCATTGCCGGCACGGCTGGGGCTGATCAGCGTGGGTGCCGAGGGCCAGCTCTATCTGGGCGCCCTGTTTGGCACCGGCGCCGTTCTGCTGGCCATCGATCAACCGGGCTGGATTCTGATGCCGCTGATGCTGGCCGGCGCCATGCTCGGTGGCGCCATCTGGGGAGCCGTTCCCGGACTGCTGAAAACCCGGCTCGGGGTCAACGAAACCATCGCCACCCTGCTGCTCAATTATGTCGGCATCCTGCTGGTCAGTTTCGTGGTACACGGGCCCTGGAAAAACCCGAACTCCCTGGGCTGGCCGGCCACGGTGGAATTCCCCTCCGGCGCCATTCTGCCGCAGTTCTTCGATACCCGGGTGCACATGGGCCTGGTTTTCGGGGTCATCGCAGCCATCGTTCTGCACATTCTGGTAACCCGCAGCCGCTGGGGCCTGGGCCTGCAGGTCAGTCGCAGCAATCCGCGGGTAGGTGCCACCGCCGGTATTTCCTGGGAGAGGAACGTCATCATCGTGATGGCCGTGGGAGGCCTGCTGGCGGGTCTGGCCGGCATTGCCGAGGCCTCTGTCATCCAGAACAGATTGCAGGATGGCCTCGCCGTCGGTTACGGCATGACCGGCTTCCTGGTGGCCTGGCTGGCGGGCCAGCACTTCCTGCGCATTATCCCGCTCTCGGTGCTGATGGGCGGGCTGATGGCTTCTGCGGACTCACTGCAGCTCTATGCCCAGC
>NZ_CAXBDN010000424.1:0-2011 GCF_963974375.1 uncultured Marinobacter sp.
GCCCCTGGAATTCCAGCCGGGCACCACCCGCAAGACCCTGGCCCTGGACGGCACCGAAACCTACGACGTGGTCGGCGACTACAGCCCCCGTAGCACCATGACCCTGGTGATCAATCGCAAGAACGGCGAAAAGGTAGAAGTACCGGTCACCTGCCGCCTGGACACCCAGGAAGAAGTGTCCGTGTACGAAGCCGGCGGTGTACTGCAACGCTTCGCCCAGGACTTCCTGGAGTCCGAAGGGGCTGTGTGATGGTGTGATGAAGGCACTGGCCGCGGCTTCCGCGGCCAGCACAACATCTCTCATCCGTTCGCCCTGAGCCAGACACCGTTCGTCCTGAGCCTGTCGAAGGACGAGGGGCTCAGGATGCGCGGGGGGCCAGGCACTGATTCCCGTTCGCCCTGAGCCTGTCGAAGGGCGCCTGGCACAATGTACGAGGCCACGTCCTCCATATATAGCAAGTCTCAAAGAGGGCCACCCAAAGTGAGCAAAACACCCCAGATTAAAATCCCCGCCACCTACATGCGCGGCGGCACCAGCAAAGGCGTCTTCTTCAAAATCGACGACCTGCCCGAACGCTGCCAGCAACCCGGCGAGGCCCGTGACAAACTGCTGATGCGCGTCATCGGCAGCCCGGACCCCTACGAAAAGCAGATCGACGGCATGGGCGGCGCCACCTCCAGCACCAGCAAGACCGTGCTGCTGGCCAAAAGCCAGAGCGACGACCACGACGTGGACTACCTGTTCGGCCAGGTGGGTATCGACAAGGCCTTCGTGGACTGGAGCGGCAACTGCGGCAACCTGTCCGCTGCAGTCGGCCCCTTCGCCATCAGCAACGGCCTGGTGGATAAGAGCCGCATACCGGACAACGGCATTGCCACCGTCCGCATCTGGCAGGCCAACATCTCCAAAACCATCGTCGCGAAAGTCCCCATGACCAACGGCGAAGTGCAGGAAACCGGTGATTTCGAACTGGACGGCGTCACCTTCCCGGCGGCGGAAGTAGCGGTGGAGTTCATGGACCCGGCCGACGGCGAAGGCGCCATGTTCCCCACCGGCAATGTGGTGGATGAACTGGAGGTGCCCGGTGTGGGTACCCTGAAAGCCACCATGATCAACGCCGGCATACCCACCATCTTCGTGAATGCGGAAGACGTGGGGTATGAGGGCAGCGAGCTGCAGCCCGCCATTAACGGCGACCCGGAAGCCCTGGCGAAGTTCGAGACCATTCGCGCCCACGGTGCAGTGAAGATGGGGCTGATCAAGACGCCGGAAGAGGCCGCTAACCGGGGCCATACGCCGAAGGTGGCTTTTGTTGCTGCGCCGAAGGACTACGTCAGCTCCTCGGGTAAGGACATTAAGGCCAGTGATGTGGACGTACTGGTACGAGCCCTGTCAATGGGCAAACTGCATCACGCCATGATGGGGACAGCGGCTGTGGCCATTGCTACGGCTGCGGCTTTGCCTGGCACCCTGGTAAACCTTGCTGCCGGGGGAGGGGACCGGACTTCTGTGACCTTTGGGCATCCTTCCGGGACCTTGCAGGTTGGGGCTGAGGCTACTGAAGTTAATGGGCAGTGGACCGCCAAGAAGGCTGTTATGAGTCGTAGTGCGAGGGTGTTGATGGAAGGTTGGGTTAGGGTGCCTGGGGATAGTTTCTAGGTAAAACTCCGAATCGATTGATTCAGCCCGTTAAAGAAATGCCGCCCTGGATGTTGTTATCCACGGCGGCATTTTTGTTTGTGGCCTGGCGGACCTCAATCAACCGAAGGCGCTCACTGCATTACGCTGCCCTTACTTATGCACCGAGAACAACCGCGAACAGCAGCGGTTATTCTCGGTAACAGAAGAGCATAGCTAAAACTCTTTTTTTTTACTGTGATTCAGGAGGGGAACTCAGGCTCAAGCTCTCCGGGGCACACCGCATGGGATGGAAAATCATCTGTGCTCTCCAGATATTGGTAATGAATGACATCGGCTTTGAGCGCTCCGTGCTCCATCACAAAGCCAATC
>NZ_CAXBDN010000425.1:0-2009 GCF_963974375.1 uncultured Marinobacter sp.
GGCCCGGGGCGAGGTCAGGCCGCTGGACGAGGATCTGCGCTGGCAGCCGGTGCTTTGGCGAGCATTGGTGGCGGATACCGGCGAGCTGGCCAGCTCCAGTCGCGCCCATATCCACAACCGCTTTATGGCAGCGGGTGCTGCTGCCGGCAACGGGACACGGCCGGCCGATCTGCCGCCACGCATTGTGGTGTTCGGGGTGTCATCCTTGCCACGGCAGGCGCTGGAGGCGTTGCACGTACTGAGCCGGTTCAGCCAGATCGTGCTTTGCGTCCATAACCCCTGTCAGTTCTACTGGGCCGATATTGTCAGCGACCGGGATCTGCTGCGGGCGGAACGACGCCGGGGCCGGCTTGATCACCCTATGGCCGCATTGACCGATCCCGATCAGATCCACCAGCACGCCAACCCGCTGCTGGCGGCCTGGGGCAAGCAGGGCCGTGACTATATCCGCCTGCTGGATGTATTTGATAACCCGGACGATTACCGGGAGCGGCTGAGTACGCCCGGTGGCAGCATTGATATATACCGCGTCCACGGTGACGAAGAGGATCCGGCGCCGCTGCTGTTGCACCAGATTCAGAACGATATCTTCCGGCTGACGCCGCAGCAGGACATGCTGGCCGGCAATCGGGTGCTGGATCCGGCCAGCGACGACTCCGTCGTCTTCCATGACGCCCACAGCCCCCAGCGGGAGGTGGAGGTGCTGCACGACCAGCTGCTGGCGGCATTCAGCCAGGACCCGGACCTGCGGCCCCGGGATGTAATTGTGATGGTGCCGGACATCAACGCCTACGCGCCCCATATCCAGGCGGTGTTTGGCCGCTATGCCTTCGCTGATGAGCGCCACATCCCTTTCACTATTTCCGATCAGGGCCAGCGTCATCGGCAACCCCTGCTGATTGCTCTGGAAACCCTGCTGTCGCTGCCGGAACAGCGCTTTGGTGTCAGCGAAGTGGTCAGCCTGCTGGAGGTACCGGCCCTGAGGGCCAGGTTCGGCATAGCCGAAGACGATCTGCCCCAGCTGCGGCAATGGGTGGAGGGTGCCAACATCCGCTGGGGGCTCCATGAACAGCAGCGGGCCAGCCTGGAGCTGCCGGAGCAACTTCACACCAATACCTGGCAGTTCGGCCTGCGGCGAATGCTGCTGGGTTACAGCATGGGCCATGAACAGGCCTGGCAGACTATTGAATCCTTTGGTGAAGTGGCCGGGTTGCAGGCAGCGCTGGCCGGCCAGCTGACGGAGTTTGTCGGACAGCTGGAGCGGTTGTGGCTGGCCCTGGGTAAATCCCGGACACCCACAGACTGGCTGACCTTGCTGACCGATCTGCTGGCGGATTTCTTCCAGCAGCCGGACGAGCAGGATCTGTTGCTGATCCGTCGCCTGCAGGATCAGGCGGAGCGCTGGCTGCTGGACTGCGACAGTGCCGGCATGACCGGTGTGCTGCCGCTGAATATCGTCCGTGATGTGTTGCTGGAAGGCCTCGACGAAGGTGGTTTGAATCAGCGCTTCCTGGCAGGCAAGGTAAACTTCGCCACCCTGATGCCGATGCGCGCCATACCGTTCCGGCGGGTGTGCCTGCTGGGCATGAACGATGGTGATTATCCCCGCTCCCGGCCACCGGTGGACTTTGATCTCATGGCCCAGGACTATCGCCCGGGGGACCGTTCCCGCCGGGAAGACGACCGCTACCTGTTTCTGGAAGCATTGCTGTCCGCCCGTGAACAGCTCTACATCAGCTGGGTGGGGCGCAGTATCCGCGACGACAGTGAACGACCGCCTTCGGTGCTGGTGGCGCAATTGCGGGATCACCTCAACGACGTCTGGTCGCTGCCGCAGGGTGATGACGAAGTGGCACAGGCGCTGACCACCCGGCATCCGCTGCAGCCCTTCAGTCGGGCCTATTTCCCGCCGGATAGCCGGGAAAACGACTCCGCGCAGCAGGTGGTCAGGTCCGGACGGCTGTTCACCTACGACAGTGAGTGGCGCGGGGTGCACCTGGAGGGGGAGT
>NZ_CAXBDN010000426.1:0-1997 GCF_963974375.1 uncultured Marinobacter sp.
TGTACCCCAGCTGATGGACCGCCATCAGCAGTTCGCTGAGCTGGCCCTGTTCCGGCGACCAGACCAGTCGGGCCCGCTGGGTGGTGTGATTTACCCGGAACGAGAGGACACCGGGCATTTTCGACAGATGTCGCTCCAGCAACCAGATACAGGCGGCACAGGTTATTCCGCCAATCAGCAGGGACGCTTCAAGGCCACCTTTGACCGGTGTGACAAAGGCTTTCTGGGCGGCCGGGTGGTCGAGTTGCCGCAGTCGTTCCTGTTCAGCCTGACTGAGGGATTTCGGGGTGACCGCCGGCTCGGTACGGTGACGATAGAAGCCTTCCAGGCCTTCTTCATGAATCAGCCTGAAAACGGAATGGCAGCCATGGCAACAGAACACCTGATCAGGCTTCGCCGGATCAGGTCTGATAAGGTCTTTATCGCCGGTGAGCTCACCGCAATGGTAGCAGGCCTGGTCTTCAGCCACGTTCAGGAAGGTCAGGTTTCAGCTGCAGTTGGTTCTCTGCCGGCAGAAAACCTTCGCCCTGCAAACGCCACTCGTTGGAGGGGCTGTTCAGTTCGAGGTACCAGCGGCCATCGATATTACCTGGTACCTGCGCTGTATATTTGCCAGGTCCGACTCTGCGTAGCTGGGCAACGCGGTCACGATCTTCCAGGGTCGGGTGGTAAAGCTTCAGGATCAGGTAGTCATAATCGGCGGCGCCGTTGTCGCGACTGAGCTCAAGCTCAAAGTCTCGACCCTGGCTCAGCAGCATGGCGTTCAGGCCCATATCCCTGGCCATGGTGTCACGGGCTATGAGCTGGTTGATGCCACGGCCTTCCCGGGAATAATCATCGGTCACCATCGAGTTCTCGGTGGTAATTGCCAGGGTAATGGCCACGGCGCAATAGCCGATGGACATGGCCGGGAACAGCACCAGAAACCAGAACCAGGGCTGGCGGTACCAGGGTTTGATCACTTCGTTTTCAGTCATAATGTCTTAACTTCCAGATTGGGCAGTAACCAGGTTTCCGGTCAGCGTGGTCTTGGACCAACAAAACGGCTTTCAGTTTCCGCATTGAGACTTTCATCGGTCGCCGATTCCACACGGAACAGAATCGGCAGGTTGATGTCTGTCAGCGCGTCAGGATCCACTTCGACCACGACAGGCAGCGTCAGATGTTCGCCACTGGCGAGACTGATCTCGGAACTGGTGAGCAGGCGCGCGGTTTCGAGCGCGTCGACCGAGATGCTCAGATTCTGCGGCACTTCGCTCATGTTCCGGATAATAAGGGTGTAGCTGTTTTCTACCCAGCCGTTGCCGTTGAAGTTGAAGAGGGCGCCACGGTCCCGTTCGACATCCAGACCCAGCGGGACCCGGGTGGCGATGGTATAGGCTATGGCGGCCAGCATCAGCAGCAGAACAGCGCCATAACCAAAGGTTCGCGGTCGCAGCAGTTTTGACGGCCGGCCCTCAAGGTCATTTTCAGTGGTGTAGCGAATCAGCCCTCTCGGGTAATCCATTTTGTCCATGACCATGTCGCAGGCGTCGATGCACAGAGCGCAGCCGATACACTCATATTGCAGGCCATCGCGGATATCAATGCCGGTGGGACAGACCTGAACACAGAGGCCACAATCGATGCAGTCGCCCAGCCCTTCGGCCTTCGGATCAGCCGATTTCTTGCGGCTGCCCCGGGGCTCGCCCCGGCCCGGATCGTACGACACGATGCGGGTATTATTGTCGAACATGACAGACTGAAAGCGAGCGTAGGGGCACATATAAAGGCAGACCTGTTCCCGCATCCAGCCGGCGTTAAGATAGGTGGCTACGGTGAAAAAACCGACCCAGAAAAACGCCCAGCCATTGGCCTGGAACGTGAAGATATCGGCAATCAATTCACGGACAGGGTAGAAATAACCGACGAACGTCAGCCCGGTCGCCAGTGCTATCAATAGCCAGGCGAGGTGCTTGGCGGACTTGCGCAAGATCTTTTCCGGGGAGTTGGGCAGC
>NZ_CAXBDN010000427.1:0-1993 GCF_963974375.1 uncultured Marinobacter sp.
GGTATTGCCGTCAAACCGGTTCGCCTGATCCGCTGACATCAGCCAGGGCGTGTGTATCAGGTCTGCCGGGACACCGGCCAGTTCCGGTATCCAGCGCCGGATAAATTGGCCTTCCGGGTCCAGTTTCTGGCTTTGCAGCACCGGGTTGTAAATGCGAAGGGCGTTGATTCCGGTCAGGCCGGACTGCATCTGCACCTGTGGGTAATGAATGCCAGGCTCGAAATCGGTAAACAGCCGGGCCAGGTGATGAGCCGGTGCCTGCCAGTGGAGCCAGAGTTGGTAGCTGGCCACAGCCATCAGCATGGCCCGCATCCGGAAGTTGATCCAGCCGGTGTGGTTGAGGGCCCTCATGCTGGCATCCACCAGAGGCCAGCCGGTCTCACCCTGCTGCCAGCGCTGCAGACGTTCACTGTGGTCGCCGGAAACCTTCAATCCTTCAAGATCCCGGTGCATGGCCCGGAACTCCAGTTCCGGTTCGTCTTCGAGTTTCTGGATAAAGTGGCAGTGCCAGTGCAGCCGGGAGCGGAAGCTGGTCAGGCTGCGTTGCTTGCGGGGCAGGGTATTGCGATCTGCGCCGGCTGCCTTCGCTGCCTGGTAAACCTCGCGCAGACTGATGCTGCCGTAGGCCAGATGGGGACTAAGCCGGGAGCAGGCTCTGACGGCGGTTAGCGGACTGGAAATGTTGTACTGATAACCGACGCAACGACGCTGAAGAAAGGATGATAACAGCTGGTCAGCGCGGTCGCTGCCACCTGTTTGCTGGTCCGGACAGGGTGTGGGATTGGCGAAGTCTGGTGCGCTCCAGTCGCTGTCTGGCAGGTTGGCGGGCAGAAGGATCCGCTCCGGTGCCGGCTCGGTGGCCTGGCTCATCAGCCGGGTCCAGGCGTTGTCCCAGCGGTCCCGGTCCGGTAGCCGGCGCACGACCCCGCAGGGCTGCCACTCCCGGAACCCGATCTGATGAGCCGCGCACCAGTGAATGACGTCCCGGTCCCGGGTGAAGGTCCACTGCCCACCGGTTTCCTGATGGCAGAACACCCGGGCAATCGGGTAACGGTCCCTGAGTCTGGCCAGCGCACTGATTACACTACCCTGCATCACCAGCAACCGGCCCCCCGCCTTGCGCAACTGACTATCCAGAGTGGTGAGTGATTCGCGGATAAACTGCCAGTGACGGGCGCTGGTGTCCGGCAGTTGCCAGTACTCCGGTTCGGTTACGTACAATGCGATCACCGGCTCGCCAAGCCGGGCCGCAGCCAGCAACGGAGCGTGGTCTCTGCTGCGAAGATCCCGTTTGAACCAGACCACTGTGGTCATTGCAGGCTCCTGCGCTGGCGCCGGCAGCGTTCACTGCAATAACGGACAGAATCCCAGTCTCTGGCCCATTTTCGTCGCCAGGTAAAAGGGCGCAGGCACACCGGGCACTGTTTGCTGGGCAGATGCTGCTTGCTGGTCATGGGGTAGTGGATCCGGAAGCACTGGGTCAGTAGGGTTCGGGACAGGAAGTGTCCTGTCCAGAATGTTACGGCTCAGTGCCGCTCCGGGATCATCTGACGTTTTGCAGATCCGGAGCCAGTCCCAGTTGGTCAGTGAACTTTGGCGCCTTTCAGAAGATCCCGGCGAGTGGCCAGGGGGTCATGGCGAGAGGTGGCCCCCAGCGAGTGCAGGGCGGGACGGGTTCGCGGCAGGGTGGCGAGAACCTCCAGGCCCCCCAAGGGGCTGATGCTGAATGCCAGCCCTCCACCATACTGCCCTATGATGTATCGAACCGTGGCCAGGCCCAGCCCCTTGCCAGGTGACTGCTGATCCAGGGTCAGCCCCGGGGTGCCGAGATGATCGAGCTGATCGGGGCTTACGCCGGGTCCATCATCGGCGACTTCCAGCGCCAGCACGTTGGACTTGCTGGCCAGGAAGATGTTGATCTGGGCATGGGCCCAGCGACCTGCGTTATCCAGCAGGTTGACCAGCACTTCATCCAGATCCGCAGCCCGGGTGG
>NZ_CAXBDN010000428.1:0-1941 GCF_963974375.1 uncultured Marinobacter sp.
AGTTTATGCAAATCCCTTAGCGAAATACCGCAGAAGGCGGCAATACGGGCGGGCGTTAACTCCGGATCACCGAGATGGGCGGATATATAGCGTTCAATCCGCATCAGATGGGCTGTTTTCAGATGCGACTGGTCGCTATTGAGGACGCGCTCATCCTGCTCCAACACCAGCGACAGCATGCTTAATGCCTGTTCGAACAGGCGGTTCTGATCATCTGGACTGCATTCATTCACGCGCTGAGAGCAGATCATCAGAAACTCGACAAAGGCGCAGCCAATACCTTTCTGGGCGGAAAAACAGTGCTGCGAATAACGTTCCGGGCGGCGGATACGGTGCTTCATCGCCTGACTTGGGATCTTGAACACCCACATATCGTTGGGGTCTTCATAGCCAAAGCGGTAGGGGGCATCCCCCTGTTCGACGATAAAGTGCCCCGGCGGGCAATCCAGGCTGCGCCCATGCTGGGAAAAGAACACCTGGGTGCGCAGCGGAATGGTGACCAGAAAAGAGGCATGGTCATCCTGGGCGATCTGCGACTGGCAGCGGGAGTATTCGGCCTTGTAGGAACACAGCCGCGACAGCGAGAAATCACTGCCCTCGGCCTTCCAGACCTTTAACGGAAAATAGGTCTGAGACACCAGTTGTGTCCAGCGCTGCTGGGAATCAGACGATAACATGGCATTGGACTGACTGTTATCGAGGCTGGCATTGTTCATTATCATTGCCTCTTCATCACATCAGAAACGGCCCTGCCGCCACAGGTGGCAGAGCGCTTTATGCTCACTGTATGTTCACTTATGCGTTTTTGGCTGCGGCCAAGGCCCCCTTACCCCCAATGATCAGATGAGCGCTGACGCAGAGACTTACGGTATTGGCCGGTGGATTTTTCCAGCAGCTCGCCGGTACCCCAGTCGAGCACCACACCGTAACGGCGAATCACATCCAACACGTCGAGCTCGCCATCACGATACTGCTGGGCGACCTGCTCGGGCGGTGTCTTGAGCCATTGGCGACGCTCGCGGCGAATACTGTCGCGGGTTTGGCGAGTGGCGTCATCATCAATACGGTAGTCATCGATATCCGGGTCGTGGACCTGAATCACCACCCCGTAATCAAGCGCGGCGCGCGCCACCGAGACATAGCCGTCAATCACGTCTTCCAGCACCTCCTCCGGCAGGCGCTCAAGCGGGTCACCGAAGCCGCCACCACCGGCTGAAGGCCGGGTGAAAGTATCGCCGGAATAAATGGGCACGTTAGAGAAGGTTGCACCCAGGTATTTTTCCTGGGGCGTGCCTTTGTTGACCCAGACCCCATGAGGGACGGACGGCAAGCCACCATTGATGCCCCAGGTCACTGAGCGGCCCCGGTCACAGCAATAGCTCATGACCGTCTTATCGACCTGCGTCAGCACGCCGCCCTTTTGCACGCCGCAGCCACCGCGGAAGCGCCCCGGCCCGCCGGAATCCATGCTGATTTCATGGCACATGGTCAGCACTGGGTTAAGGCGCTCCTGGCCTTCCACCGGCTGCACGGCAAGGCCGGCGCCGAACACCGGAGATGTCGCGGAGGAGCCGTCCTTGCTGTGACGCCCGCCCCAGCCACCGGCCATCCAGTCGTACCACATAAAGTAGCTGGTGGTGTCGGTGCGCCCGTCGTTACCACCAATCAACAGGTACTCCAGATTGAAGGCACAGGCCATGGCCCGCTCCGGCATGATACCACTCCAGAGCTCGAAGATGCCGTTCATGATCTTTTCATAGGGGCCGGAACAGAAACCGGTTACCGCATGGGGCCAGCCGGCATTGACCACACTGCCCTCTTCGCCAATATTCGCGGTGACCGCCCGGTAGAAGCCGGAGTTGAGCGGCACATCCGGGAAGAAGGTCTTGGTGCCCGCGTAGATCGCCGAGTGGGTGGTGCCGTAACCGGAGTTCAGGAAGG
>NZ_CAXBDN010000429.1:0-1940 GCF_963974375.1 uncultured Marinobacter sp.
ACCGCACCGGCGCAAGATCATTATCGCCGGTAACCACGATTGGGTCTTTCAGGAAGCACCAGAGTTGGCCCGGGAGACGCTAACCCATGCGATATATCTGGAAGACAGTGGGGTCGAACTTGAGGGGCTGCAGTTTTGGGGCTCCCCGTGGACACCACAGTTCCTGGACTGGGCATTTATGCTCGAGCGCGGGCAGACACTGCGTGGAAAATGGCAGCTGATTCCAAAAAACACCGATGTGCTGATAACCCATGGTCCACCAAGAGGCATCGGTGACCAGGTAGCGGTGGATTTTCGCGTCAGAAATGTCGGCTGCGTTGACCTCGAACAGCGTCTGGAACAACTCCCCAACCTACAGGCACACGTATTTGGTCACATTCACGAAGGCTACGGCCAATACCTGCGAGGCCAGACCCGGCTCCTAAACGCGAGCACCTGCACCGCTCGATACGAGCCTACCAATCCTCCCATTGTGTTCGATCTGAGCAAAACAGGAGAGTGCCGATGACCGCTGACGAACTGATCGCCCGATTGAGCGCTTTGCCTCCGGACACACCCGTTCTGGTGGAAGGATATGAGAACGGATTTGACGAGATCATTGCGCTGAAAGGGCAAGACGTGGTGCGCTATCGCCTTGCCCAGCCGTGGGATGGTCAGTACCAACCGCCGGAGCGCTTCGAGAAGCCGACCGCCGGCATCGTGCAGGCCGCCGTGATTCTGGGACGTCGTGGACCGCTGCGATAGGAGAAGCCCATGTCACAACGGAAGCGATATAACCTGACAGATTTGACGGCTCAATGTAATTCAGCCGCGCCAATCTCAAACGAGCTGAAAGATTGGGACCGTGCGCCCTCTGTGGGCCTCGAGCAAACGACCATGGACGGCCAGGCTGATATCGGCGACGTGATCCTCCAGTTCCGCGAGAGACTCGCTGATGACTATGATGTTATCCAACTGATTCTGTTCGGCAGTCGGGCTCGGGGAGATTATCACTCCGAGAGCGATGTCGACGTTGCAGTGATTCTGCAGGGTGAGCCAGGGGACTTCGTCGAAACCAAGTTGGAAATGGCACGCCGAGCCTTTGATGTGTTGGTGCAAACGGGCATCAGGATTCAGCCTTTTCCGATCTGGGAAGCGGAATGGCGGGAACCCACGAAGCACTCCAACCCGGATTTGCTGACGAACATCACACGAGAGGGCTTGACTATCTGGTCGCGCAATAAATGACAAGCGCCCTCGATGCCTACCAAGCATTCGGCACCTTTCGAATTGGTCTGGCCCACCGAGGTTAGTATGTTTTAGTAACACGATTTACTAATCAGTAAATCTTGTTACTAATCAATAGTATAATGCCCCACTGGGCTATCGCCGCGTGGCGGAGGTCAAGAAAACGCGCAGAATAACTTGAAACTACGATGGGTGGTCAACGGCATGGATAGCGATCAGAAAGCCAAAGAACTCTTCGAAGACGCTTTAAAAAACCTTTTCGATGGTGATGAACAGCTCATCAGCCGCTGGCTGGAGACACCGGTACCGGCTCTGGCTGGCGAGTCACCACAGACACTGATGGGGACGCCCACCGGGTGTGAAGTTCTGGAAAGGTACATTAAGAAGCTGAAGTACGGCGACTACTCGTAATTTTGGGAGCTTGCCATTCTGGCCCAGTGGCACCCACCGGACGCCCTTTTCATGGTGCTTAGCTTTGCGTCAAATCAAGCACCGTGCTCTTTGGGCGACAACCCAAGCTTCCTTGACTAGCCCATCTCGGCGGGGCAAAAAGGTCGGCTTTCCAATGTTTGCCGCGGTCACATTGGCGCCCAAACCACAAAGCAGACCTTTTCAGGTAGGGGCCTACCTGAGCATTACGAAGCTGACAACCATTAAGTGCGTAAACCGCTGAAGGTTGCCACCCATTCCACGTGAAGCCTGCCACCCGGACC
>NZ_CAXBDN010000430.1:0-1929 GCF_963974375.1 uncultured Marinobacter sp.
ATATACACCACCACCGCCTCATAGGCACCGACCCCGGCCGCGGAATTCATCTCCTGTCCCATGCCAGGCACACCCAGCAGTTCAGCCGCGATCAACGTCATCCAGGCTTGGCCGATACCCGTGCGAATACCCGCGAAAATTCCCGGAGCGGCGGCCGGTAATGTGACCTGCAGTGCCTGACGCAGATGGCCATTCTGACCAAAGGCGCGGGCCAGATCGTAGTATTTCGGGTCGACATTACGCACGGCAGAATAGCTGGCAAAGTAGTTCACCCAGAACACACCGATAGCGATAACGAACGCAGCACCGGCATGGCTGACCTTGAACCAGGCGATGGCAAAAACAACCCACGCCAGGGGCGGAATCGGCCGAAGAATACGGGCCAGCCAACCGTGCAGGGCGTCCATCAGCGTTGAGGACGCCGCGACGGTACCGACAAGAAAGCCAAGCATTGTACCCAGCGCCAAACCCCAGAAGTAGTGGATCAGACTGGACGCAAGGGCAGGCAGCAAGCGATCCGATGTCCACTCGTCAGCCAGTGCCGCGGGCAGCAGAAATGGATCCGGTATGGTGCCGGCGGCGGCCCAGCCGGAGACCTGCGCATACTTCCAGAAGCTGATGAACGCCAGCACGCCGGCCAGCCCAAGAACTCCGCGCCCCCATTGGGAGCGGGCGAGCGGATGCACACGCTGTGACATCGGTATGGATTACTCCTGTGTCAGCTCATCGTAAAAGCGGGTTTCGAAAAGGCTGTCCAGATCCACCTCCACGTTTAAAGAGCCGAGCTCCGACTGAAAATCACGCATGACTCGAGTACCGTCAATGATCGAATTAGGGTCAGCCCGGAACTGAGCGCTGGAGCGCTCCAGTGCCTGAAGCACAATGGCCGCCGGCAGTCGCCCTCCGCCCACATATTTACCCACTGCCGCTGCTACATCAGCGGGTGTTTCCCGCAATTGTCGGGTGGACTCAACATGGGCCTGAACCAGTGCTCTGACAAGTTCCGGCCGCTCGCTGATCAGTTTCTCCCGCACGACCAGTACCGCACCTGGCTGGTTCGGGAACATGTCAGAACCTGACACGACCACCTCGGCATCGCTTTTTCGGTTCAGCACGATGCTGACGATCGGCTCGAGAATAGCGGCACCATCGACTGCGCCAGTCATCAGCGACTGCTGTACCTGGGCCGCACCCTGATAAATGATGTCGATGTTGTCCGCGACCTCCTGTGCGCTCAACCCCAATTGCTTGCGCAACCAGTACTGAAGCACTGTGTCAGGAACCGACCCCTGCGGAAAGGTCGATATAACGGGCTTACGGCCTTTATCGGCCTTGAATCGTGCGAAGGCGGTAGCCGCGCTCCCGTTTGAAAAGTAGGGCGCCAGCTCTCCCAGCGAGATCAGGCTGATCTGTTCGACTATGTTAGCGGCAACGACCTTGATATCCGCCCCTTTGGCTCTCGCCACCATCGCCGGGCCGATGCCCAGATAGGCGACGTCCAGCTGGTCCGCCAGCAACGCCTGCACGATGGCAGGACCGTTCTGAAACTTGATCAGGTCCGGATCAGTGACCCCGGCTTTCGCCAGAGCGTCGCCTTCAATCAACACAAAAGCCTGAGACACCGGAATTATAGGCATGTACCCAATTTCCAGAGACTCTCCCGCGGCGATGGCGTTGCTCCAGGTAAGCAGCACTGTAAAGACAGGAAAAAAGATACGTAGCATGGTTGCACTCACGACTCGGTAGGACGGCGTGCAATGGTATATAAAACAAAGCAAGGTAAAAAGGTCAGATTAATAACATTTAGAAATATGGATAGTGACGGAATGGGGCCATGGCCGTGCGTGCCTTTCGCTGCGTTGCAGGGATGCACTGATACTGCGGAACACCTTCACCCGGGCAGGTCGTGCCCCCCCCCCCCCCACCCCC
>NZ_CAXBDN010000431.1:0-1922 GCF_963974375.1 uncultured Marinobacter sp.
TGCATATTCCGGCCCATCGTGACCACCCATTCCGTTTAAACGTGACCGCCTGTTCCGGGCGATCGTGACCGCTCATTCCGTTTTATCGTGACCGATTTCGGGTCGTTTTCCGGAATCGCCGGTCACGATGCCGGAATCATCGGTCACGTTCCCCCGGAATCACCGCCAACGCGCTGGAATTCTTCAACTTTATCCGGCATACCCCCTTCCTTTTTATCACGAGGAAGAGCGGATGCCGGTTGCGAGGATTTCCATGCGACAGATTATCGAGGTCTTGCGCCTCAAATACGAAGCAGGCCTGAGCCATGAGCGCATTGCCCGCGCCTGCGGTCTCTCCAAAGGTGTGGTTGGCAAGTACGTCAATCTGGCCCAGGCTCATGATGTGACCTGGCCGTTGCCAGAGAACGTTGATGAGGTCCGGCTGGAAGCACTGCTGTTCCCAGCCAAGACTCCACCTGCACGCTTTGCCGAACCTGATTACTTCCAGGTCCATCAGGAACTGAAGACCAAGGGCGTGACCCTGCAACTGCTCTGGGCCGAGTACGTGGAACGCCACGGCGACAAGGCCTATCGCTACAGCCAGTTCTGCCACCACTACCGGCTCTGGCGTGGCCGGCAACGGCGCAGCATGCGCCAGGTCCATCGGGCCGGTGAGAAGATCTTTATCGACTACTGCGGCCCTACCGTGCCAGTGGTGGATCGTTCCACCGGGGAAATGCGCAAGGCTCAGGTCTTTGTCGCTGTGCTTGGAGCGTCCAGCTACACCTTCGCTGAGGCTACCTGGAGTCAGTCTCTGCCGGACTGGATTGCCTCCCACCAGCGGATGCTGACGTTCTACGGCGGGGTAGCTGAACTGCTGGTTCCCGATAACCTCAAGGCAGCGGTCACCAAGGCCGATCGATATACCCCGACGATCAACGAGACCTACGCCGAACTGGCCGCTCACTACCAGACTGCGGTGTTGCCAGCACGCCCTTACAAACCCAAGGATAAAGCGAAGGCTGAAGCCGCCGTACTGTTGGTCGAACGCTGGATCCTGGCCCGGTTACGGCACCGGATGTTCTTCTCCCTGGCCGAACTGAATACGGCCATCGCGGATCTGTTACCGGCCCTGAACCAGCGCCCGTTCCAGGGGCGCTCCGAGAGCCGCCAGAGCCTGTTCGAGGCACTGGATCGCCCAGCTCTGAGGCCTCTGCCCGCATCACCTTACGTCTATGCCGAGTGGCGCAAAGCGCGACCGGGCATTGACTACCACATCGAGATCGACAAACGGCTGTACAGCGTGCCTCACGCCCTGGTGGGAGTGAAGCTGGATGTTCGGGTGACCGATACGTCCGTCGAGGTCATGCACAAGGGGCAACGGGTAGCCCTGCATTCTCGCCACGGCAAGAGCCGCTTCGTGACCCTGACCGAACACATGCCCAAGTCGCACCAGGCCCATCAGAACTGGTCACCGGGACGCTTCCTGAATTGGGCCACTGACATCGGCCCCGCCACGCTGGACGTGGTGCAAAGACAGCTCAAGGATCGGCCTCATCCGGAACATGGTTACCGCGCCTGCCTGGGGCTGTTGAACCTCAGCCGCCGCTACAGCCGTGACCGCCTTGAGCAGGCTTGTGACCGGGCGTTGGCTATCAACTCGGCCAGTTACCAGAGCATCACCTCGATCCTGAAGCAGGGGTTGGATCAGCTCCCGCTGCCCTTAGCCGAAGAGGAACCGGAACTGACCGACCTGCCTGTTCACACCAACGTTCGTGGCCCCCACTACTACCACTGATCCCGGAGAGACTGATGCTGACTCAAAACACCCTCGACACCCTGCGCCAACTCAAACTGACCGGCATGTGCGATGCGCTGGAACAACAACGATCACAACCCGACACCCACGACCTGGCGTTCGAGGAACGCCTGGCCTTACTGAT
>NZ_CAXBDN010000432.1:0-1909 GCF_963974375.1 uncultured Marinobacter sp.
ACCAGCACGGGGTTGTTGGCCCGGACCTCGCCGCCGAAGGCGATCCGCGGGTTTTCCATCTGCATCCGGGTGTCGTCATCGCCGCCGATCAGGCAGCCACTGACCGTAACCCGCACGTCCCGGGTGGCAAGAAACGCACGGCCGGTATTGGTAAAGGCCAGCGCCACAACCTGCTGGGATTCACTGAGCCGGACCCGGGTGGTGACAGCGACGGGGGCGGTCACCTGGCTAAGGCTGTAGTCCGCCACTTCGGCCCGGGGGTTGCCAGGCGCAAACAGGCGGATGGTCTGGATGTATTCGCTGTCTTCCAGATCGCCCTCAAAGCGCACCGAAAGGTTGACCGCTGAACCGTCCTCCGCCACCAGCGGTAATTCCAGAGCCAGCCCCCGGGTCACGGGCTCCTTGCCATCCAGGGCGGCCGTCACGGCCGGCACCCGCTGCCAACGCTGATCGGCTGTCGCCAGACCGCTGAACGTCAGGCTGGCTGCAGCCAGCAGGGTGATCAGCAATTGCCGGTAGATCGGAGATCCCGGTGAAAACAGCGCTCGGCTGGAGCCGGTTCGCGACATCATAACGACCTCTGATGCAGAAAGTTGGTCAGGCAGACGGCTCACTGCTGCCACTGAAGCGCAGCGCAAGCCAGGTGCCAGCTACTATGCCGGCAAGTGCCAGCAGGCTTGAAATGGCGAGGGTGGAAAACCCGCTCAGTCCCTGGCCAAGGGTGCAGCCAATGGACAGTATACCGCCGAAGCCCATCAACGCACCGCCTGCCACCGCTCTCCCGGTTTGCCGGGGGCTGATGAAGCTCTGCCAGTGGAACTCCCGGGTAACCAGCGACATCAGCAGGCTGCCGGCCAGAATACCGGCTATCACTGTGACACCGAATCTCAGGGAAGTTCCGGTGGACAGCATCAGATACTGCAGGCTGTCGCCCACCGGTGCCACAAAGGTCAGCGAGGCCAGTCGTACCGGGTCAAAGTCATCGGCTCCCAGCACACCGGTGATCCACCAGCCTGCGGTCACCAGCAGTCCGATCACGAGGCCGCCGAGCCAGTCCCGGCGTGACGCCCGGAATGGGCCCGAGGCCAGTGCCCAGGCCAGTAATACGACCGCAAGGATGCCGCCGATCACCAGTCGTCCGGTGCCCGGATCCAGTCCTGTCGGTAGGGTGATGACGGTCAGATCAGTCGCTGGCAGGGTAAGCCGGTAGAGGTCTTCGAGCCAGATACGGCTGCCCGCCAGGACCCCGGACAGGGTCATGTAGGCGGTGATGCCCAGAGTCAGTAGCACCAGTAACGAGCGCAGGTTGCCGCTGGCCAGCAGCACCAGAGAGCGCGCGCCACAGGCATTGGCCAGTGTCATGCCATAGCCGAACAACAGCCCACCGGTCAGCAGTGCCAGAACTGGCAGGCCATTGGGATGGTAGGGCGTGCGGGACAGGTCGATGCCGGCCCACCAGGCCAGCAGCTGGGTGCTGATCAGCGCCACTGCCATGGCCATGGCAAAAGCCCGCAGCCGCCGGCCATCCCCCTGTTGCCACTGATGCACCAGACCCCGCAGCATGCAGAACCGGCTCCACTGAGCGATCAGGCCATAGCCGAGACCCAGCAGGGCCCCGGCCCACAGCACAGCGCTCAGATGGTCCGTAAACAGGTTGCTCATTCAATAACCCGGACGGAGCATCAGCTGCGGGTGCCCCAGGTGTCCTGGGCAATGGCGTTGTACCAGCCGAACGCGTACTCCGCTTCCAGGCGACGGGTGGCCGGGCTGGCATCGCCGGCACTCAGCCCACCGGAGGTCTCTTTGATTTCACCATCGCGGATCTGGTACACGCCGGCCACTGAAATGCCATAGTCCGGGCTGATCAGGCTGTAGCAGGTGTTGGCCCAGGTAGGCTCCAGCACCGGTG
>NZ_CAXBDN010000433.1:0-1883 GCF_963974375.1 uncultured Marinobacter sp.
CCGGAGCGGTGGGAGATTACCGCAGTATAACCCGCCGCCTGTGCCATCTTGATGGCTTCAAGGGTTTCGGTAAGGCTGCCAATCTGGTTGAACTTGATCAGAATCGAGTTGGCGATGCCTTTGTCGATGCCTTCTTTCAGAATGCGGGTATTGGTAACGAACAGGTCATCACCCACCAACTGGATTTTTTTGCCCAGCTTGTCGGTCAGAATTTTCCAGCCAGCCCAGTCACTTTCATCCATACCATCTTCAATGGACACAATGGGGAAGCGATCACACAATCCCGCCAGATAATCCGCAAAACCAGCGGCATCGAAGGATTTGCCTTCGCCGGTGAGCTGGTACTGGCCATCCCTGTAGAACTCCGAGGAAGCGCAGTCGAGGGCCAGGGTCACGTCCTTACCCAGCTCATAGCCTGCGGCCGCGATGGCCTCCTGAATAACCGCCAGCGCCGCCTCATTGGACGGCAGGTTCGGGGCAAAACCACCCTCATCGCCCACCGCCGTGCTCAGGCCTCTGGACTGAAGCACCTTTTTGAGACTGTGGAAAATCTCTGCGCCAATACGAAGTGCTTCGGCAAAGCTCTTCGCCGCCACCGGCTGCACCATGAATTCCTGTATATCGACGTTGTTATCGGCGTGCTCACCGCCATTGAGGATATTCATCATCGGCACCGGCATGGAGTACTTACCCGGCGTGCCGTTAATGTCGGCGATGTGCTCATATAGCGGCTTGCCCAGGGAAATGGCAGCCGCCTTGGCCGCCGCCAGTGATACCGCCAGAATGGCGTTGGCGCCAAGCTTGGCCTTGTTCTCGGTACCGTCAAGATCAATCATGATCTGATCCAGCGAACGCTGATCGGCAGAGTCCCTGCCTACCAGGGCTGTACGGATATCGTTGTTGATGGCTGCAACTGCCAGGGTGACCCCTTTACCCAGATAGCGGGATCCGTCCTGATCACGAAGTTCCAGGGCCTCCCGTGACCCGGTGGATGCTCCTGAAGGTGCACATGCGCGTCCCAGGGTACCGTCCGCAAGAATCACGTCCGCTTCTACCGTCGGATTTCCGCGGGAGTCCAGCACCTCACGGGCTTTGATATCGGCAATTTTGGTCATGCTTTTCAGTCTCCGGAACAGGGTTATCTCAGAATCCAAGGAATCAGGGTGTTAAACAGTTTCTTCTTTGCCAGTCACAATCGCCAGGTCACGCCGTATCCAGCGCCGGGAAGCTCTTGACCAGATCATCAATGGCCTTGACCTGAGCCAGAAATGGCTCCAGCTGGCTTAACCGCAACGCACAGGGGCCGTCACACAGGGCTTTATCAGGATCCGGGTGCGCCTCCAGAAACAGGCCCGCCAGCCCCTGGGACATGCCCGCCCGGGCAAGATCAGCCACCTGGGCACGACGTCCACCCGCAGAATCCTCGCGACCACCGGGCATCTGCAAGGCGTGAGTCACATCAAAGAACACCGGTACATCCATGGCTTTGAGGATGCCAAAGCCCAGCATATCCACCACCAGGTTGTTGTAACCAAAGCTGGTGCCGCGCTCGCACAGAATGATGCGGTCGTTGCCGGCTTCCTCACACTTGCGGATGATGTGGGCCATTTCCCGGGGCGCCAGGAACTGGGCTTTCTTGATATTGATCACCGCGCCGGTTTTCGCCATGGCCACCACCAGATCAGTCTGCCGGCTCAGAAAGGCCGGTAACTGAATGATGTCACACACTTCAGCAGCGGGTTCGGCCTGGGAAGGTTCATGCACATCGGTAATGATGGGGACCTGGAAGCGGCTCTTGATGTCCGCCAGGATCTGCAGCCCCTTGTCGAGACCGGGACCACGAAACGAACTTACTGAGGAGCGATTGGCCTTGTCGAAGGAAG
>NZ_CAXBDN010000434.1:0-1840 GCF_963974375.1 uncultured Marinobacter sp.
GGATCAAAAGCGCTGTTTTGGCTGAGACCACTGGCCCCTCCGGTTTGTCGTCAGTTTCCTCACCGCCGGTCATCGCCCGGGCCGGTAGGGCTGGCCCAGCGACAGCGGCGTGTTCAGCCGGGTCCGGGCCGGGTTCCAGGACAAGAGTACCAGCATGGCAATGGTCACCACATAGGGCAGCATCGCCAGAAGGTCGGTCGAAACACGCCAGCCAAGACCCTGCAGTACCAGGTGAAGAATACTGGCTGCGCCAAACAGGTAGGCACCCAGCAGTACCCGTTCCGGCCGCCAGGTAGCGAACACCACCAGCGCCAGGGCAATCCAGCCCCGGCCAGAGGTCATGTTCTCCGTCCACATGGGGGTATAGGCAAGGGAAAGGTAGGCGCCGGCCAGTCCCGCCATACCACCGCCAAAAGCCACCGCCAGATAACGTATGGTGATCACCTTGATGCCATTGGCGGTGGCAGCTTCCGGCGCCTCGCCCACGGCCCGCAACAAAAGGCCTCCCCGGCTGTGTCGCAGGAAGACGTAAACCATCACGAACATCACCAGAGAGGCATAAATCAACGGGTCCTGATTGAACAGTACCCGACCCAGAACCGGAATATCACTCAGCAACGGAATGGCGATGCGATCAAAGCCCGGCAGCGATTGCCCCACAAAACCCGCGCCCATAAACGCACTCAACCCGGTCCCGAAGATGGTCAGGGCCAGTCCGGCGGCGTACTGGTTTGCCGCCAGGGTCACCGCCATAAAGGCGAACAGCATGGACATGGCGATGCCGGCAAGAATACCCACCACCACACCCAGGGCTACCAACAACAACGGAGTACCCGCCAGCACAGTAGCCGCCAGCACATTGGTCAACAGCACCATATCCATATCAGAGCTCCTGCACGCTGGTTTGTGGGGTAGGTTTGGTGATGCCCAGGATCGTTTTTAATGGGCGTTTCAGGCGGATGCGGTAGTGAATGAAGGCATCACAGGTCAGCAGATAGAACAGCAGCAGGCCCTGGAACAGACCGGTCACTGCCTTGGGCATGTTCATGGCGATCTGCAGGAACTCGCCCCCCATGTAGGTCAGGGCCAGCAAGGCACTGGCCGCGATAATACCCAGGGCATGCATGCGCCCGAGAAACACCACGATAATGGCGGTGTAGCCATACCCCGGAGACACCTGGGGCACCAGCTGACCGATGGGACCGGTCACTTCCGAGGCCCCGGCCAGGCCCGCCAGACCACCGGCCACCAGAAACGCAAACCAGGTCAGGCGACGGGCGCCGAATCCGGCGAATGCTGCGGCCCGGGCATCCTGCCCCAGCACGTTGAGCTGAAAGCCCACCAGGGTGCGGGTGAACATGACCCAGACCGCCACCGCTGCCAGCAAGCCGAACGCCAGGCCCAGATGCAGGCGGGTGCCCGGCAGCAGCATGGGCAGCAGCGCGGAATCCGCAAACATCACCGACTGGGGAAAGCCGAACCCGAACGGATCTATGAGGGGGCCATGCACCGCATACAGCAGCAGATTCAGGGCAATGTAGTTGAGCATGATGGTGGTCAGTATTTCATTGCAGTGCAGATGGGTTTTCAGGCCGGCCGCAAGGGCCGCCCACACCGCGCCAGCAACAACCCCCGCCAGCAGTACCAGCGGCAGCACCCAGAATCCCTCCGTATCCAGGAGCTGCAGGGCCACCACGCTGGTGCCCAGGGCTCCCATCAGAAAATGGCCTTCGGCACCTATGTTCCACAGTTTGGCCCGGTAGCACACTGTCAGCCCTGCGGCGCACAACAGCAACGGAGCCATTTTCAGGCCCAGCTCGGCAAGGCCGTGCGATTGTCA
>NZ_CAXBDN010000435.1:0-1838 GCF_963974375.1 uncultured Marinobacter sp.
AGAATATGTTCTGGGCACTGGGGTATAACCTCTGCGCCCTGCCTGCAGCCGCAGCCGGACTGGTACCGCCCTGGCTTGCAGCAATTGGCATGTCACTGAGCTCACTGGTGGTGGTACTGAACGCCCTGCGGCTGAGCCGGGCTCAGCCACCGCCAGCGGATACCAGCCTTGGCGCAAAGGGCAAGGTGATGACAGCCAATGGCTGACCCGGCTGCCCTGTAAACCCGAACGAACACCAACGGATGCGTTTTTGTGGAAATTCTCGTTTTTCTGATACCTGTTTCTCTGATACTGGTGGCCGGCGGGATCGTTTTGTTCAACTGGGCGGTAAAAAACGGCCAGTACGATGACCTGGAAGGACCCGCCCACCATATTCTCTACGACGACGACAAGGACATGATTCCGGAAGAGTCGCGCCAGCCCCAGGACAAAAAGGACCCGGACGCAACGGACGACAAGGCGTGATGGAATCCGGCCTTGCCCTCAGCTATCCGGCCGCTTTTGTCATCGGACTGCTGGGCAGCACACACTGTCTCGGCATGTGCGGAGGCATCAGCGCATCGCTTTCGATGACTCTGCCTGTGGGTCGGGGGTTCCGTTTTCGTCAGGGGCTGTTGCTGCTGGCATTCAACGGCGGGCGCATCAGCAGTTACGTCCTGCTGGCCACACTGGTCGCGTTGCTGAGTACCAGTGCCGCGGCTCAGTGGACGGCGCTCGGGCCACTGTTCCGGACCCTGGCCGGGCTGCTGCTCATCGCCATGGGACTGTCCATGGGGCAATGGTGGCAGGGGATCCGTCATATCGAGCGCTTCGGTGGCCCGGTCTGGCGCCGGCTTCAACCACTGACCGCCAAGGTCCTGCCGGTAAGGCATCCCGGCCAGGCCCTTGCTCTCGGGGCACTCTGGGGCTGGCTGCCCTGCGGACTGGTATACAGCACCCTGGGCTGGGCCGCGCTGCAACCGTCAGTGGCCAGCGCGGCAGTCACCATGCTGAGCTTCGGTCTGGGCACCCTGCCCTCAATGTTTGCCACTGGCCTTGCCGCCAGCTCGATCCAGTCACTGAGGACCAACCGGGGTTTCAGGCGGATTTCCGGCGCCCTGATGATCGGGTTCGGATTATGGACCCTGCCCTGGGCCATGCTTTTCAGCCAGGGCGGCCATTAGCAATCAGACGGGACACTAGAGGTTCAGAACATCCAGCCGGCCAAAATCAGGCTCCGCTTCCGGGGTCTTTTGCACCAGTGGCCTGGCCATTAGAGACTCGCCATTGGCAAAGTCGTAGAGTGCCGGATCTGCCAGATGGGACGGCTCGACGTTGCACATGGCCCGGAACATGGATTCTATTCGGCCGGGATACTGCGTGTCCCAGGACTGCAGCATGTCCTTGATCATCTGGCGCTGCAGATTTTCCTGGGAACCACACAGGTTACAGGGAATGATCGGGTATTCCCGCAGTGTGGCAAAGCGGGCAATGTCTTTCTCGCGGCAATAGGCCAGGGGCCGGATCACCGTATTGCGGCCATCATCACTGAACAGCTTCGGCGGCATGGATTTCAGTTTGCCACCATGAAACATATTCAGGAGCAGGGTTTCCAGAAGGTCATCACGATGATGACCCAGGGCAATCTTGGTGATGCCATGGGCTTCGGCAAAGTTATAGAGAATTCCCCGACGCAATCGGGAACACAGGCCACAGGTGGTCTTGCCCTCCGGAATCTTGTCCTTGACGATGCTGTAGGTGTCTTTCTCGATGATGTGGTATTCAATACCGAGTTTTGCCAGATACTCCGGCAATACCTGTTCCGGGAATCCCGGTTGTTTCTGATCCAGGTTCACCGC
>NZ_CAXBDN010000436.1:0-1826 GCF_963974375.1 uncultured Marinobacter sp.
CTGCTCTGGAGTAATTCTGCCGTTTTCTGAAGTACCTGGTCACCGGTCTCGTGGCCCCAGGTGTCGTTAACCCGCTTGAATTTATCCAGGTCCGCCAGTATAACGCTGAAGGGGGTTCCGGAACGCTGGGCCCGAGCCTGTTCCTGCTGCACCAGCGGCATGAATGCCCGCCGATTGAGCAGCCCGGTGAGCGGGTCAGTGGTGGCCATTTCACGCAGACGTTCGCGAGCGATAAACCCTTCGGCGTCAACGATGCGAGCCAGTGCCATCAGGATATTGGTGACCAGCATGATCAGTGCCGGGCCGATGAAGACACCGAGAAGGGTCAGCAAGGGCAGGTCCGCAACCACGGCTGCGATGCAAAAAAGCAGGATCGGCAGCAATACAATCAGTAACCACTCTTTGAAGTTCCGCAGGGAAAGCACCGTGGCCCCGAACAGGGCAATGGTCATGGCATCAGAAACCTGACTCACCATGAGCGGCTCGTACCTGGCGAACAGAAACAGTAATGACAGCGCCATGCCGCTGAGACCAAGGCCCATCAGCCTGAGAAAATAGCGCGCCGGCCAGCGCGGAAGACCGAGCCAGTGGGAGCTCAGTGCAAGCACTGTGGCCGCAAGCAGTGGCAATCGCAGTAACAGCTCATTCTGGCCAAGATCCGCTTCATGGACATGAAAATAGGTGTGGGAGACATGGTAAAGAGAGACCGTCACCAACATCAGCCAGGCGCCGCCATGAACCAGGTGAGACTCGATTTGTTCCTGGTAACGCTCAAAAGCGGGCTTCCACTTGTCCGGGATACTGCTGCGGGATGACGTCACAGGTGCTCTCTCGCAAATGCTGGACTTTCAATCTATTCAGATTATCAACGATAGAATGTATCTGTTCTATAGGGTAAATGGCTTACCTCTTCCTGGATTGTTCAAGGACACGGCTATGACGCAACAGACAGAACTGCACAAGGCACTTGAGGCCATTGACCGGGCAAACCGGCAGGACCCGAACACTGAGGAGGTGGACGGTGAGACGTTGCCGCGGGAATACGCCTACAGCCTGCATATGACCCGCTGGCTGTTCGAGCTCGACCCTGCCCCGTCAGAGCGAATGCAGATCGCCTGCCGCGCCCAGCATATCGAGCGCTGGACCAGGCCCCGTGCCGACTACCCTGAAGGTCGCAAGGCCTATTACCAGTGGCGTCAGGCCTGTGGCCGTTTTCACGGCGAGCGGGCGGCGGAGATCATGGCAGCCTGTGGCTACGGTCCGGAAGAATGCGCGAAAGTGGCGACCATCCTCACCAAGCGGGAGTTGCGCAGCGACGCCGACACCCAGCTTCTGGAAGACGTCGCCTGCATGGTGTTCCTGGAGCGCTATTTCGCAGAGTTCTACCAGCAGAAAGCCGATTATGACCGGGAGAAGTGGCTACGGATCGTGCGCCGTACCTGGGCCAAGATGTCGCCGACTGGCCATGAGGCTGCACTGAAACTGGCGGCAGGCATGCCGGCTCACCTGCTGGAGCTGTTACAGGAAGCCTTGAGCGAAACCGGTCAGGACTGACCGGCTGCGGGCACGACTCAGAAGGTTAGCGTCTTCTGTTCTTCGACGGTTTCGCCGTTCTGGTCTTGCCACTGAAAATTCAGTTCACCCCGTTGTGTTGGCGTCATGGCGAACTGAACGTAGGGGTTGGCCGAGGTGCCGGTATAGAAACGGCTGCGGAACACCGGCTCCCCGTCCAGGGTGACGGTCAGTGATTCCACCAGCTGCTGGGCAATATCTTCAGCGTCCTCGCCGTCCGGGCGCAATCCGGTTTCCATGGGGTGATTGATCAG
>NZ_CAXBDN010000437.1:0-1794 GCF_963974375.1 uncultured Marinobacter sp.
TATTCTGGCGGATAATCCGGCGGGTGTCGCGGCTGGTTGTGAGCGCATTGGTCAGCTGGCAGAGCTGTCCGCTGAGCAGCACCGCATCGGCCTTCAGTTGGGTCAGGTCGGTGGCTGATCCCATGGCGACGGACACCGAGGCGCCGGCCATGGAAGGCAGATCGTTCAGCCCGTCACCCACCATCATGATCTTGCGGCCTTCACGGCTGAGCTGTTCCAGGCGGGCCAGCTTGTCTTCCGGTGAGGCACCGCCGACAGCTTCGTCAATACCCAGCTCCCGGGCTACCCTGGCAACATGCTTGCTGCGGTCGCCACTCAGCATCAGGGTGCGGATGCCAAGATCCTGCAGCACGGATACTGCCTGGCGGGCGTCCTTGCGGATACGGTCATCAATCAGGAAGCAGGCGACGATCTGTCCATCGACCGCCAGCCACAGGTCAATGCCGCGATCATCCGCAGGCTCCGGCGCGATCGCACCAGTCTGTTCCCGGATGAAGTCCCGGTGACCAATGGCAACAGGATGAATGTCATCCAGCAGTCCGGTCAGGCCATTTCCCAGGTGATTGTCGATGCTGCTGACCCGGGCCGGACCAAGACCCTGAAACACCTGGGCAATGGGGTGCTCGGAACGTTGCTCAAGGCCAGCGGCTATAGCTTGTACCCGGGCCTCCGTGAGGTCGCCAAAGGTTCTGGTTGCAATCAGATTCAGCCGGCCTTCGGTCAGGGTACCGGTCTTGTCGAAGACCACGGTGTCGATATCGCCGAGGGATTCCAGCGTATGGCCACGGGTGGGCAGAAAGCCCAGCTTTCTCAGGCGCAAGGTGGCACTGGTGAGGGCGGTGGGAGTCGCCAGTGACAGTGCACAGGGGCAAGTCACCACCAGCACTGACAAGGTGATGTCAAAGGCATTGTCAGCGCCGTACCACCACCAGCCAAGCCACACTGCAGGCGCAATAATCAGTACCCGGCTGACAAAAATCCGGGCGATGCGGTCGGCCATGCGAGCGACTTTGGGTTTCTCTGACTGTACCCGCTCCAGAATCCTCAGGATACCGGACAGCCGGGTTCTGGCACCGGTGCGCAGGACCCGGATTTCCAGCGGGCCCTCACCGTTGATGCTGCCGGCATGCACCTCGTCACCGGGGCCGTGACTTTCCGGCAGGTATTCACCGGTAAGGGCTGCCTCGTTGAGGGTCGAGCGGCCCTCGAGAATGATGCCGTCGACGGCCAGGGTTTCGCCGGGCTTGATCCGGACAATGTCATTGGCCTGCAGGTCGTGGGTCGCTACCACGTCGGTGCTGTCATCGGGGTTAACCCGTGTCGCGACCGCTGGCTGATAGCTGCCCAGCGCACTGCCGGTCAGACCGGCGCGGTATCTTGCCCGGGTTTCGATATATCGGCCGAGTGAAAGAAAGAAGGTAAACATGCAGACCGACTCGAAATACACTTCGTCACCGCCAACGACGGTTACCCAGGTACTGGCCAGATAAGCCAGGCCAATGGCGATCGCCACCGGGACATCCATGGTGAGATGGCGGCTGGACAGATCGCGGATGGCATTGGAGAAAAAAGGCCGGGCGCTGTAGAGCACAACCGGTGTGGCCACCAGCAGGCTGAACCAGCGGAACAGCTGTACGTACTCCGGGGACAGCTCGCTGATCAGTTCGAAGTATAGAGGGAAGGCAAGCATCATGCTTTGCACAGTGCCAATACCGGCGACACAGACCCGGATCAGCGAGGACCGGCTTTCCGTTTTCAGGGCCTGCTCGGCGTCGTCGACGTGGTAGGGGGCAG
>NZ_CAXBDN010000438.1:0-1765 GCF_963974375.1 uncultured Marinobacter sp.
TCCACCACATTCGGGGCAGTAGATCGTCTTACCCTTCTTGCCGGGGTGGGTCCAGCAACCCCACTAAGCCCAGCAGTTCTACGCCAGTGCCAAGATCCTCCACAGCGAGATCGGCCGTAGCCCTTGAAACCGGTTTCCGGGCCAAGGCCAGTACCCTTAAACCATCCGATGCCAGATCGGTAATTATCTGATCCCACCAATAACGCTCCAGGGCAGAGGTACCGCCGTTTTCTGTCACCTCCGCCTCGCACATATCCAGGATGCGCTCTGGAGCACCCTTGATGTACACCATGCTGTGGCCATGGTGATCATGGTTGAGAGTGGCCATAAAACGGGTCTGGGTGTCAAAGGGGATTTCATCCCTGCGGGGCCAATCGCGGACACCACCTTCAATATCAAACGTTGCCTTGTGAGCAAACACTTTCAGCGCCGCCTCCATAGGGTCGCCCTGAATGCGCGGCTGCTTTTCTCGTAAATCAAGGTGGGCATCGTTGCAAAGTCCAGCTGCCCGGGCCAGCTCCACCAACAACTCAGTGGCATCCACGGGGCGGCTATCCTGGCTTACGGCACCCTCAAGTTCATAACCCTCTCCGGATATGTCCAGGCGCTGTCGGCCCGCCACTGCTGTGGTCACCACCATTTCATTGCGGGTGAGTGTGCCGGTTTTGTCAGAACAAATTACTGATACCGCTCCCAGTGATTCAAGGACAGGCATTCGACGTACCACCGCCTGACGTTTCGCCATCTGGCGCACGCCTATCGCTAGCGTGATGGTTAGTATGGCTGGCAATCCCTCTGGAATGGCGGCCACCGTCAGCCCTACAACGGCCATGAACAGCTCTTGGAAAGACAGGCTACTGAAGACCAGGCCGCCGGCAAATACGGCTGCAGCGGCAATGACTATAATGGCGGACAACATTTTGGCAAAGCGGTCCATCTTTTCTACCAAGGGCGTTTTTAGAGACGTGGTCCTTGCCAACAAACCAGAGATACGACCAATCTCCGTCGCCGCTCCGGTACGAACCACAACCCCACGCCCGGTACCCGTAGATACCATGGTGCCGGAAAATGCCATGCTGTTTTGGTCACCCAACGCTGCTTCTTTATCCACCGGTTCCGGGGATTTCTCTACCGCCACGGATTCACCCGTAAGGATGGCTTCCTCTATCTTCAAGTTATGGCATTTTTCCAGGCGGGTATCCGCCGGTACGCGGTCGCCGGGTTCCAGTAGCACCGTGTCTCCGGGCACCAGGTCAGCGGCGTTAATTTGATGCTGGCCATCCTCACGGACTACACGTGCCTTCGGTGCCAGCATATGTCCAATGGCGGACAGTGCCTGCTCGGCCTTGCCTTCCTGGATAAAGCCCACCAGCGTCTGGATCACCACTACTGCCATGATGACCCCTGCATCCACCCAGTGGCCGAGTGCCCCTGTAATAGCCGCCGCAGCCAACAGAACGTATATCAAGACGTTGCGGAGCTGGCGAGTGAGTCTAGCAAGGGGCCCGCTTGCCTTTCCTTCCGGCAGACGATTAGGGCCATAGACGGCAAGCCGCGCGGCGGCTTCCTCACCACTCAGGGGCGCTGTTGCTTCCAGTAGCTCTCTGGTACCGGAAGCATTCACGGAGTGCCAGTGCTGTTCTGAAGATTGCTGGGTTAAGTTATTTTCAGACAGCATAGGTACCTGCCCGGAGTTCAAGAATTGCGAGTGCATCCCTCAGCCTACCAATGCCACGGAGGACACCACCGCTTTCGGCGAAGTTGA
>NZ_CAXBDN010000439.1:0-1752 GCF_963974375.1 uncultured Marinobacter sp.
TCAGGAACCGTCCCGGTGACCAGTTCTGATGGGCCTGGTGCGATTTGGGCATGTGTTCAGTCAGGGTGACGAAGCGGCCCTTACCATGACGAGTATGTAGCGCCACTCGCTGCCCTTTGTGCATCACCTCCACGGAGGTGTCGGTCACCCGAACGTCCAGCTTCACCCCCACCAGGGCGTGGGGCACGCTGTATAGCCGCTTCTCGACCCCGATGTGATAGTCGATACCCGGTCGTGCCTTACGCCACTCGGCGTAGGTGTAGGGCGTGGCGGGGAGTGGTCGTAGTGCCGGTCGATCGAGGGCATCGAACAGGCTTTGACGACTCTCTGTCCGTCCTTGGAACGGGCGCTGGTTCAGCGCTGGTAACAACGCGGCGATGGCGGCGTTCAACTCGGCCAGAGAGAAGAACGTCTGGTGCCGTAACCGGGCCAGGATCCAGCGCTCGACCAACAGCACGGCGGCTTCAGCCTTTGCCTTGTCCTTGGGCTTGTAGGGACGCGCGGGCAGCACCGCCGTCTGATAGTGAGCAGCCAGTTCAGCGTAGGTCTCGTTGATCTTCGGGGTGTAACGGTCCGCCTTGGTGACCGCTGCCTTGAGGTTGTCCGGAACCAGCAGTGCCGGCACCCCGCCGAAGAACGTCAGCATCCGTTGGTGGGAGGCGATCCAGTCCGGCAGGCTCTGGCTCCCGGTGGCCTCGGCGAAGGTGTAGCTGGAGGCGCCAAGCACGGCGACAAAGACCTGGGCCTGACGCATCTCTCCGGTGCTCCGGTCCACCACCGGCACGGTCGGTCCGCAGTAATCGATAAAGACCTTCTCGCCGGCCCGGTGAACCTGGCGCATGCTGCGCCGTTGCCGCCCCCGCCAGAGCCGGTAATGATGGCAGAACTGGCTGTAGCGGTAGGCCTTGTCGCCGTGGCGTTCCGTGTACTCGGCCCAGAGCAGTTGCAGGGTAACGCCCTTGGTCTTGAGTTCCTGATGAACCTGGAAGTAATCCGGCTCAGCAAAGCGTGAGGGCGGTGCCTTGACGGGGAACAGCCGTGCTTCCAGCCAGGCCTCATCAGCATCCTCGGGCAACGGCCAAGTGATGCCCTTCGCCTGGGCCTGGCTGACGTACTTGCCAACCACACCTTTGGAGAGACCGCAGGCGCGGGCAATGCGGTCGTGACTCAGGCCTACTTCGTACTTGAGGCGCAAGACCTCGATGATCTGTCGCATGGAAATCCTCGCAGCCGGCATCCGCACTTCCTCGTGATGAAAAAGAAGGGTATGCCGAATAAAGTTGAAGAATTCCAGCGTGTTGAATGTGATTCCGGGGGAACGTGACCGATGATTCCGGCAACGTGACCGGCGATTCCGGAAAACGGCCCAAAATCGGTCACGATAAAACGGAATGCGCG
The DNA here is from genome assembly GCF_963974375.1 of uncultured Marinobacter sp. Taxonomy (GTDB): domain Bacteria; phylum Pseudomonadota; class Gammaproteobacteria; order Pseudomonadales; family Oleiphilaceae; genus Marinobacter. Next base: position 1,399 of record NZ_CAXBDN010000439.1, read on the forward strand.
GTCACCATCATCCAGAACAGACGGTCACGTTCAAACGGAATGGGCGGTCACGATAGGGCGGAATATGCAGCAATGTCGCGACCTTGCCCATTCGTAATATGAACAAATATTGGTGCATTGTGCTGAGCCAAGTAGTGTTGACCACCTGGAACCTCAGGGAGAATACGGCGCATCTTATTTTTGAGGGCTATCAGCACCTCTGCCAAGGGATCAGTTGAAGCCAAGTGCTTCGGCGTAGAGTTCCCACGGTTTTTATCAAAAAAAATTGAATGAAAACCTTTATCGAAAGCTGGTTTGATTTCGTTGATATACAGTCCAAAAGCAACCGAATCGACATTTGACTGGAGCTTTTCG
>NZ_CAXBDN010000440.1:0-1703 GCF_963974375.1 uncultured Marinobacter sp.
AGAGGCGCTCTGGAACTGAAAAAAAAAGGGGTATATCGCCGTTAATGCAAACAGGATTTTCTTCATTATTCTTCCTCACCCTTGAACTTCTTGGACTGCCCACTCGTACCGGCATAGATCCCAAACACGGCTGCCATCGCACCTACGACCACGGACACCAGCCCCGCCTGTTCCAGGTTGGGTTCCTCCAGCGTCATAAACCAGATGACCACCTCGTAGAGCAGGTAGATATACACGCCCACAAAGATTCTGGGGAATATCCGCCAGGCATCAATGGTCTTGGCAAGATGAATCCATTTCTGGTAAGGGTTCACCCCCAGGTGTACGGGAGTGACCTCCACCTCAAGATCAATTTTCTTTTTGACAGGTTTCTCATCCATCGTTCTACTCTTCCGCAGTCTCGTCCGGTTCGTCCGTAGGGTCATTGTCCCTGTAATATTTTATGATGTTCAGCGTCTGCCTGATGTACCGCCTGATATCCGCAAGGTTATTGGAAAGGTTTTCATACGCCTGTGAGGTCAGGCCGTAGTACGCCATTGCAGGTGCGTCCCCTTCATCATAATTTTCAACGTATTCCCGCATGATGCTGGGGTTCAGTACCCGCCATTCTATCTCTGCCGGGACCACTGCCTCCGGTAGCGGCGGGGGGGACATGGGTGCTGGTTTTGTAATCGTCACCACTTCCACGGGCCTCACTTCAGGCACGGCTGGGCTTCTGTCGAACAGACCCCCCAGCATGGAACAACCGCTGACCCAGAACAGGCTAATCGGCAGCAGGCGTTTCATCGAACTGCCTTGGGTTTGTCAGCGCGATAAACTGCGCACCGACCTGCTTGGTCCCACGGTTGACAATTCCTTCGATCAGTCCGGGCTTGGCTATCGCAAGGTTATTCAGGTCATGCCGGGCAAAGGTGTTCCGTAGCTCGGTTGCTTCTTCCCGTGCCTCATCATTGGCCTGGGCAAGCTCAGAGATACGGGCCTGATTCTGCCTCTGCATCTCAAGCTGCTGGGTGATCTGTGAATTCTGCTGGGCAACCGTGCTTTCCAGTACGGCCTGATTGTTAACGGCAGTCTGTAGTTCAACCTGTAACTGGTCGATCTGCGCCTTCTGCATATTGATATAGAAGTAGGAGCCACCGACAGCGGCTACCAAAAGGAACCCCATGAGGATGCTGAGTTTCATTTGAACAAATCACCAACGTCATCCACCAGCTTGTGCGCCGTAGCCACGGTGCGCGTGACCGCCTCCGGTGCTTTATGAACCAGCCCGAAGGTAGCCCCCTCGGTGAATCCTGTGGCAAACGCCTTGTCCCCCGCTGTGGGCTTATCGAGATTTTCTACCGTCTTTGGGTTGATGGTTAGTTCAGTGCCAAACGCGAGGTGCGGGATCACCCCTGATGTGGATAGCTTCATGTGGAGATCACCGTTTTTGTCATACCAGACCCCGGCATCCATACTGACCCCGGCTCCGACACCCCCCGTGGGACCGGCCCAGACCTTCGCCTGGTTGCCGTCAGGATTGACATAGCTCCACTGCATCACACTGGAAACGCTGACCCCTACATGGGCACTGACCTTCACCTCAAGGCCACGCCCGTCATGGGTATCCACATCGGCGCTGACACCCTGTTCTTCGTTGACCGTTGTTACATCACAGATATGGTCAAAGTTCCACTTGTCGGTACGCGACCACTTCTTGCCTG
>NZ_CAXBDN010000441.1:0-1660 GCF_963974375.1 uncultured Marinobacter sp.
ACCTGAATCAGTGACTTTGCAGGCCAGTATACTCCGCAAAGCGCCATCGGCGCTAACGGGAGCCATCACTTGGTCAAAAGCAGGTTGATAATGCCGGAACGTGCAGTCTGACGTCGATCAGCGGCCAAATTTGGGCGCGTTTTGATCAACTTCTGGTCGTCAGGCAATAGCGGGTTGCCCCGGGCTGGTTTTCCGGGTGGCTTTAAGGTAGCGGCTGTTGTCGGACTTGCTTAACCGGAGGCGGCAAGGCTTCCATAGAGGTCGCGGTAAACGGCAAAGCCCGGACAGTGCCGACCAAAGCGCAGAATCCACTGCCGGCCGCTGTGCACCAGGCGGCAGGCCATGGTCATCAGTTCCTGCATCACCGTTCTCAGGCGGCGGCGCTTGGCCGGATGGCGCACTGGCGCATCTGGGGCGGTCAGTCTCAGGCCCATCCAGCGCAGCACGTTGTAACCCATGGTGGCGAAGGCCATGACCAGGTTGTTGGTGTCGAACTTGCCGGAGGGCAGGCGCTCCAGGTCCAGGTCGGTCTTGAACTCGCTGTGAAATTGTTCACTGGTGGCATGGTCGCTGTACAGCGCCATGATGTGTTGCTCACTGGCCACGTCAGCGGGCAAGGAGGTAATCCAGCCTTCGATGCTAACTTCTGGCTCCAGGTACAGCTGACCGGAGGCATCGCTGGTGCGAACGGTGACCTTGACGATGCGACGCAGGCCGGGTTCATCGGGAAGGTCTTCTGACAGAACCGCTTCCATCTTGCCGTCGCGGTCCAGCGACCAGACTTCCTTGGCCTGGGCCTTGTTTGCCCAAGCCAAGGGATCCTGCTTGCGAGGGTTCCACTTGATCAGGAAGTCGATCTGGTCCTGCTCGCGCAGGAAGTCGCGATTGTCACGGGCATCGTGTGCACTGTCCAGACGCAGCAGGATGGGCTTGTCCGTCAGTGACCGGGCCCGGGGCAAAACCCGTTTGAGGGTATCCAGAAAACCGTTATTGGCGTGCTGGCTGCCAGGGCGTAGCTCGCAACCCAGGCACCAGCCTTCCTGGCCCAGATACGCGGCAATGGGTGCATAGCCGTCGTAACCCTTGTAGGTGTAGCTGACACCCTCTTTATGGGTCTGGCTGTTGTCCATGGGAAAGACATCCATATCCAGGGCAACATGGCCCATCGCCAGTGGTGACACCGGCGCTTCGACGGACTGAAGAAATTCAACGCTGGCATCCTCCAGCAATGGCGTCAGGGCTTGGGCATCTTCATCAAATCGCTGGCGCAAACGGGCTGAAGATGGCGACTGCTTGATGCCCATCGCCGATTTGAAGAACGGATCTGTTCGTACCGGCTCGGCCGCCTCGAAATCGCTCTTGCCCAGCGTGATCAGGCCCAGGTAGGTGCGGATCAGCTCAATGTTCGGAATACCGTGCCGCTTGACGACTGTGCGAGCGGTTTTGATCAGCGACGTGTGCCGGTTCAGGCAGTGGCCCACCAGGGCCAGTCCGCCGTGGGGTGTATAGACTTCGGTTCGGGATTGCTGGAGAGTGAAAGTACGCATGAGCTAAATGCACTGACTGGGTGAATGGATGTCAGGTGCTATTATATCGCCCAAGGCTTTGTTATTGCAGGCTTTGGATACAGTTTCAGCCGGTTGAACTCACGGATTCAGGT
>NZ_CAXBDN010000442.1:0-1649 GCF_963974375.1 uncultured Marinobacter sp.
CCGCCACTGGCAAACGGCCACCAGGCTCACGGTCTGGCCCGGAGCTGCCGCCCGGCGCTGCCGTGACCGCTCCGGGTTGCGGTGGAACCGACGCTGTCGTCGGTTTTGCAGGCTCTGCTGAGGCGGACGGACTACCGGCTGCTCCGACCGGGGCAGACATGGATTCGACATAGGCCACCATGCCATGCCGGCCCAGCACCGCACGGTATTTCTCCGCCTGCTCCTGATCCAGTTTGTTGCGAATCACCACCGGTCGACCGGAAAACATTCGCTCAACCTGGTCCACAGACGCCTTGAACAGTGTCCGGGCATTGCTTCTGGCAACGGCTTCGTCGGTTCCCGGTGTACACTCGCCTCGAAAAACCAGCTGAAACATACCTGCACTCCTGATCCAGGATAACTGAACACTGCCATGTACTTGAGCACACACGATCTCAACGGATCCGGGCAATGATTGCTGCTGTCAGTTTAACGCCAAGCTGTGCTGAAGGGCACTATCAGAGCATACAAAACCTCACGCACCAGGGCACCCGCAACGACTTCGGATTCAGCGAAAACCTGAACCTTTCCCCATCATCTGTAAAAGATTGAAAAATGCATCAACAAGCAGAGACGCAGATCACATTTTGTTGCGATAATATTTCGTAACAAATTGTTACCGTCAGACGCGTAAGATAACGCGGCTGGTTTCTGGAACCTCAGAAGGTTAGTACCCCGATGAAAACCACCGTATCGTTACAGACTGTGCTACCCGCACTTGCCCTGACCTGGGGTATGGCAGCCAGTCCTGCTGCCAGTGCAGAGAGTATCGATGTGCTGATGAGCGACCTCTTTCCCCGGGATGAGATGACCTATATCGGGTTCGACAGTGTTGAACGGGAAGACATTCCGCAATCCGCCGGAATCGACCGCAAGTATCTGATTGTTGATTTCCGCACCCTGCAGCCTCAGCCGCAAGAGGAGCAACTGGCCAGCGTGCACCGGGTCTGCATGGCACTGCTGAAAAACCGGGAACTGATTCACTCATTGTCACGCCAGGGTTACGACATGGTCTCCGTGGCCTTTGATCGCAACTCCCAGTACGACTGTCTGTAATCAGACACGGCGGTCAGCCGCCACTGTCACCGGGTTCAGGGCTCGCGCCCAATAATGCAGGGAAAGCGTCCAGTGAGCTGTTTACCGCATCCAGGTTGAACGCATCCACATCGGCCAACAGCTTTTCGGCATACCGGGTGACGCCTCGTGACCGGTAACGCTGACCCCAGCTCAGCACCCGGGCAGCAAAATACCGCATCTGCTCCGGGTCGCCGCTTTCACGAATCACCCGCCACTCGTCGCCAAAATCCTCCCGCAACTGTTCTTTCAGCCAGCTGCGCTCCTGCATATCCAGGGTTTCGGTCAGCGGCTGATGTTGCGCCGGTTCCAGATCCCCGGGCTCATCCCCTGCTTCCGCCAGCGCGACAGAGGGCAACACCACGGTAAAGGTTGAACCCACCCCCTCACTGCTGCGCACCTCCAGCTCGCCACCCATCATATGAATCAGCTTGCGGCTGATGGCGAGGCCCAGACCGGTACCTCCATACTTGCGACTACTCTGACCTTCCTGTTGCTCAAACGCATCGAAAATCCGTTCCTGCTGGTCGCTGGCA
>NZ_CAXBDN010000443.1:0-1636 GCF_963974375.1 uncultured Marinobacter sp.
TTTACCGGCCGCTTCCTGGATGCCAAAACCGCCTGTGACTGGGGACTGGTGAACCGGGTGGTGCCGGCAGCGGACCTGATCCGCGACGCCCTCGCCCTGGCCGATGACATGACGGCAGTGGAGGCACCGTTCATGGCCAAGTACCGTCATCTGATCGAGCACGGTTACGACTTGCCCATGGACGATGGTCTGCGCTACGAGACGCTGTTCTCGTCCATCGAGAACAGCACGGTCACACCGGAAGATATCGAGCGCCGCCGCCTGGCGGTCATGGAGCGGGGCCGGGCCCGCAAGGGTTAATCGGTACCAAGAAAATAGTGGACGTTCGCCGGGAAGCTGACCGTGTGGTCGCTTCCCGGTGCCACACGGCCGGTCAGCCCCGGGTTTCGGTGTCCCTCAATTCCCGTTTCACCAGTTTGCCATTGGCATTGCGAGGCAGGGGTTCGTAACTCAGTGTGACGAAATCCGGAATCTTGTAGTCTGCCAGCCGTTCCCGGCAATAATCCCTGATGTCCTCCGCTGTCAGCGCCTCGTCTGTTGTAAACACAAAGGCGTGAAGTTTCTCACCCAGTACCGGGTCTTCCTGACCGATCACCGCACACTCAGTGACCGCCGCATGGTAGGTGATCGCATTTTCCACCTCAATGGTGTAGATGTTGTAGCCACCGCGAATCACCATGTCTTTCTTGCGATCGAAAATGCGGACGTAGCCTTCGGCATCAATGGCGCCAATATCACCGGAACGCCAGTAACCCGCGACAAAATTTTCCGCAGTTCGCTCCGGATCCTGCCAGTAGCCAGGAATGACCACCGGTCCGGAGATCCACAACTCCCCGGTCTCACCGGTGGCCACTTCCCGCCCCTGATCGTCCATCACCAGAATCTTCGCCGTTGGCGCCACCAGACCGATACTGTCCAGGCGTGCCAGCTGCTGCTCCGGGGGTATGGCGGTCACCATGGTGCAGGTTTCGGTAGCGCCGTAGGCGTTCATCAGTTTCAGGTGTGGTAGCCGCTCACCAAACTCCAGAATGGTGGACTCGGGCATGGGGGCACCACCGTAGACACCGACCCGCCAGGCGCTGAGATCCAGCTGGTCGAAATTGGCCCGCATCAGACACAGCTTGTACATGGCCGGCACCAGCACGGTGCTGGTCATTCTCTCTTTCGCCGCCAGCTCGTTAAAACGACCCGGCTCGAACTCCCGCATCAGAATGGTACAGCCCTTCATGTTCACCATGCTGAATACCATGGCCATCAGTCCGGTAACATGACTGCCGGGAACCGCGAGAATGGTTCGCTCGCCCTCCTCCAGCTCCAGACAGTTGTGCCACAGCACCACGGTGTGACAGATATTCAGGTGGGTCTGCATGGCACCCTTGGGGCGACCGGTGGTTCCGGAGGTGTACAGAATGACCGCGGTGTCTTCCTCCGCAGGTTGCGCCAGCGGCCGGGAATCCGTCGCGCTGTCCAGAAGATCCTGGAAGGCTTCGGCGCCATGTTCGGCATCGGCCAGGTCGCCACTGACGAACACATTCTGCTGCTGTTTGCCGGCCTCGCTGTTGCGGACCCGGGCCAGCAGGTACGGCTCGGTCACCAACACCGCTGGCGTGCAGTCAGCCATGATGTAGCCCAGCCC
>NZ_CAXBDN010000444.1:0-1634 GCF_963974375.1 uncultured Marinobacter sp.
CCCTATGTGTCAGCGTAGTTGTCGCCTGAACATTTCAGAGGACAACCATGCCCCATTATTCACCGGAACGTAAAGAAGCCATTCTCCAGAAGATGGCCCCACCTCACAGTCTGACTGTTGCCGAGTTGGCCAGCCAGGAAGGCATCAGTACCGCAACCTTGTACAATTGGCGTAAAGCCGCCAGAGGACGAGGTGCCGTTTTGCCATCGAATTCAGCTCATCCAGACAAGTGGAGTAGCGAAGAGAAGTTCCGCATTGTTCTGGAAACCGCCCCGATGACGGAGGCGGAACTTAGTGAATATTGCCGTAGGAATGGCCTTTACCCGGAACAAATCGAAACCTGGAAAGCCGCCTGCATGGGAGCCAATGCCCTGTCGGATGAACAGGCCAAGCAGAATCGGCAAGCGGCCAGGGCTGAGAAAAAACGAGTCAAAAAACTCGAAGCCGAGTTGCGACGCAAGGAAAAAGCTCTGGCAGAAACGGCTGCACTGCTGACGCTGTCAAAAAAAGCCGAGGCGATCTGGGGCCCCAAAGACGAGGACGAATGACCAGCCTCCCGGATCGCCAGCAGGCGGTTACCCTGATCCAAGAGGCTCAGGGTAACGGAGCCCGGCTGGTCAAGGCCTGCGCCTTGCTGAACCTGAGTATACGCACTTATCAGCGCTGGACGGCAGATAAGGCCGTCAGCGCCGATCAACGACCGGTGGTACCCAGACCAGCACCCACCAACAAACTCTCGGAGGCGGAGCGCCAGGCCCTGGTCTCACTGTGCAACCAGAAGGAATATCGAAGCTGTCCGCCGGCCTTCATCGTTGCGGATCAACTGGATCAGGGTCGCTACCTGGCCTCGGAATCCACCTTCTATCGGGTTCTGCGGGAGAAGGATCAAGTACACCCCAGAGGTCGGCAAAAAGCGCCCCAGAGCAAGCGCAGGGCAACTACACACAAGGCCACAGAACCGAACCAGCTGTGGTCGTGGGATATCTCATGGCTGCCGGGGCCAGCAAAAGGCATCTGGTTCTACCTGTATCTGATGCTGGACGTATACAGCCGCAAGATCGTCGGTCACGAGGTCTATCACAGTGAGACCGGCGAGCTTGCCAGCGAGTTCATCGAGAAGGCCTACTGGCGTGAACACCTGGCGACGAAGGACAAGCCTCTGGTGCTGCACTCCGACAATGGCAGCCCCATGAAGGCCTCGACCTTCTTGGAGAAACTGTACGATCTGGGTATTACGCCCTCGAACAGTCGCCCCCGGGTCAGTAACGACAATGCCTACTCGGAGTCGTTGTTCAAAACCCTGAAGTTCCGCCCGGGGTTCCCGGTAAACGGCTTCAGAACGATCGAGGAGGCCCGCAAATGGGTACTGGCGTTCGTGCGCTGGTACAACACCGAGCACCGACACAGCGCCTTGAACTACGTAACACCTCAGCAACGCCATACGGGCGAAGCTGATCAGATCCTGGCCCAGCGAAAACAGATTATCGAAGCGGCGAAAGCCGAGAACCCGCGTCGCTGGTCTGGTGATATCCGAAACTTCAGCTTGCCGGAATCAGTCACTCTGAACCCGGAAAAGGCGGCCAATTGTTAAAGAGCTGATGACTTAAACGCGACATCTACGTTGACAGACTCCG
>NZ_CAXBDN010000445.1:0-1572 GCF_963974375.1 uncultured Marinobacter sp.
GGGCGGGGAGGCGCCAACGGCAAAGGTCCCTGCCGATGCAAAGGCCGCCTGCACAGGTCGTGCGGATAGGGCTTCGGATATGCCCAGTTCATCGCGGGCGTGGGCAGCGAGCGCATCGTATTCCATCAACTGGCTGGCAACCTTTGATGCCAGTTCCCCATCCAGTCCACGCTGGACGTAGATCGCCGTCAGCTCAGCGTGTTCCTGCGCCGGGTTGTCGGTCAGTTCGGCCCGCTCCCGGTTCAAATCAGCCTGTTCTGTGTCGGCCTGAGAGCTCACCGAGACATATTCTCCGGCGGCCATCGACATGGCCCCGGCAACAAGGCCGGCAATGCCAGCGACCAGAATGCTTTCGATCCCTGCCCCCGCAGCCGCTACGCCAAGTACAAGGCTCGCGTTGGAGACAATGCCATCATTGGCGCCCAGAACTGCCGCTCTGAGCCAACCTGTGCGGTGGGTCTTATGTCTTTCCGTATGTCTCATGAGTGGTGTCTCGAAATAGTTGCTGAGTAGGCTCTTTCTGATTCCGTTCGCATGGATCAGTCGTCCTGCCACATGCCGGGCGTTGGAGTGGTATACCATTTGACCTGATCCGGAGGCTCGCAACTGACCATGAGTTGTTCATCACTGAGTAAGCGATAGCCTTTCCGGTGAGCAGTACCCAGAAACGTTCCACCATTTCTGGTGAAGCATTGAAAATCGTGCAGGTCCTCTACAATAAGGTAGCTGTCGGGCGTTTGGCTCATCCACAACCAGGCATTGCGTTCCTCCTGCTGCCGGTTGCTGAAATAACTGAAGTGAGTGAAATCGAGCCTGGAGAACAGGATAAATTGTTCCTTGAAATCAATCATGCCGAGCTGCGCGTGAGGCGGAACGCTTTGTTCAGCTGTGGCGAGCACATTGCGAGGGGTGCGCAGGGGTTCCAGAATATAGTAACCCCAGGTTGTGTAAAGCAACCAGCTGATCATCAAAGCCAGAAAAAAACGCACCAGCGCATCGGCGCGCCAGAATATGCCAAGACCCAGCAGCCACACGAGGCCAATGGTGAACACCAGTGTTCCGGCCTTATGCAGGTTTGCCGGGTTCTGGCTATAATTCGACATGTTTTCAACTAACCCGGGGTGGTCGCTCCAGGCCATGACTCCTATGGTTATCAGAACAATGGCTAACAAGAAATGAATGACCGTCAGAACGAGCGGGAACCATCGGGCGGGGGGGTGGCTGCTGAGCACCGGCGCAAGCGACAGGGCGAACATGGGTAAGGCTGGCAACAAGTAGACGCCTCGCTTGCCGGGACTGATGCTGAAAAAAATGACTACCAGGGCAACCCAGACCAGCAGAACGAGAACGACAGGGCGATGCCGGATCACTTCTTTTACCGGACGAAACAGGGCCAGAAGCAACAAAGGCAGGGGGAACCAGAGGGATGGTATGACGTTGGCCAGATAATAATACCAGGGTCGGATGTGGCCCCCGGGGGCGGCATATCGTTCACCGGTTTGCTTGAACAATATGTTGCTTTTATAGGCAAGTGCTTCTTCTGTGCCCAGATTGTTCACATAACGCACCATA
>NZ_CAXBDN010000446.1:0-1533 GCF_963974375.1 uncultured Marinobacter sp.
CCATATGATCCAGAACCCGGATGTCGACCAGTCCCAGAGCCTCCTTTAGCCTGCGGGTCAGGGAAATGTCGGCCTGGCTGGGTTCGGCAACACCGGATGGATGATTATGGGCAAAAATAACCGCCGCCGCGTTGTGTTCGAGAGCCTGGCGAACCACTTCTCTCGGATACACAGCTGCGCCGTCTATAGTACCCCGAAACAGCTCCTGGTAGCGAATCACCCGGTGACGATTGTCCAGGAACAGGCCTGCGAAGATTTCGTGAGGGTAGGTGCCCAGGCGGCTTCGCAGAAAACGCCGGGTGTCTTCCGGCGAGGTCAGCGGATCGCCCTGGCGCAAGGGTTCGTCCATCACTCTGCGGGCCATTTCCATGGCCGCCTGAACCTGGGCATATTTGGCGGTGCCCATGCCTTTTACGCTACAGAAGCTGGTGCAGGAGGCGGTCATCAGGCCCCTCAGGCCGCCGAACTGGCGGATTAACTGACGCGACAACTCCATGACGGGCATGCCGGTAGTGCCGGTACGCAGGAAGATGGCGAGTAGTTCGGCGTCGGCAAGACTTTGCGGACCATTGCTGAGTAAACGTTCGCGGGGCCGCTCATCTTGCGGCCATGAATCATTGGGCACGATCTGGCTTCCCTGGTTGCCTGGCGGCCCGACCTCTCCCTGGGTGCCTGTTGTTGTATTGGGCGTGCATCTTATCACACAGCCAATACTGTCGGGGAAGAGGCGGTAATGCTATCTTATAGCCTTTTATGCTGACCCTTGGCAGCAGGGGTGTAACCAGTGATCAGGTGGAGTTGATATGGTCCAGAAACGTATCCTGCTAGGGGTGACCGGCGGAATTGCCGCGTATAAGAGCGCGGAGCTGGTTCGCCTGCTGACCAGGGCCGGACATCAGGTCCAGGTGGTGATGACCCGCGGCGCGGAAGCGTTTGTGACTCCGCTGACTTTCCAGGCACTCAGTGGCAACCCCGCACGAACCTCCTTGCTGGATCCGGAAGCCGAAGCGGGCATGGGCCACATTGAGCTGGCCAAATGGGCCGACCTGATTCTGGTGGCGCCTGCCTCTGCTGATTTTATGGCGCGCCTGGCCGCCGGTATGGCCGACGACCTGCTGACCACGGTGTGCAGTGCCTCCGAAGCGCCCATCCGGCTGGCCCCGGCCATGAACCAGACCATGTGGCGAAACCACCGTACCCTGCGCAACGCTCGCGTACTGGCGGAAGACCCGCAGGTGGAGCTCTGGGGGCCGGACCAGGGCAGTCAGGCCTGCGGTGATGTGGGGCCTGGCCGCATGCTGGAGCCGGAAGCCCTGGCCGCCAGAGTGGCGGCAGCGGTGGGCCCGGTGGCTGACGGCGGGAGCAGGCCTCTGGCAGGGCAGCGCCTGGTGATTACCGCCGGTCCAACGCGGGAGCCGCTGGATCCGGTGCGTTTTATCTCCAATCACAGTTCCGGAAAAATGGGCTATGCCCTGGCCGAGGCGGCGCGGGATGCGGGCGCTGAGGTGGTGCTGGTGAGTGGCCCGGTGACAC